>DATCJV010000099.1:0-14089 GCA_036562625.1 Bacillota bacterium | reverse complement strand
GTCCAGGTGATGGTCATGGAAATTTCGGATCACATCCGCCGAACGATCGGTATAGACGGTCTCTCCATTTTTTTCCGATCTAAAGTGAAAAGGATTATCGCGGTTCGTCGACCCCAAGATAGTGCCGCCTTTGATTAGAATCCCCACTACCTCGGCAGGGGTCAATCGGAGATACTCATTTACAACAGCCCCGCGGAAACCATCTTTAAAACCGATGACTTCAATCCCGTGTTCATCGGCGGTCTTTACCACCGCCCGGATGACCGCATTCAAACCCGGGCAGTCTCCCCCTCCGGTTAGGATCCCGATGCGTTTCATAATTAGTCCCCCTTTCAGATCGTGTGCTTTGTTGCTTTCCCTTCTATCAGCTCTCGTCCCGGACAGATTGAGATTCTGCCGGCAGCAGACGGTAGCAGATACCCATTAGTCTCTCACCGCCTCTGATCACCCGTTGCATCTACTGGTCAGCGCTGCCCGCAGAAAACGCGCGAGTTAAAACTGCTGTATTGCGCTGTTCAACACTGCATACCGCTATGCTGAAAGATTACTCTCTGGCCACAACTTAGTTGTATTTTATATTGTGTAATTACAATTATACCACACACACTTAACCAAACTGAACGGGAACTTTCCTTACGTCCCATCACAACAGCCAAAATAACACAAGTTTATCACAGAAAACCGACGTTTTTTTGTGTAAATAACCAATGATTTTTTTAAAGCCTTCGGATATAATGAAGAAAAACTTTGTTAACGCCGTGTTACTTCAAGCGAAGGTGGTAATGATGAAAGTAAGAATCACAACTTTAGTCGAGAATTCCTTAGGCGAAAATTTGGCGCTCCAAAATGAACACGGTCTCTCTTTCTTTATTGAAGTCGGCGATCCGGCTCACGCATCCAAATGCACACGCCTTCTCTTTGATACCGGACAAAGCAGTAAATTTATATACAACGCCGGCTTGCTCAATATCGACCTGAGCAAAACGGAGAAAATAATCCTCAGTCACGGCCATTACGATCATAGCGGCGGACTCAAAGATTTTGTGCAAACTTTCGGCCCTACTTTTGAATTAACGGTCGGGAAAGGTTTTTTTACCCCCAAATACGCTAATAACAATGGAGCTTGGCAGTATCTGGGCAACAACTTCGACCGCCGGTATTTAGAGGAAAAATCCATCGACACCACCTGCCTGTCTGCAGATACTACGGAGATCGGCCCCGGCGTTTATGTGGTGACTAACTTCCCCAGGATTTGTCAATTAGAAAAACCAAGTAAAAGGTTTTTCACTTATAACGGAGACCATTATGAACAGGACTTGTTTACAGATGAGGTAATCATCGTCTTGGAAGTCACCGCCGGCTTAGTGGTGCTGTTGGGCTGTTCCCACCCTGGACTGATCAACATCTTAGAAACAGTGCGCGCCAGATTCAACAAACCCATTCACTGCTTGATCGGCGGCACCCACTTGGTGGAAGCGGATGACGTCCGCTTGGAGCAGTCCCTGGATTATCTCTGCGGGTTGAACCTTTCCATGCTGGGCATCTCTCATTGTACAGGCGAGCAGGCCACACTCCGCCTGAAAGAGGCGCAAAAAAACTTCTTCGTGAATTCCACCGGAACCAGCCTTTACTTTGACTGAATAATACCGCCGGATCAATTTGTTTCAGGTCAATCTTCACCGGGTCAGTCGGTAAAGTCATAGCCTGCACGGAGAAAATAACATTAATAATGTATTATGGAGGTTTCCATGCATTTACGCGAAATAGCCCAGAAGATTGTGGACGCCACTATGGAAGTGATTGACAACCGGAACGTCAATATCATGGACAGGGACGGCATGATCATCGCCTCCGGTGAAAAAAACCGGATCAATACTTACCATAAAGGCGCGGACGATGTGATTAAATCAGGAAAGATAATTGAAATCTATCCGGAAGAAGTACCGGACTATCCCGGCGCCAAAGAAGGAGTAAACCTACCGATCCAGGTCGGTGAAAAAACCGTTGGTGTAGTAGGTGTCTACGGTCATCCGGATGAAGTCAGGATCATTGCCAATCTGGTAAAAAAAGCAGTAGAGTTGAACCTGGAGCAACACCTCCTCGCTCAACAGGTCAAATTGGTTACCGATCTGAAACAGCAGATTCTGAGAAAACTCATCTATGATAAGAACCTGGAAAAACACGATGAGGAGATTTTATGCTTAGCCAAGTTGGTCAATTTGGATCTCAACGTAAACCGCTACGCCATCATTCTTGAAGTCAAAAACTATTCCATCCAGGATTCTTTGGAGTTTTTAAAGATCGCAAGTAAACTGGAGGAGTTTCTCCTTGCCCAGCGCTATCTGGAGGAAGGGGACTTCTACGGAGTACTCAATCAATATCTGGTTATCTTCAAAAAACTCCCCGTGACCGGCTTCTCCGGCGGGCAGGACCTGCTACGCCTGATCAGCCAAGGTATTTACCGGCAATACGGCTATGAAACCAGAATTGCCAGAGGAAGCTTTCACCCGGGACTCTCCGGATACGGAAAATCGTATCAAGAAGCCCGTACACTGTTGAAGATTGATGGCGATGCTTCCGTTAGAGATATTTCCGAATTGGAAGTGCAAGTCGATTATTTATTAAATCAAATCAGTGCTGAGGACCTGGAACATTTTGTCCGGCCTGTCTACCAAAAGATCCTGAATAAAAAGGGGCGCATTCAGCCCTGGATCATCAAAACCTTGAAAGCCCTCTTTCAACACAACTTTAAACTGGCCGAGGCGGCGAATTCATTGTTTATTCATAAAAATACCATGGCTTACCGGGTGAAACGAATTGAAGAGATTACCGGGCTCTCCATCAGTAATAATTTTTATCACACAGTTATGCTCAACCTCTTAGTAATTTACGTGGACCGGCTGCAAAAGGCGACACGAACATAATCGTGTCTAGACCTTATAGCAATAAAAGTAATTAAGGGAGGTATCTTTGATGTCTAGTGGATTTAGTCTTTTTCTCATCATCTCTGTAGCCATCGTCGGTATGATCGTCTTGATTTCCAAATTTAAGTGGCATCCCTTTATTGTGCTGCTCCTCTCCGCCCTCTTTGTCGGTCTGACGGCGGGGATGGGGGTCAATGAGCTAATCACCAAGATAACCACAGGTTTCGGCAGTATCATTGGGAATATCGGTATTGTAATCATTGCCGGTACTATCATCGGCACCATTCTGGAAAGGACAGGCGCAGCCTTAACAATGGCCAATTTCATCTTGAAGCTTGTGGGAAAAGACAAAGCCGCTTTGACTATGAGCCTCACTGGTTATGTCACTAGTATTCCTGTTTTTTGTGACTCCGGCTTCGTTATCCTCTCCCCCATCAACAGAGCCTTAGCCGAAAAATCTAAGGTTTCCCTGGCAGTCATGGCCACGGCGCTGAGTTCCGGGTTATACGCCACCCATTGCCTGGTCCCCCCGACCCCGGGCCCAATCATCATGGCTGATACACTCCAAGCCAACCTTGGTCTGGTAATCATGGTCGGACTCTTGGTTTCCATCCCGGTCATGCTCGCAGGTTACTGGTATGCTGTTAAAGTCGGTTCGAAATTTGATGTGCCTGCCAATCCAAGCACAACCGTAGAAGAACTTCTGGAAAAATACGGCAAACTTCCGAGTGTAACCCGTTCTTTTGCTCCTATTGTGCTTCCGATTATCTTAATCGCAATAAAATCTATAGGCAATTTCCCCTCAGCGCCCTTTGGCGAGGGTTTTGTGAAGAACTTCTTTGACTTCATCGGTCACCCAGTAATTGCTCTGCTTTTAGGGATCTATTTAGCCTTGACACTGGTGCCAAAGGGGGAAAATGGTAACAAGTTTAAATGGATTAGCGACGGCATTGAAAGTTCTGCCAGCATCCTGGCGATTACCGGCGCCGGCGGTTCTTTGGGTGCAATACTACAGGCTCTCCCCCTGGCGGATGCCCTCAGCAGTTCTCTGCTTCAATACAATATCGGAATCTTATTACCCTTCCTGTTGGCGATGATTCTTAAAACCGCCATGGGCGCCTCTACGGTAGCGATGATCGTTACCTCAGCCATGATGGCTCCCCTAATGGCCTCCATGGGTATGACCAGTGAGATCGCCAAGGTTCTGGTGGTCATGGCCATCGGCGCCGGAGCAATGACCGTCTCCCATGCCAACGACAGTTACTTCTGGGTGGTCTCTCAATTCTCCGACCTGGATACTGCTACCGCCTATAAATGTCAAACCGGCGTTACTCTCGTGGAAGGAATTGTCACCCTTATTGTCGTTTCCATCCTGGCTATCTTCCTGATTTAAAGGATCCGGCGGGCGAGGATCGTCCAAAGCTTTATGGTCATGATTATTCAAGGTTTCATACAGTAAACACTAAATAGGCCTTGGATAAAGAAACTACTCCGGAAGGTGGCAGGAAGGCGTCTTTATAAGGGGAATTACTTTTTGAGTTAGGTGATTAGCTGAAAGCTACACTAATTAGGATTATTAGTTTAGTAAAAGAAAGCGGAAAGCCGCCTGTCGTGAATAGATATGGCACTTATTGTCAGTAACCCATGAACACGTTGGCATCCCACAAATACCAGATACTAAGAAGCTATCGCCAGTTTAATAAATGCTCCGCACGATACGGAAGAAAAAGCCGAAATTTATAATTGGTACAGTCCACTTCAATTATTGTAAAGAACACAGTAACGTGGAAGAATTTTTAAGCCAAGTTGTTCAAATAATACCAAATGATCGAACCATCGACTGAATTATGCTTAGGCTAATTAACCTAACTCAAATTTTATAGAGATACAATCTTGTATCTCTTTTATCACACGTGCATAGTATAGCGTGCAAGTAAGCGGGACTTTAGGTAGAAAGGAGATTTCAACATGAAAAAAGTAGTCATCGCTGTAGATTCGTTCAAAGGAACCATGAGCTCAATTGAAGTATGTAACATCATTGCAGAAGGTTTTCAACAAATATTGCCCAACATTTCAACAGTTAAAGTACCAATTGCAGACGGTGGCGAAGGAACGGTCGACACCTTTCTCAGCGCTCTGGGCGGAGAAAAGATTCAAGTCAAAGTAAAAGATCCTTTATTCCGGGAGATTGACTCCTTCTATGGAATCCTGCCTGATCAAAAGACCGCTGTCATAGAAATGGCGGCCGCCTCCGGATTACCCTTGGTAGAAGAGGAAAAGAACCCCCGCTTAACTTCTACATACGGCACGGGTGAATTAATCTTGGACGCCCTCAACCGGGGATGTCATAAACTAATCATCGGGATTGGAGGTAGCGCCACCAACGATGGCGGGATCGGGATGGCGGCGGCCTTGGGCGTTAGATTTCTGGATCAGGCGGGGAACCCGATCTCCCTCAACGGTGAAGGATTGGAGCGGCTGAGCCATATTGACGTATCCAGAAAAGACCGAAGGATCGACGCTTGTCAAGTCTTGGTCGCCTGTGATGTAGATAATCCGTTGTATGGGGAGAACGGCGCGGCCTATGTCTTTGCTCCGCAAAAAGGCGCGGACCAAGCCATGGTTGAGTACCTGGACCGCAACCTCAAAAACTATGCCGCTGTTCTCCAAAGAGATCTTGGCCTCCGTGTCCAGGAAATCCCCGGCTCCGGAGCGGCCGGCGGCTTAGGCGCGGGCCTGGTCGCTTTCACTCCGGCTCAACTCAAACCTGGTATTGACATAGTGCTGGACTCTGTTAATTTCAATGACATCATCGCGGATGCGGATCTGATCATTACCGGGGAAGGAAAGATTGACGGCCAAAGTTTGCGGGGTAAAGTTCCCATCGGCATCGCCGACCGGGCCAACACCAGCGGTGTGCCTGTGATTGCGGTCGTCGGGGATATAGGTGATGAAATCGAAGAGGTTTATAAACGGGGAATCAAGGCGGTCTTCAGCATCAACCGGGTAGCCATCCCCTTTACTGAAGCCCGGCGTCGTTCAAAAGGAGATCTCTTGGAGACTAGTAAATCCATTGCCCGCCTCTTGAAGATCGCCGGTTGGTAAACAACAGAGCAACCGTCCGTGTGAATGTGCCTAAAGCTGTACGAACACGGATAAACAGGCAAAACCAAGCAATGCTCTTCACGGACTTGCTCAAAACCTAAAGAAAAGGCTCTCCTGAGCAGAGCCTTTTCTTTTTTATTCCATTCCCATAAACTTCTCAAAATTACGGAAGAAGAGTCTTTCCACATCCTGCTTTATTTCAGCCGCGTTCAGCTCCCACCCGGTCTCCGCCAAAGCAGTATAGGCTTCTGTCAACACTTCGGCAATCAACTGCTTGCTATGACTCCATTTGTAGATCAGTTGATCCAGAACTCTAGCGTCCGAGTGCTGGGGGACAAAACTAAGACCCAATAACTCCAGGCGCATCCTGGTAATCTCCCGGATTAAGCTGGGGTTGTTCAAAAACCACCAACATCCGAACGGCATCAGATTTCCGAACTTTCTGGCTGCTACCGCCAGCTCATGTTGGTTTTCTCTAGCCAGCATGGTCAGGAAGAATTTGACCTCCGGATTTTCGACACAAAGATTTTCTACTGTATTTATGAGCGCTTTTCCTACACTGTCTCCGGCCAGCCTAAGACTGGGGTTGACCAGTTTCTTCACACCGATCATCAAAGCCAACGGTTTCCCGTGTTCTTGACAGAAAGGCAGAATCACTTCTTTGAGCAGCCGGCCACGGGGCGTAAGATCAGGATAAGTAAAATCCGGAGGGAGTGACACCGCCAAATATAATGGGTTCATCCTTTTGGCCCAGTCAGTCAAGAAACGCCGCACCTCCGCGAAGGTTCGCCCGGAGAGTTCCGCCTGCGCCTCATAACCCTCTGCCTGCAGTAGCCCTGCTGTCTCCGGCCATCTATTTAAGAGCTGATCCAGCCGCAAGGCCGCTTTGAACCGGGGATCGGTGTTCACACCCTGTTCCCAATAGGCCTTTTCCACCGGATCAAAGGGATCGTTCGTCATCACCACATATTTTAAGTTGGCCTCTTTGAAGACGATCTCCACCTGTTCTTCCGGGTCCAGTTCGGCAAAAAACCGGCGGTAAGCAGTTAGATCCCGGCAGCCAAGATCCAAGCCGTATGCTCGTAAAACAGTTAATACTCCCCGGCACGCCTCACTCACCGGAGACCGCTCGATAAAAAGCGTCTGCCAGACCAAATCCGCCTGCTTCTGGACGGGTAGTCCCCAAAATTCCGCCATCTTTTCCGGATGATACCGCAGTGTCTCCGCGACTAAATAATGATAGGTTAAGAGATCATCTATCCCTCTCAGCAAGAGTCTGGAAAAAGCCGGGTTAAAAAGATGGGTATGGGCATCCGCCACCGGAACACTCTGGACCGCCTGGACAATTACTTCTTGAAGCTGGTTCTGATCCATTACTTTTTGGCCCCCTTCGTACTTCCTTTGTGGGAAAAGCTATACTATTCTTCTCACATAAAAAATACTTAATATTATTATTTTATCAAATATGCCTTTATTCCCGCAACTGATCTTTACAAATTTGAATTCACCGGCTTTATTTTGAAATACTTCCGTTGAAAATACTTCAGCCTCGCGCTGTAAAGCCTGACTGGTTGAAGAATAAATGGCGGGTTGCGCAAAATCAAAACTGTTCCCCAAAAAGATACTTCATCTTTTCACCGGCCCCTACTTCAATTTACTTATGGCGCAAACCCGAAGCAAACCTGCACTGCGGTATTGGCCACATTTTGGGCCGTCCTGTTACTGGAGGGTCAGGAGCTTTAAATGAAAACAACCGGGTTAACCGGCTACTAAGAAGGAATTAACGATTAATAATCCGATTGATTTATGGTACAATTGACTTGATGTTCTCATCGGAAACTACTAGCTTAAACCCTTTTAAAACAAATGAGGTGATGATCATAAAAAAGTTCCTTTTTTGCTTATTCCTTCTGGTTCTGCTGAGTTGTGCAGGTTGTGAAGAAGACAAAGAGGGTCTCCTGGACCAGTACGCCGGCGGACGATTGGGCGTGATCCTGGAGACAAGTGAATCTGTACCCACTTCTAGTCTATGCGCAACAATAGTTGATTACATAAGCAAACGCGTTGATCTGCAAGTTGTTAATCCGGAATTATTGTTAGATACTCCAGATCATACCAACTCTTTTAATGGTTCCATCGAAGAACTCTATCGTGCTGAATTAGGGCTGGATCTCCTACTCAAAGTAAAACTCAGTAATCTACTGGTCAAAAAAGACTTCCCCAGCTTTAAATTTAAACGGGATTATATGGAAATTAAAACCACTTATACCTGCTCCCTCACGCTTTCTTATCTTCTCCATGACCTGCATTCCGGTAAAATTCTCAACCTGGATCAAAGTAAAGGCAAATCAGAAAAAACAATTAAACTCCAGGCCGGTAAAGGCAAGATAAAAATAGATAACATGGGCGCGGAATTAGAAGGAGCAGACCGCATTGAGCTATTGGAGAGAGCAATTCGCGACGCCTTGCGGAATACCGACCTAATATAAAACGCACAAGGGGACAGGGCCCTGTTTGAAACAGTTAAGGCACGGGGGAATTGGCGAGGAAATGAAGACAAGGACCTTGTCAGTAAACTCCACTGACAACAGTCTTGTTGGGAGAGGTGGCTAATGGCTTGCATGAACAAGGCGGCAATGAAAGACAGTCTCACGAAAGCAAGTTAAGAAGGGTGCAGGGTGTTGAAGACAGGACGATCCCCGGTAATCTTCCCGGAAGGCACCTGCAGCAAAAGCGGTGAACTAGGCTCCTTCAAGCCCGGAAGTTTAAAACTTAACCTCAAAGCCCAGGTCCCCATCGTCCCTGTCACCATCAACGGCGCATATAAACTTCTGGAACGCCAAGGCTTTCAGATTCGCCCGGCTGAGGTTAGTCTGCACATCAGCGCCCCTCTTTCCCCCCAGAGAATACTACAGCCAGAGACTCGGCAAACCGGGTGCGGGAAATCATCCAAACCAAATTATGGGAGAGCCAAAGCCGGCCTCTCTCCGGCCGGCTTAGTCAAGGCGCTAAATCACTGGCGTCAGCCGATCGCGGGTGAAATTCACCCGGTTTTTTCTGCCCGGAGTTTAGTTCATTACCGCTGTGGAAGACGTTCCCGAAACACCCCTCTTTCCTTGTCCTTAAACACATTATCCCAAGCAAAGACCCGCCCGTTCAGAACAATATAAACGCCAGGGGATAGCAGCTGTACCGCAACTATACTGCCGCCCAAGTTAAAAATGGCATCGGAGTTTTTAAAAGCATAAGGGATCATCGCGCCGGTGAGAACAATCACCTTGTCAAGACCGGCCTCCCCTAAAATCCGGGCTGTTTCCGTCATGGTATCGGTCCCATGCGTAATCACGATCCGCCGCTCCTCCGCCCTTCTACAAGCCTCCAAAATCTGCAAGCGGTTCGCCTGGCGCATCTCGAGACTATCAATCAACTGATTAAGCTCCATTCTGACCTCGACCGTACAACGGACGCGCTCCAGAATCTCCGGTAGATGTGTGTTCTTAAAAGTCAGTGTCCCTTGAACTTCGTCATACTGCTTGTCAAAAGTACCGCCTGTCACAATCAGACGAATCGCCACCTACCCACCTCCCAGATGGAGATCAGACAAAGAGACAGGGTCTGTCCGATACAAAGAAAATGATTTGCCCGGTCTTACCAAAAGAAAAAACGCACCTGCTTTAACAGGTACCATTCAGCAAGGCGCTTCCCCTTATGCCTTCTCCACCAGATACTTGCTTGCTCCAGTTATTCTCATAAGTTATCTAATTGTCACTCCTTTTATTGTTTCATGCTCGCTTAATGGATGGAAAAAGTTCTGTCTTCCTCAATGTTTTTCCTTAAGTATTTTAATTATCTACTCAGCATAGGTCCTATATTTTTCTGTGTAATCCAAACAAATATCTTCATTACTCTCATGCAATCACATAACTTGAGCATATTCTCTGCATTATACGGAAGATTTCTTTACTCCCCCACGCCACTACAGATGAACATGGAAAGGTCCCTGCCCCCTTCTCCGGATTACTGTAAAAACTCCTGGTTTTTTTGGGAGATGACTTCTTCTCTTCCAAATGGCGCCCCTACTCCAATCTCATGTTCCGCCGGTTGAGCCGCGCTCCTGTAAGCCCACCGGATTCGGCAAAGAGCTGCTAAATCTTTGTCCACAGAACACAGATCCGCCCGGTTCACCGCAAAAATAGATTTCTTACCCATAGCATAACAAGCCATACGCATTTCTTCCTGGCAAGAATGGAGGTAGTTGGCTAGATTCTCCGCCCCTTTCTCCTGATCAAGTTCATCTTTGAATACTCCGGTGTAAAGCGCAATCTGTACTGGAGGCTCAAATGGAAGCGCCTTAGTCATCTGAGTGTGTAAAAGGGCGATCAGCGCGATGGTCCCGATATATACCGCATCCGCGCCCAAAGCTTTAGCCTTGAGAAAGTGTCCGGGGGTAGTCAATCCACCTGACGCGATAATGCTTACTCTGTCCCGCACCCCTAGATCTTCCAGATAATTTGAGGTTCTGGCCAAAGCGATCAAGGTTGGCAAGCCTAGATCATCCTGGAGAATGGTAGGCCCGGCATGGGTGCCTGCTTCCGCTCCATCGACCACCACATAGTCGACACCGGCATCAACCATGATCTTCAGTTCCTCTTCCATATAATCAGTAGCGGCGAATTTTACCCCAACCGGAACACCATACTGTTTTAAGTCCATTACCAATTGGTAGAAGTCATTCAGGTTATGCACACCTTTTAAACGGGTCGGGATCTTGGCGGGTTTTCCTTCCGGAGAGTTTGTCAAGTCACGCATATCTTCTCCAATAAAACGGGAGGGCTGAAAGACCGGGGCCGCCCCCTGCGCTCCCTGGCCTAATTGAATCTCGATGGCATCCAGTTGTTTCAGATCTTCCGCCTTACTGATCAGCCCGCTACGGGAATATTGTCCCACCAAGAGCTTGGCGGCTTCCCGTTCTTCTTTCAGCAGTGGCGCTTCTCCGGTGTTGGTGGCGGTACCTGCCATTGAGGCTCCTTTGGCCAAGGCCACCTTCATCTTTAGGCTTAAGGCGGACCCCCAGGACATGCCGGCAATCATAATCGGAATAGCCAATTTCAACGGACGCTCCGCCAGGGGGCCAATGGTAGTGGAAGTATCGATCTTCTCTTGATCGTCTACGGGAAAACGATGCAGGTGAACAGGGTTCAAAAGCAGTTTTTCCCAAGGGGAGTGCACTACCGGACTGCCCAGTGGTCTGTCCAAAACCTCCCCGTCCGTGGCGCGAAGGTTAGCCTCTACCATCTCCCGTAATCCCGTTTTTTGCAGAACCGGAACCATGGCAAAGAGATTGCGGGTATAATTATCCGAAACAATCTTCGTCCATAACTCCTGGGTGTTTTCAATAATCATTCTTCTCATGTAATCTGCCAGAAGCGACATCTCTTCCCCTCCCAACTTTTATGTTCAATCAATATTCTTCCTCTAAAACAAATAAAAAAACCCCTGTATTTTGATGGCGAATTAATCTTTACAGGTATCTTTCCACCAAATGTCCACGTGTAGAATACCGGTCCTGCGCGGACGGAGTCCTTTGGAAAGCCACCAATCGTATACGGTTACAACTTAAGAAAAATAAGCTGAAGTATGTTATTTAACAAATACTTCTGAACCAAGACAATACCAATTGAAAAAACTAGTACCGCCAAAAATGCAAAAAAACCATAGGTCAAAGTGGCTTTACTGATTCCAGTGCGAATAAATAACGCATTAAACTCGACCAGTACAAAGACATGAACTAAGAAGAGTTCATAAGAGATTCCGGAGAGAAAACGAAAGAAAGAAATGAATATATTAGGCCAGGATTTACAAGATAAGACTAAAGCGCCAAAGGCCAAGCTATACATCATCACACTGGGCCGCATATTTGACAACGAATAAACCAGACCCTTACCAGCCGAGAGATTGGTTTTTGCTTCCAACAGCATCCCGGCCAAAGAGAGTAAGAACGTAATGAAAATAACCGGCTGTCTAGACTGAAATTCCCTTTGCCATGCAGCAAGCCTGGGCGCACACCAGAGGCCCAAGACAAAAAAGAAGAGCCAGTTGAGGAAGAACCTTTGATCACCCAAGAGCCATAACGATTTGGGACAATACACATGTGCAGTCTGTAAGGCCAGGGTAATGAGGAACGAAAGCAAAAGCCCGCCACTGGTCTGAAAATACCTGCGCAAAAAGGGAAATAACAAATAAAACTGGATAATTAGGGGAACAAAATACAACTGGTAGGAAGCGCTGCCGGTAAATACTGCTTTGCCGTAGGTTTTAAAAGAAAAGACCGGGCCCCCGGTGGGCGGAAGAAAAAGATAAATGGCTGACCAAAGAGAATAAAGGGGGATAATCCTTCGAAGACGTTGTCCAACAAACTCGATATACCCGGAGTATGGTCTCTTGGATAAACTCAGCCCCAAACCGGAGAGGAAGATATAGACCGGAACGGCAAACCGAACCACTTGATTAAAAAAGATCCCTAAGAATGTCGTCTCCGCATAGAGAGTCTCCGCAGCCACATGTCCGGTGAGCACCCCCAAGATGGCCAGTCCTCTTAGTATATCCAGCTCACTAATGCGTTTTGACAAGAGTAACCTCCGGATATGTCATTGTCTGAAGCTCAACCCGTTTTATCCCCTCATTATTCTAAATCTCTCCCATTCATCTTAAATTATGTACTGGACTCCATATTACACCATTAGCTGACTCCGGTTCTTACAAAGCTAAAAAAAGCCAAATACCCTATAATTCGGTGTTTGGCTTCTTCGAATCGAGACGCGGATCTCCGTATGTCTGGGCATCGCTTTGCCTGCTTCATGGAGTCGGACAGCTCCTCACTCCCCTTGCCTGTGTCCACCTAGTCAGACAGGTCCCTGCCCCCTTGTCCGCTCTTTGGACAACCTTTTCGGGAGTATCCTGGGCCACTACTAGATATCCAAAGGACAATTGCCGTTCTCCTGATAAAGTAAGAGAATCTAATAAAGTAAACCGGAGCTACATAATATTTCTTCCATCCTCTTGTCGGAAGTGAAACGGCCATATTTCCCCAGAAAAATGGCTGGTTTTGTTTTTCCGTGATAATCACTGCCCCCGGTAATCAGAAGCTGATTCGCTTCCCCCCACTGGTAAAGTTCGCGGATGGTCTCCTCATTATGATAACTGCTGCAGGCTTCAATACCATCCAGGCCAAGCGGAATCAGATCATTAAGTAAATGAAACTTTCCTGCCAGATTAAGGCCGGGGTGGGCTAAGACCGCGACGCCTTTGTTTTTATGTATTATCGAAATCACCTGTTCCAAATCGGGCAACTGCAGCTCGACATAACACGGTTTCCCCTGCGCGCAAAAATCCCAATAAAAGTTGACATATGGATTATCACTACGCAGCCCGCCAGGTCGGTAGGGCTTTAAAAGCTGATGATCAAAGTATTGCGGTTTTCCTAAAAGCACCTCTGCGAATGTTTCGCCTGTCCAGATACTTCCCCTGGAGCCGGCGCCAGCCACCGCGTCCAGTTCCGCTTCTGATACTTCAAACCCCAACTGCTGTATTAGGCGCAAGCGTTCTCTGGAGGCTAAAACATTCTGTTTGGCGATATTCTCTTCCAGTATTTCAAAATCAAGACTATCAAAAGCAATTCCATATCCGAGCACATGTAGATTTATCCCGTGAAAACTGCAGTCTATTTCGATTCCTGAAATATACTCTAGGCCATACTTAGCAGCTTCTTTGGCTGCTTCTGCGTTTGCCTTCACGCAGTTATGATCTGTAATCGACATAACTTTGATTCCCGCCTGTCTACAAAGATCAACTATTTGTAGAGGAGTAAATTCCCCGTCATCGCTGTACTTTGAGTGTATATGCAAATCAATAAAGCCTTCTGATCGTGTCAAGACACTGTAGATTTTTTGAACCTCACATAGAGAACATTCAGTTAGACAGCGTTTTGTTTATTTAAACCTTTCAAAGCCATTCTCGTTAGGTTACTACCGTTGCCGAAAAGTGGAATATTATTATGATAT
>DATCJV010000098.1:0-10158 GCA_036562625.1 Bacillota bacterium | reverse complement strand
ATATCATAATAATATTCCACTTTTCGGCAACGGTAGTAACCTAACGAGAATGGCTTTGAAAGGTTTAAATAAACAAAACGCTGTCTAACTGAATGTTCTCTATGTGAGGTTCAAAAAATCTACAGTGTCTTGACACGATCGTCGGTGGATTGGAAGTTTGTATTATCTCATAATTCACTTAAAATGAGGAGTGAAAAAGGTATAAAAGGAGAAGAGTTTAACGGATTACTGGAGAAATAATTGAGTTGGATAAGTGTTATCATCGCCCTTCGGGGCTTTTTTTATGAAAGCAAAAAGTAGACCAGGACGCCGTAGTCCGCCTGGACTACGCCTCCACCAGTATCGGCCTGGACTTCGGGAGAGAGGCGTCAAGGATCAAGCAGATCGTCCTGACTCCGGATCCAGCACATAAAGAGCATAGAATTACAGATAGAACCCTGGAACTATTCATCTCAAGTGATAATACCACTTACAGCATCATTCCCAGAGAGAAGTGGAGCTTCCAAAAGGACGACAGCGGGGTAATCACCCTCACCCTGGAAGAAACGATCAAGGCAAGATATATAAAGATCCACGTCCGCTTTGACGACCGGGGCCTTGACCGGCAGCCCGTGGACAAGGCCCAGTTCCTGAATGAACTGGCCAAAACCATCAAAGTCTACCAAGAAGCCACCGCTAGACGAGAGGGATACCAGTACGACGCGGACGGGAATCGCCGGGTGTTAACCCTGGAGATGGTGCGGACCGTCGTCTATCAATGCGAGTACTATACCAACTCCCACCGGTTAAAGACCGACGGCAAGTACGCGTACAAGTATGATGAGGCCGGTAACCTGGTGGCGAAAGGAAACAGGTTTGATATAGCCGGGGATACTGTTACCTTCACCACCAGCGGAGAAAAGGTGGAGTACTGGGAGTACAAGTGTGACGTGTTGAACCGGTTGATATGGGTGACAAAAAATGGTACGATCGTGGCGGAATACGGATACGACCCAGAAGGGTACCGGGTGGTCAAACGGGCCAAAGGCGAGACCATTCACTACATCTTTTGAATTAGGAAGTGGAAATATAAAAGGAGAAGTAAATTTAAATAAATTCTCGGAGCTAAATATTGGGGTAAAGACTGAAGTTACCACATTAGCAGTTGGAATAAAGGAGTGGAACAAAATACCATAGTTTTTTCTTACCTTGTGGAGGAAGGCTTATTCCAAGAATTAAATGGTGTCAACTTGCGAGATGATTCCTTGGGCTCAAATAGAAGATAATCTTAATGAAGATAGTAAACTTGGGTTATGGGATAGATTTAAGCTAAATCTATATAAAAACCAATTAAGAACAGCTTTTAACTGGCTTAATATAAAATCCTCAGTAATTTATTTAATGATAAGGTGGGAAAATGGGGACCATATTATACAACTGATCAGATAGAAGAAGCTTTATTAGAGGTGTGATGTTTTCAATCAATGCTTCTTGTCGGAGCAATAGGAGCAATTCAAGGATCGGATGTAATTGATGGGACGAGTAAGAGTAATGGTTTTAGATTAACTGTTCACGCAGGCAAACGAGAAAAGCATATTAGATCTGTACCATCAGAATGGAGCTGTTCAAGAGTTTTATATTTTAAACCTTTCAAGTATATTACAACAGAGTTCCTGGAAGATTTAACGGATTACTGGAGAAATAATTGAGTTGGATAAGTTGTCAATCTTCCTTTTGGGCTGGGAATCAGCTTCTGGTAACAGTAATGCTCAAGGCCATTCATGCCCAGAATGGGAAAGGGGGCCTTAGGCCGGTGGGAAAGTGGAAATTCTTAATCTTAGTTATTTTAGTTCTCTTTTTAGCGCTGGGCGCTCCAACAATATGTACAGCCGGGGATGAGCCCGCAGAGGTCCGCCCCAGGATCGGATTAGCCTTGGGGGGAGGAAGCGCTTTGGGCTTTTCTCATCTTGGGGTGCTTCTGTGGTTGGAGGAACACCACATACCAGTGGATTATGTCTCAGGAACCAGTATGGGCGGGTTAATCGGCGGGTGTTACGCTATGGGGATGAGCCCGCAAGAGATCGTGGACTTGGTGACGGAAATTAACTGGGGAACATTGTTCGATCCGAACATACCTTATGATAGTTTGAATTTCCGACGTAAAGACGATCGCCGGCGCTATCCGGTCTCCGCGGAAGTGGGATTGGATTTGGTCGGCGTGAAGCTGCCACCCGGTATCTTCTCCTATCAGGTGGATCTGTTATTGAGCCGGTTGACCCTGCCCTATTCCACAGTACGGCGCTTTGAAGAACTGCCTATACCCTTCTCTTGTGTAGGAACTGACATTGACCGGGCTGAAGCAGTGGTGATGGAGGACGGTTCGTTGGTGGAGGCCTTACGGGCAACTATGGCCATACCCGGGGTCTTCACTCCTGTTCTCCGGGAAGGAAGACTGCTGGTAGACGGGGGACTGCTGAATAACGTCCCTGCTGATGTTGTCAGGAAACAGGGTTTGGATCAGGTGATTGCCGTGGAGTTGACCCCAGTCTCCCCCAGGGACCGGACGGGACTTGGGGTCTTGATGCGCGTCATCAATTCAGTGGTCACCGCCGGCAGCCGCCGTACCCGGGAGTGGGCGGATGTGCTCATCTCCCCGGCAGTGGAGGACTTAAGCACAACGGATTGGGAGAAGATCAGGGAGTTTATTGACCGGGGATATCAGGCCGCAGAAGAACAAAGGGAGAAGTTGGAAGCTTTGGCTGTTGATGACGAGACGTGGGCGGCTTATCTGGCGCAGCGGGAGGCAAAGCGTAGGACGGTACCGGTTCCCGACGATATCTATATTCAAGGTCTGGACCAGGTTACGGAGTCGGCGGTCAAAATGGAATTGGAGCCCATCCTTAACCAGCCGGTGGACGTTATGGCTTTAGAAGCAAAATTGCTGGAGTTATTGGGTACCGGATTGTACGAAAGTTTTCGCTATGAATGCCGGCAGGAAGAAAAAAGAACGGTTCTGGTGGTGACCGCCGTCCCCAAAACTCATGGTCGAGCCTGGCTTAATTTTGGTTTGGCCTTAGACGCTGAACTGTTGCATGGACAGGAGGCATCCTTTGCCGTGCAGAACCGGGCGACATTTTTTAACCTGCTCCAAACAGGGGCGGAGGGCCGTCTGGATCTACGTGTTGGAACGGAGCCGGCTGTGGCCGGTGAATGGTATTTACCGTTCCCTGATACTTCCTTCTTCATAGCGCCGGTGGTCTTTGCCGGTCAAAAAAACCTCAGTATCTACCGGGATGAAACAAGATTGTCCACTTACCGGATATTACATGGCGGAATCGGAATTGATCTGGGGTATACCTTTAACCGGAGGGGAGAGGTCCGATGCGGTTACAGTGTGGCGGAGCAAAAAACCGTGCGCAGGGTGGGAAGTCCCAATGGTCTGGAAGGGAACGGAATTGTCAGTAAAGCCCAGCTAACCATGGAGTTTGATTGGTTGGATCACGCTTTTCTACCGCAGACGGGGGGAAGGTTCAGACTGGCCAATACCTGGTTTTTGGAAGCTCCGGGCGCGGAAGAGGCTTTCGGGCAAAGCGAGGGGGAGTATTTTTCCGTAGTCCCCTTGGCTGACAGGAACTTAGTGTTTACCCGTGTGGCCTCCGGAGTGACTTGGCGGGGAGATGCCCCGTTGATCCAAGAGTTTCGTCTGGGAGGTTCCCTCCGGCTCAGCGCTTATCAAGCCGGAATGTGGCATGGGGATAATTACATTTTAGGCAGTATCGGCTATCTAAGGCGCTTGACGGCAACGTCCTTCTACGGACAGGATTTCTACCTTGGATTCTGGTGGGAAGAGGGCGGCGCTTTTTCCCGCTGGTCGGATCGACAGACGGAGAGTGTCATCTCCATTGGTCTATTGGGCTTTACGTTGCTGGGGCCGGTCAAGTGTCATCTTAGTCTCCGGGAAGGCGCAGACCCCTATCTATATCTTGGCGTGGGACGTATTTTTTAAAAGTCCACCGCCAGGCTTAGGGCCATTCCTCCGCTCTCTTGGCACTTACTCCAAGGGGGCGTTTTTTCTTTTGTATACGATGAGGCGTCAGGGAAAAGATAAAAGTTATTGACATATGCTCATAATATGCATATAATTTATTTAGAGCATATGCTTAAAATAAATTATCCATTCAAAGTAAATCAGAGTCTGGAGTGACAAAATCCAGACTGAACAAAGGAGGTGAATGTAATGCCGAAAGGTGATGGTACCGGACCGTGGGGGATGGGACCAATGACCGGCCGGGCGGCCGGATATTGCGCGGGTTATCCTCATCCCGGGTGCGTCAACCCGGTTCCCGGGTTTGGGTTGGGCCTGGGTCTGGGTTACGGACGAGGCAGGGGCCGGATGGGCGGAGGCTTCTTTCGCCGGCACAGGTTGGCCAGGCCGTTTTATCCGTTGTCCGGCCCGGGTTTTCCCGTAGGGACTCCGGAAGCAGGGGTTGCTGATGAACAGGCCTACCTTCTACAGGTGCGAGAGAGCCTGGAGGCGCACCTGGAGTACCTGGGCGACCAATTAAAGCGGGTCAAAGAACGCCTGCAAGAATTGGAAGAGAAAGACCAAGAATAAGCCAGTCTGTAGAATGGATTGAATGGGTCAGTCTTCCCGGAGGCGGGGAAATCTGCTTCCGGGTCTTTCTTTCAGCAGAAAAGTTTCGGCACCAAGGTTGGGTAAGCCAACCGGTCGTCTCATTTAGGATTGTGCGTGGGCCTGTTTTTTTTTTTTTTTTGAGGTTCAGAAAGGAATTGATCTGCTGATTGCGGGAGGAATGGGGACCAGATCTATTGAATTACTTAATGTCCGGAGAATTCAGGTGGTTATAGGCGCCTCCGGAGAAGCCGACGTCGTGATCGCCGACTAGGCCGGAGGACGCTTAATGATTTCCGGCAGCACTTGTCGTCATTAAAGAGTAGGATGTGAAAATAATGCCCAGACCGGTGAAGTGGAGGAAAGTCTCGTTCATTCCGGGTGTACGCTATTTTTTGCCCACCGGGGCGCCTCAATATGAGTTGGAGGAAGTTGTTTTAAAAATTGAAGAACTGGAAGCGATTCGTCTGAAGGATGTGGAAGGTTTGGAGCAGGAGGCCTGTGCGGAGCGGATGGAAGTCTCCCGCCCCACCTTTCAAAGGATCTTGAATACGGCCCGCGCCAAGGTGGCTGAGGCCTTAGTCAACGGGAAAGCTATTCGGATCGAAGGCGGGAATTTCACCAGTAATATCTGTCCGGTCATCTGCTTAAGTTGTAAAAATGAGTGGGAAGAAAGCTTTGAAAATTACCAGAAAATACTGGAAGGAGACTACTCTTGCCCTAAATGCGGAGCCAAGGATATAGTATGCCGGTTCGGCCGGGGTAGAAGATTCTGCGGCGGGCGGTGTTGGCGACACCAGGGGCCACCCCGGGAAAGACCCTGATCTTATGCTGCCGGAAAGTAGGAACTTTCACCGAAGACTGCAGTGATTGCAGTCTTTTTCTTTGATCTGCATACGTTGGAATGGAAGGATTTTTCGGTCTGATGGCTAATTTATACTCAACTACCAGGCTTTCTTGGACCTACAGGGACCTGTAGGTGGGTATGGGAAGCATCCAAATCAAAAGAGGGAGGATATGATAATGGCAATTGAATGGTCAGATACTTACGCAACTGGGATAGAGCACATCGATAACCAGCATAAAGAGCTTTTTAAAGCGGTAGACCGGTTGCTTTCCGCCTGCAACGGGGGAAAAGGCAAGGAAGAAGTGGGCAAGCTCATGGATTTTCTAAAGGATTATGTAATTACCCATTTCGGTGATGAAGAAGAATTGCAAAAAAAACATGGTTATCCCAAGTATTTAGTGCATAAAAAGCTTCATGACGATTTTGTCGCCAGTTTTGGCCGGTTAATGGAGAGATTTGAGGAGCAAGGACCCACCTTGAGTTTTGTTACAAATATTAATAAGACGGTAGTAGATTGGTTAATCAATCATATTGGCCAAGTTGATAAAGAAATGGGGAAATTTATCAAGGAAAAGATTGGTTAAGTTTATGGAAAAACAGTGAGTCCGTCCAGGCAAGGTTTGGCCACAGTTTCATGGAGGCTAAAGCCGGTTCCACATACGAACCGGCTTTAGCTCTATAGATGAGCGCCAGACAGCAATTGGGTTTGCCTGCCGCGGTGAATTGCCATCTTCTCCCCTTAAATTTGACATAAACAGAAGGAATGAAGGTTTTTTTTGTAGAAACATTATTTATCGCCGATGGAGCGCCTTGATCAGCTTCACTTTACACTGCAGTACGGATATTTTGGAATGCGTAGCGAGGTGGATACCAATTTGTTGTCGCAATGTAGCTCTTGTTTAGAAACCTATACTAAACTAAGTGGGTGAAAAAGATGAGGTTTTTAGCTTTGCAAGATATTACCGAGGGCATGCATTTGGGAAAGACGATCTTTGGTGACAACGGCCGGGTGCTTCTGGTTAAAGGGACCAGACTGACCAAATCGTACCTGGAGAAAATCGGGGAACTGGGTTATACTCACCTTTACGTATTCCAACCTGATGTGGATAAAGACTGGTTATTGGAAGGACCGCTCAGTGACTATACATATAGCGAAACCTTGAATGTGGTTAAAAAATCCTTAATTCAGGCGGCGAAGAGCCGGAGTATTAACTTGAGGGAAGTAAATAACGTTATAGATTATGTGGTTGACGAGATCATGGATAATCCCATCGTGTTATATAACTTAATTGATATGAAAAAACAGGATGAATTCATCTATGAACATTCAGTGAACGTCTGTATTATTTCTTCGATCATCGGGAAGAACATGGGCTTGGCCAGAGATAAAGTGAAACAGCTGGCCATCGGCGCTCTCCTGCATGATCTGGGCAAAGTATATGTGAATCAAGAAATTTTAAATAAACCCTCCTCACTAACGGAGGAAGAGTTTAAACAAGTGAAAGAGCATGCTAAATATGGTTTTGAGGTGTTGAGAAGTCTGGACGATTTCAGTATTCTCTCCGCCCATGTCGCCTATCAGCATCATGAGCGGGAAGACGGTTCGGGTTATCCTCGCGGCCTGTTGTCCGAGGAGATCCATTCCTTCGCCAAAATTGTCGCAGTGGCGGATTCTTTTGAGGCAATGACGGCAAACAGGAAATATAGAGACAAGGTCTTTAAGAACGATGAAGCTATCCGGCAGTTGGCCCAGGAGGCGCCTAAACGGTACGACGCCACTGTAGTCGAAACACTAAAAAAATCAGTGGCCCTCTATCCTGTAGGCTGCCGGGTTTTACTGAGAAACGGGGAAGAGGCGGTGGTGGTGAAGGCCACTCCAGACTGGGCCTTTGTCCGGATTTTATCTGGTGGAAAGCGGGAACAGGTCATAGAAGTAGATCCGGAGCTGCAGATCAGTAAGTGTCTTGACTGAACAAGGAAGAACCTGTTATCCTAGATTTTTTACTGCATAAAAAAGCGGTTATTTCCTTAATCTTTTATTCATTCCCCGGGTTTTCTATGCGCCAAAGTTTATAAAGGGATAGAATAAGCAGGAAAGGATGTGGTCGGCATCATCCGCGAATTGACCTTTGCTACCAGGGAAAAGATGGATTTTTTGGAGATTACCCATGCTCTCCAGGAAGACCTGAACAAAACAGGGATGAAAGACGGAGAGGGGATTTTTTTTATTCCCCATACGACCGCAGGGTTAACCATCAATGAAAATGCTGATCCCGATGTCATACACGACTTGAAGCTGGCCTTAAAGCGGATAGCTCCTGATCTGCCCGGATATCGGCACCTGGAGGGGAACTCCTCCGCTCATCTTTTAGCGTCCTTAATGGGTTTTTCCCTAACCGTCCCGGTCAGAGAGGGCAGGCTGGCCTTAGGAACCTGGCAGGGGATTTATTTATGCGAATTTGACGGACCCCGCCGGCGTAAACTGTTGGTAAGATGGCGGCCGTCTTAAACAGCGGGAAAAGAAGTGTTTGGCTCTGCGGAAAGGCGAAGATGAAGAGGGAGTTGTAGGGAAGAATGCAGAAGGAAGCCTGTGTGGTTGCGGTGGAGGAAGACGCGGTCCGGGTGCGTTTGCTACGGCATTCCGCCTGCGCCAAGTGCGGGGCTTGTACCATGGGGGAAAACCCCGAAACCGAAGTAACGTTGAGACACATCGCCCATTTGCAAGAGTTGAATCTGAAACCCGGCGACCGGGTGACCCTGGTCTATAAGGCCAATGAGTTTTTACACGCTGTCCTCCTGGTTTACCTGGTTCCGTTGTTCCTGTTTATCCTTGGTTATCTAATTGGCGCCCGTCTCTTTGCCCTGTACGCCTCCTCCCGGTGGCGGGAAGGCGGCGGAGTCCTCTCCGGCTTGCTTCTGATGTTCTTGAGCTATCTGGGGCTTAACCGTTATGACCGCTGGTTGGCGCGCCAAGATAAGTACAGGATTCTGATTAAGTCCCAAGCCCCGCCCTACAAGGAATAGCTTTGAAAAGAAGAATGCAGATAAGCGGCGAGCACTTCCGCCAGCAATTCCACTGAGTAGTAAGCTTCTTCCAGGGTAGAATGGTGATCGCCGACTTCGATAATGATTGCCCTTTCATGGAGATGCTGATTATACCGGGCGTCCGACAGAATGATCCCGTGGGCGAGACCGGGATAATAACGGTCCACCGCTTCCACCAGTTCCTGCGCGAACTGGTGATTTTTTTTCCAATTGGGGTGGGAGAGCCCAATTTTACCATTACCCACAACAAAGATGAGTCTGGCCGCATCCTTTCCTTTAATTTTTATCCGGTGTTCAATTCCGGGGGTGGCGTCCCGGTGTAAATCTATTAGGACATCCAGGTGAGGATAGCGCAATAGATAATCTTTGATTGTCTTTTCGGATCGTTGATAAGATTCCCGGAAGGGGTAATAGTCATGGATCTCTTCGGTATGTATTGTTCGTACGCCGTACCTTTCGTTTAAGAGTTCACTAAGGTACTTGCCGACCAGGACAATGTCGCCCTTACCGTTGAAGATATGCCCTTGGCCACTGGCTGGAATGTATGATTCAGAGGTGTGGGTATGGTAGATCAGAACCCTGGGCTCTTCTCCTTTTGGTGCAGGCGATGGGAGGTCAGGCAGGTTCCTCTCTTTCCGCGGGGGCGCCTCGGGCGGGCGGCGCACCTCTCTTTCCGCCTGCCTGGGAGGCTGCATTGTTCTACTCCGGGCCACGGGCGTCAAGTAACTCCTCTTCGTTTGCAAAGTGGAAAGGAGCGGAATCTGCACACGTAACAGTTCTTGCGGACTCTGATAACGGATATCCACCAAAAAACGGAGGAAGAGATCAACGCTGTTCACCTCCAGAAATAAGTCCGTATCTTCCTCCAGGTTTTTGGCTTTTAGTCCGGGAATCACCTGTTCCATAAAGCCCCTGCCCAGCCGGAAATCCAGGTGAAACCGGCGTTTGATCAGACTTAACGGATGAGGCGGGCCGGACCAGGGCTCATCCCTGCTAAAGTCCAAAACGGCAATGACTAAGCCCAGCAAGAAGGTGACCAGGAGTAGACAGCCGGCCAGGAAAAACCAATACCCACCTTTGCGGAAGAAAGTCCCCTGTTCGTAATGGCGCTTCATTAATAAGTCTCCTTAGCCTTTCAAATGATTCGAAGGTCCTTGAGGAGTAATTTTTTCACTTTTCTCAAAGGACGAATCTTAGGATTAAAGATTCAACGATTCTTTCAGGTTATATTCAAATCTATGCTATGGCCGCCGGTTTTAGGACAGGGAGTAATCTCGTGGCTCGTCGCTCGTTACTCGTGACTCGCGGGTGAAAGACTGCCTTTGTTGGTCTTTTTTGACTCGTGGCTTACCGCTGGTAGTTTTGGGCGGAATTTTCGTGGCTCGTCGCTGGTCGCTCGTGACTCGCGGGTGAAAGACCGCCTTTGCTGGTCTTTTACCGCTGGTAATTTTGGGCGAAGTGAAATTATCCACGCGCAAGGCTTTGCGCGTCTCCGGCTTTGCGTACGAGGCGCTAGGTTGGAGATAATAGAAGTAAACCGGGATTAGGCTTGGACGGACTATTTTATGGATACGCCGGGCTGAAGGGCTGGAAGCATATTTTAGTGGGAGGGAGATTGATGGAAGAAAAGCGAACGGCTGGCAGAGGAGAACCC
>DATCJV010000127.1:0-15095 GCA_036562625.1 Bacillota bacterium | reverse complement strand
GCGCAGATGCAAGGGTTCGGTGAAATTCTAGATTTATTAGCAACCGGCGAGTATGTTTCCGGGGAGGATCTGGCGGCCCGGTTGGGGATTACCAGGGCTGCGGTGTGGAAACAACTGAAAACCCTACGGGAGTTGGGCTATGAAATAGCGGCTTCTTCCGGAAAGGGATATTTATTGCAGTCCCGGCCGGATCGGCTTTATCCTTGGGAAGTGGCGAAAGATTTGCATACAAAGGTAATGGGCTGTCGCATTGAGTATTATGATCGAATCACCTCCACGAACCAAAGGGCCAAAGAGTTGTTGGCGGAAAATCCGGTGGAGGGGACACTCATCCTGGCGGAGGAACAAACTGCCGGGCGGGGACGCTTAGGTAGAACCTGGTTTTCCCCACCCGGCTCCGCTTTGTACGGTACTTTGATTTTAAAACCGCAATTGCCCCCGTACGATCTGCCCAAGTTGACATTGGTCGCGGCTGTAGCCCTCTCCAAAACCATTGCACGGGAATTACACGAAAGGCCCTTGATAAAGTGGCCTAATGACCTTTATTTGCAGGGGAAGAAGATCTCCGGGATCCTGACGGAACTCTCCGGAGAGCTGGGACGGGTAGAGTTTTTACTTCTGGGGGTAGGGGTCAATGTTAACCAACACCCGGCAGATTTTCCGGAGGAGATCAGGGAGAAGGCTGGTTCGTTACGGAGTGTTTTAGGCAAAGAAGAAAAGATCTCCAGATCCGTTTTACTCCGGAGTTACCTGCAGATATTGGAAGAAGAGTACTTTAAGGCGTTACGGAAGGGCTTTGCGGAGACGTTGGCCTATTGCCGGCAATACTCGGCTACTTTGGGACGGCAGGTTGAGGTGACCGACGGAGAGCGGGTCTTTCGGGGGAAAGCGGTGATGATTGAGGAAGATGGCAGCTTGACTCTGGAAAGTGAATCAGGGGCCAGAACCAGAGTAATTTCTGGAGATGTAAGCCTGGTGGGTTCGGACTGACACACGGATCATAATCTCCGGGTCGGGGAGTCGGTGGGTCCCCCCATAAAAGAAAAACCCGCAAAACGGGTTTAGATTTTGCTGTTCCTGCGAAAAATTAAGATCATAGTTTTTCCTCGTTTTTTGAGGATGGGGTTTAAAATACCTGCGAAAAACCGGCACACTTTATTTCCCTCCTTTTTTACGCGCGGGGTCACCCCGCAAACAAGCAAAAGCAGTTGAATTTTTTTAAACCCTTTACATCTTGGTTGCTTCATTATATGATCAAATCAGCGATTGGTGATTTCGGCATGGCACAGAGACGGAGTATGGATGGGGGGTATTCCTTTGATTCCAGCGGATTTGAAATATACTCAGGATCATGTTTGGATTAGGGTGAAGGGTGGTCAAGCTTTTGTCGGTATCACCGATTATGCCCAGAGTAAATTGGGAGATATTGTCTTTGTAGAACTGCCGGCTGTAGGTGAGAGGATCAAATATCGAGCACAACTTGGGCAGGTTGAAGCCATCAATAAAGTGATTCAATTATATAGTCCTGTTTCCGGTGAGGTACTGGAGGTCAATGATGAGCTGCAGTTCAGCCCGGAGTTGTTGAATCAGGATCCTTATGGCCAAGGCTGGATTGCCCTAATTGAACTGGATAAACCGGAAGAAGCCAATAGTCTGCTTACGGCGGAGGATTACCATAAATTAATAGACGGGTCAAGATAAAAGACTGATTAAACCAGGGAGGGTACTGCGCTGAATGGATCATTCCGGTTAGGGCGGGTGGTCTGAAGGCGCGCATGTCCATAGCTATGGACAACTTTACGGCTGGAAGCTGGAGGGTTACGGATGAAACAACCGGGTAAATTTTTCGTTGGTGATCAGGTGCGGATGAAGAAACCTCACCCGTGCGGGGGCACCGATTGGGAGATCCTAAGAGTAGGGATGGATTTTCGTCTGAAATGTTTGACCTGTGGCCGTCTGATCTTGATCCCCCGTGTGAAATTTGAAAAAGGACTGAAAAAAGTAGTTAGTAGTGTTTTTACAGATAACTCTGCTGAGGTATAACTTGTCTGCAGAGACTAATAGTGTTATAATATCATTTGTGGCGCACAAAAGAGCGCGACTTCCCTGTCCCTGTTCAGCAGGGACCATCAGTCCAGAGGGAGGAGGTGTAAACTGATGGCGACTTATGAAGCATTAGTAGTTTTTAACCCGCAATTAGAGGAAGAGGCATTAGAGGACGCCATCACCAAGTTTGAAGAGGTGGTTAAAGCCAGCGCAGGTGAGATCACCAAATCAGACCGGTGGGGAAAACGGCGGCTTGCTTATGAGATTAACGGCTGTACTGAAGGTTTTTACCATCTCATGGAGATTAACGGCTCAGGTTCAACAATCAGTGAATTGGACCGGGTTTTACGTATCTCCGATGATGTTATTCGTCATCTGATCGTGAAGACCAACACCTGAGCAAAGGTGGTGTTGTGAAGTGAATCATATCGTATTGATCGGTAGGTTGACCAGGGATCCGGAACTACGGTACACTCCTAACGGAGTGGCTGTTACTCATTTCACCGTAGCTGTTGACCGGCGTTTTACCAACCAGGCGGGAGAAAGAGAAACGGATTTTATTCCGATTGTCACTTGGCAAAAACTAGCTGAAAACTGCGCTAATCACTTGCGTAAAGGGAGATTGGTCGCGGTCGAAGGGAGACTGCAGATTCGCAGTTACGAAGCGCAAGATGGCCAAAAGCGCCGGGTGGCTGAGGTGGTGGCCGGGAATGTAGAGTTTCTCGACTGGGGTTCCGAAACGAAAGGTCCATCCGGAGAGACCGTCTCAACCAGTGACAGTGACGATGACTTTGGAGATATTAACCTTGATGATTTGCCGTTCTAACTGAACCTGTTCTGTATGGTTTCCGGAAGAAGGTTTTTGTCTCAGCCTGTACAGACAGGTTTGGCAGTTCGAACTTGGAGGTGAAAATGTTGGCTCGTGAAAAAGGGAAAAAGAAGAAACGAGTCTGTGCTTTTTGCGTAGATAAGGTAGAAACCGTTGATTATAAAGAGATTGGCCGTTTACGTAAGTATATTACGGAAAGAGGGAAGATTCTTCCCCGGCGGATTTCCGGTAATTGCGCCCATCATCAGCGGCAACTAACGGTCGCCATTAAACGGGCGAGGCAAGTGGCGCTGTTGCCTTATTGTAGCGACTAAAAACAGACTTTACGGAGAAAAGAGGAGGCTTTGGGCCTCCTTCTTTTCACTGCTTTTTCCCATACTTTTGGGGAAGGAAAACCTGACCCCATGTTGAAATAGAAGGAGAAGATGAAGGGGGAAGACCAATGACCCGTACTAAACAGGGGATTGATATTTCCCGTAATATCCGAATCATTGAGTGGCTTAAATCGGAACTCCTTGATGGAATGGCCGCTCTCTTCCGGGCATTATTAAAGAATAATGAAGGCCTAATCGGGGATTCCTTGGTGAATATCGTGATCTCCTGTTATTTTTTAGGGAAAAGACTGGGCATTGGTTTTCGGCAATTGGATAATAGGATAGAAGAAAGACTACAATCTCTGATGGGGACTGATCATCAACTGGAGAGGTGGTACGGTGAGGTCTCCGGCTTGCTTCACCATTTTAATGAGGAGAAATAGTGGTCGTAGAGGAAGGAGTGGATCTCTTGAAGGTAATACTTTTAGATAATATTAAGGCTTTAGGGAAGAAAGGCGAGATCAAAGAGGTGGCGGAGGGTTATGCCAGGAACTTTTTACTCCCCAAAAAAATGGCGATTGAGGCCACTCCCGGGAATATTAAAAAACTGAATGAGGAAAAGGCCAGGATTAAACAGAAAGAGATCGCTGAAGAAGGAGAGGCCAGGAAACTGGCGGAACGTCTGAACGGTTTGGTTTTAACCTTTACAGCCAAGGCCGGAGAAGGAGGGAAGCTCTTCGGTTCCATCACCAGTAAAGAAATTTGTGAAGAACTCTTTAAAAAGACCCAAATTGAGCTGGATAAGAAAAAGCTGGACCTGGAGGATTCCTCCCTTAAAACTCTGGGCCGCCACGAAGTCACGGCACATCTCTATAAAGGGGTGACCGCCAAATTCATTGTGGAAGTGGTAACCGCAGAATAATCCGGTGCTCATCAGCTAAGGACCGAAGGAGGAGTTCACGATGAAAGGCATTATTAAAGGTCGTGGAGAAGAAAAGCAGAGTATCTCCTGGCGTGAGCACTTTTCAAAGACTGATCAGTTGCAACGGCAGGTTACGGCCATTTATTTACTTTTGGCCAGTATCTATGGATCGGATAAATTGGTGATGAAAGCAGGAAAACTGGACGCCTTGAAGTTGATGCGCTCGAAATCGCTGGAGGAGAGGGTTCTGGCCCTGCAGAGGCTGGTGTATGAAGATCCGACCTTGGAAGATCTACCGGCGACTCAGGATATTCCGGTAATTATTAATGATATTCAGGATGAAATCGCCGATATTATTGCCAGAAAAACCATAGAAGAGCGGATCGAGAAGAAGATCGCCGAACGAATGCAACAAAGACACGAAGAATATATAAAAGAAGTCAAGATGCAGGTTTTAAAGGAGGTCTCCGGTCCTGATAACCCGCATACCCTCAAGAAATATGCGGATTTAGAAAAACTGGAAGCCATTTCGCTTTCCCGTTCCGCCTTGGAAATGCTCAGACCGGCCAGTCTCGGACAGGTGGTGGGGCAGGCCGCGGCTGTTCGGGCTTTACTCGCCAAAGTAGCTTCACCCTTCCCGCAACACGTGATTGTTTACGGACCGCCCGGTGTGGGCAAGACCACCGTAGCCCGGCTGGTGTTGGAAGAAGCAAAAAAGCTGTCCTATACCCCGTTCTCACCCCAGGCGCCCTTTGTTGAAGTGGACGGCACCACCCTGCGCTGGGATCCCCGGGAGGTGACGAATCCGCTCTTGGGATCGGTGCATGATCCTATCTATCAGGGGGCTCGCCGGGATCTGGCGGACAGTGGGATTCCTGAGCCGAAACCGGGGTTGGTCACAGAGGCCCACGGCGGAATACTCTTTATCGATGAGATTGGAGATATGGATCCGATTCTCCTTAATAAACTCCTCAAGGTTTTAGAGGATAAAAGAGTTAAATTTGATTCCGCCTATTACGACCCTAGTGATCCGGGTATTCCTAAATACATCAAGAAACTCTTTGAGGAAGGCGCTCCGGCTGACTTTATTCTGGTGGCCGCCACTACCCGGGATCCCTCGGAGATTAGTCCAGCTTTACGTTCCCGCTGCGGAGAAGTGTATTTTGAGCCCTTAACCCCGAAGGAGATCCAACAGATTGTCCGAGAGGCTGCTGGACGTTTACAAGCCGAGCTGGCCCCGGAGATTCCCGAAATTATCAGTGAATACACCATTGAGGGGCGGAAGGCGGTAGGGATTTTAGCTGACGCCTATGGACTGGCGGTGTATAGGAAAGCCCGGACCGAAGCTCAGGTTAGAGTAGAAAAAGAGGACCTGCTGGAGGTAATCAGGATCAGCAGGTTGTCCCCGCACGTGACCGGCAAGGCCACAAACAGCGGGGAAATCGGTAAAATCTTCGGTTTGGGGGTTAGCGGCTTTATCGGTTCGGTTCTGGAAATCGAGGCTGTGGTTTTTCCGGTAGAAAAAGGCAAAGGTAAACTACGCTTTAACGAAACCGCCGGCTCAATGGCGAAAGACTCGGTCTTTAACGCTACTTCAGTGGCGCGGTTGGTAACAGGGATTGACCTGAGCGATTATGATCTCCATGTGAATGTGGTTGGCGGGGGCAAGATAGACGGACCGTCAGCCGGCGCTGCCATCACCCTCGCTCTAATCAGCAGCCTGTTAAAGAAGCCCTTGCGACAGGATGTAGCCGTCACCGGTGAAGTATCAATCCAGGGGAAGATTAAGGCGGTCGGCGGCATCTTTGAGAAGATTTACGGGGCAAAACAGGCTGGAGTCAAGCGGGTTTTTGTGCCGAAAGAAAATGAACATGATATTCCCCAGAACTTAGATGGAGTGGAAGTAAAAGCCGTGGAATCCATTGAGGAGCTTATGGAGGAAGTATTCATGCCCAGTCATTAACCGGTCCCAGCGGGGAGAAGGAGGAATAGCCGCAGGAAACTGCGGCTTTTGGTTCTGCCTTCCAGCGCAGTATGGGGCAAGGTAGTAATGACTCTAAAGTTTCAAGGTGCTGATGACCAGGGAGGAAGTATAGAAGATCCAGGAGGATGACGATGAGTGAATTATTGGATAGAGTGCCCCCCCAGAATATAGAGGCTGAACGCTCCACCCTGGGCGCGATGTTTCTGGAGAAGGACGCAATTTACCGCGCGATGGAGATTATTAAACCGGAGGACTTTTATAAAGACGGGCATGCTCTCATCTATCAAGTAGTATTAGATCTGACCAATAAGGGCGAACCCGTGGATTTAGTGACGGTCACCGAAGAACTCCGGCAAAGGGAAGCCTTGGAAAAGGTAGGGGGAATCACTTACTTAACAGAATTGGCAAATGCCGTTCCCACTGCTGCTCATGTTGAGTACTACGCCAGGATTGTTGAGGAAAAGGCTCTACTGCGTAACCTGATTCATGCCGCTACTGAGATCGTAAGCCTGGGTTACGACGGACAGGAGGAAGTAGAAAAAATCCTGGATGAGGCAGAGAAGAAGATCTTTGCCATTGCCAACCGCCGGGCCGGTAGAACAATCGTTAGTCTAAAAAGTATTTTGATTGAGGCTTTCGAGCAAATTGAGAAGCTTTATGAGTCCCATGGGGCGGTGACTGGAGTTCCTACCGGATTTTCCGATCTGGACCGGTTTACTGCCGGACTGCAACCGTCGGACTTGATTATTTTGGCGGCCCGGCCCAGTATGGGAAAGACGACCTTTGCTCTGAATATTGCGGAGAATGCCGCTGTCCATCTGCAAATTCCAGTGGCTGTTTTTAGTTTGGAAATGTCCAAAGAGCAGCTGGCCATGAAGTTGCTCTGCGCTGAGGCTGGTGTGGATAATCAACGGATTCGTACCGGAAATTTGGCGGAAGAGGATTGGCCCCGTCTCTCCCATGCATTGGGTAGACTCAGTGAGGCCAAGATGTTTATTGATGATTCCCCCAATCTTTCCGCTTTGGAAATCAGGGCCAAGGCCCGTCGGATTCAGGCTAAGTACGGCTTGGGACTGATCGTCATTGACTACCTCCAATTGATGCAGGGTAGAGGCAGAGCGGAAAGTCGGCAACAGGAGGTTTCGGAGATCTCCCGTTCTCTAAAGGCTTTAGCCCGCGAATTATCAGTGCCTGTCTTGGCCCTTTCCCAGTTGTCACGGGCGGTGGAAATGAGACAAAATAAGCGCCCCTCGCTGGCGGATTTACGTGAATCCGGATCCCTGGAACAAGACGCTGACCTGGTTTGCTTTTTGTACAGAGAAGACTATTATGATCCGGAGACGGAAAAGAAGGGGATCACCGAACTGATCATCGCCAAGCATAGAAATGGGCCAATAGGCACCATCGACCTCCTCTTCCAGAAGGAGTTCAGTAAATTTGTGGGTTTGGAGAAGTATAGAAGACCAAGCTGAGGAGGGTATCATGGTTCATATTGATTTGACTCTGATTGGAGACGGGACAAAAGTCCTGGGGTGTGCGGGTGTTCCCCTAAGAAGGCAGGCCGCCTGGTTGGGCCAAGGGTTGGCCTTGGCCTATGGCGAGCAGGTGACTACCGTCTTTTTGGATATTAACGAAGATAAAGAACATCCCCTTGTTCAGTGGGCGCGTGCTGAGAGTGAAGACTGGGAGTATCCGCTCTTGCTGATTAATGGAGAGGTCCGGTATAAAGCGGGGCTGCCTTTGGCCGCGCTCAAGGCGTTATTGGAGGGGATGGGAGTTGAACCCTTGCCTCCCGGGGAGGGCGGTCTTCCAGTTTTGCCGGCTAGGACTCCGTAATATACCAAGAGGAGTTCTTCCTGTGAAAGCGAATGATGAACATAAAAGGAGGCAACCGGGATTTTTAGGGAAAAACGAGCGGGAGGTGGAGGCAAGATGCGCAGACTAAAAGCTTTGCTGATCCTGATTATCCTGTTGATCGGGGGTTTTTTGCTCTTCTATTCATTAGACTTGAGGAATCCGGCCCGGAAAGAAGAGAGCAACTCCCTTATTTTTGTGCCAGACGGAGAACTGGAGGAACAGGTAACGCTCTTCTTCCCTAATCAGGATTATGTGGTGAGCGGGAACGTTGAAGTATCCAGAATGTTGCCGGTGGAAAGGCGCGTCCGCTATAAAGAGGGAGAATTCTATACCGGTATTCTCCAAGAATTGCGAAGACCACCGGCAGATAAGGAGTTCAGTACCGCCTTGCGTGATGACCTGCAAGTGCTCAGCGCCAGGAGACAGGGATCAACTTTGTATTTGGATTTTTCCAGCAAGAATTTGCATGGGGGTTCCTTGGAAGAGACCCTTTTGGTTGAGCAAATCGTCAAAACCATGGTCGGTTTGGATGAGATCGAACAAGTTCAGTTCTTAGTGGACGGAGAGGTTAGAGAATCTTTGATGGGGCATATTGGGACGGAAGAACCTCTTACCTTAGAAGATGTACAGTGAAAGAGCCTTTCTGTATAGCCGGAAACGGCTTTTTTTTCTAGGCAAAGTAGAGAATTTGAGATATAATTATAAGCAGGTTCTATCACCAGGTAATAGCAGCAGATCATATCTGTTGCTTGAGAGTACTGAGGAGGTAATAGCTTGCTTAATACCAGAGTATGTGAACTGCTTAAAATTAAATACCCTTTGCTGCAAGGCGGGATGGCGTGGATTTCCACAGCGGAGTTGGCCGCTGCCGTTTCCAACGCCGGCGGTCTGGGGATCATTGCCGCCGGTAACGCGCCTGCTGCTTGGGTCCGGCAGGAGATTGAGAAGGCCTCAGCCCTGACTACCAAGCCCTTTGGTGTAAATGTGATGCTTTTATCCCCGTATGCCGAAGAAGTAATCCAGGTAATTATCGAAACAGGAGTTCCCGTGATTACTACAGGCGCGGGAAACCCTAGTAAGTATCTGTCAAGGTTGAAAGAGGCGGGTACGAAAGTTATTCCCGTGGTCAATTCGGTTTCCTTGGCCAAAAGGCTGGAAAAGTCGGGAGTGGACGCTGTGATCGGTGAAGGGATGGAAGCCGGCGGGCATGTAGGAACGGAAACAACAATGGTTTTAATTCCTCAATTGGCTGATGCAGTTGAAATACCGGTCATTGCCGCCGGAGGAATCGCCGACGGGAGAGGAATTGCCGCTGCTATGATGTTGGGAGCGGAAGGCGTACAGATTGGAACCAGGTTTATCTGTGCCCAGGAATGTACGGTACACCCGAAATATAAAGAAGCAATTCTCCGTGCTACGGACCGGGATACGGTGGTGACCGGTGTGCAGACCGGGCATCCGGTACGCATCATCAAGAATAAACTGGCCAAAAAATTTCAAGAGTTGGAGAAGGCAGGAGCATCCCCGGCTGAGATGGAAGAATTGGGAGTGGGGCGTCTTCGTTTAGCCGCGCAAGAAGGGGAAATCGCGGAAGGCTCCGTGATGGCCGGCCAAAGCTGCGCTTTGGTGCGGAGCATCTTACCTGCCGCAGAAATCGTGCAGGAATTGATGGAGACAGCGGACGGGCTTCTGCGGGGAAGAAATTGACCAGACGGGCTTCAGATCTGACTAGGTAATCTTCGATAATACTGGATGGAGTAGTCTGCCATCTTGTCTACTGCCTTCTGGCCTGTTACTGTTGGTATTGATCGGAGACTTCATCCCGGGAGCGGGGTAGATAGATACTGAATGAAGTGCCCCGGCCGATGGCGGATTTTACTTCGATATAACCGTCATGCTTGTTGATGATGGAGTAGGAGGTGGCCAAACCGAGGCCGTTTCCTCCTTTTTTTGTGGTAAAATATGGGTCAAAGATCTTTTTCAAGAATTTTTTGGGAATGCCCGGTCCTTTGTCGATAATAGAGATCTTTATGTAATCACCGGGCGCGAGGGGCAGAAACTCATCATCCCTAATAACGACGATGTTTTCTGCTTTAATCTTGACCAAGCCTCCTCCGGACATGGACTGGGAGGCATTGATCAGAATGTTGCTGATCACCTGACTAATCTGAACCTTATCTACTTCGCAAGCCCACAGGTGATGGGGAATTTCCAGTTCGTATTCTGTCTGGGAGCCACGCAAAGTAAATTCTGCAGTAGTATGGATTAACTCCTGCAGGGAAGTGGGTTCCTTAACCGGGGCGCCTTCTTTGGAGAAGGCCATCAATTGTCGGGTCAGGTGGGAGGCTTTTTCAATGACGCTTTTGATCTCTGACAGATTTTTCGTAACATCTTTTCCCTTCGCAATCATCAACTGCGTTAATTCGATGTTAGCCATTATACCGGCGAGCATATTATTAAAGTCATGTGCGATTCCTCCGGTCAGTATCTCGATGGACTCCAGTTTTTCTCTTTTGATTAGTTCCTCTTCGATCCGACGGCGCAGGGTAACATCACGAAAAGCCAAGGTTGCGCCGATAATGTTTCCGTACATATTCCGGACCGGGGTGGCGATTCCACTAATTAGGCGCTCATTTCCGTCTTTGGTGACCAGTATGGTGTTTTTTGGCAATTCATAGAGCTGACCGGTAGTGAGCGCTGTCTTAATTGGATTATCAATGGGTTCACTGGTTTCATCGTCAATCAAATAACAAATTTTATCAAAGGGTTCCTGTAAAAGTTCCCGGCCCCACCCAGTCAATTCTGCACTGGCTTTATTGGCCAAGGTGATTAAGCCGGAGGCGTCAGTGACAATGACGGCATCACCGATGGACTCAAGGGTAATGAGGAGTTTCTCTTTTTCCGAGGCCAGTTCGGTTTGGCTTTGGCGTAAGAATAAAAAGAGTTTTTCCATTCCGATCTGGATCATAGTTTGATAAATCAGATAACTGGAAAGAACTTCGGAAAAATGCCCTAAAGTAAATGTCAGGTCAGTATGTGGTAGTGCGATGAGAAAAAACCCTGAGAGGAAAGTGACGGGCAATGCCCGGATCAAGTGTTTAAAGGTGTATTCTTCAAAAAGATGACGCTTCTTCGCTATCTTAATAGTACTGAAGAAGAGTAGCAGACCAACGAGGACCTCGTTAAGTCTGGCAACCCGTGTCAAACCATGGTCCGGTATGAAAAAGGGGGGGAAGATTCCCAGCAGAACGCCGAGAAAAAGCAGAGCGGAGAAGACAGAATAAATGAGAAGCAGCAGTTTCTCTTGTGGTTCTTTCCATTTCAGGGCAGGCGCCACCAGCATCCAGGATACGCATTGAAGATAACGGGCGCACAGCGTGAACTGAAACGCAGCGTTATAACGAAACTGCTTCAAAGCTAACAAGTGGAGAAAGTCAAAGGCGCCGATGAACAAGTAAGCGATGCTAAAGAGCAGGATGAAGTGATCCGTGAAATAGCGGCGGGTATTACGACCAACAGTAAATATGCCAAGGGTCGCAAAGATGCCAAAGGTTTTAGTTAATAAATGAAGAAAGTCCCGGTTATTCCGGCTCAGGTGATGAAAGAAGTAAAAGAACAGGGTGAGGATGATTAGATCACGCATCTTTAATAGGCGTTTATTGGGATAATCATCCGTCTTATAAATTAGACTCACCCCTTAAAGTCCAGGTTGGAAAGTTCAGAATAAACTATTCTTTACATATTTGAAAAAACCTGTATTGACCATAAGGTTGAGCTAAATGTTTACATAAAATTAACAATACTTTGTCTTCTCTTCTGTATTTCCGGCGAGACGGATTTTTCATTGTGCCAGTAAAGGAAAAGACCTGGAGTATTCCAGGTCAATAGAGGGATAGGAATAAAAAAACCCCTGACGGGGTGTTGCGCTAAAGACTTGGTGCCGAAGGCCGGACTCGAACCGGCACGCTTTTGAGGGCGGTAGATTTTGAGTCTACTGCGTCTGCCAATTCCGCCACTTCGGCACAGAATGCATAAATTATTGTAACAAAGAAGCATGCTGATGTCAAGAGATTTATGTAGATGGAAGATCCAGGTTAATTACCTGTCTAAGCAGAAACGCCGCTCTCATCTAGGAATTACAATGCCCGCTGTCCTGCTCCGGGCTTAAAAAATCAAGGGGTTGTTCGGCACAACCCCTTGACGGTTATTGGTGGTTTTTTCTTTATTGAACTGGCCTTGGTGGGCTTTGGTGCGGGTCGGAGAAGACGAGTGCTGATCTAAATCAGCGGCAAACTTTCCTTCACTGTCTTGGGTTTTAAACTTTTAATATAGTATATTCTTGATTCTACCAGGGGTACATGGGAAATAGGCATAACTTTACCGGCTCGGCCGCACAAGTTCAACTCCTGATAAGGCGGAAAGGGCGGAGATGACTTCCGCCCGGTGTTCTTCGGGCAGGAGGACCTGTAACTTGACGTTAGCGGAGTAATCGATGGTCTCTGTCAACCCGGCAAATTGTTGCAGGATATAGTTTACTTGAGCGAGCTGTGAGTATGCGCAGGTGACGGAGAGTGAAAAACGGGGAAGGATCTCTTTGACGCCGGCGACGGCTAGGGTCTGAACAGCCGTGGAATGATAGGCGTCGATTAAACCGCGGATTCCAAGTTTTTTTCCTCCGAAGTATCTGGTGATGACGACTATTGTATTATAGAGACCCGCTTGTAAAATGGCGTTCAAAATCGGCCGGCCGGCAGTGCCAGCGGGTTCGCCGTGGTCATTATAATACTCCAGCGGAAGATCGCAAAGGCCGAGACGATATGCATAGCAATTATGGGTGGCTTGGGCATGCTCTTCCCGCACTTTAGCCAAGAAAGCCTTGGCCTCCGCTTCTGAATCTACGGACCCGGTATGGCCGATGAAGACAGAACGCTGGATCTTCGTCTCCCAAGTTGCTGACCGGGCCACAGTTTTATAATTATTTCCCATCGAAGGCGTCCTCCTTACCATGGGTAGGTGTGCACTAGACTTCAGCGTGTGAGGAGAGGGGATCATGCCTATTATACCATAGATATTGCTTGAGGTTATGAACTCAACAGGAAGAAACGAGTTTCCTTCACCGTGAAGCTACAGGAGCAGGACTCGGGGTGATGAGCCTCCATGATAATACCGGCAAGACATGGTAAGCCTCATCGGGTGGAGATTCGGCTATTTTTAGCATGGAAAAAGTTTATACTATTTGGGGTGGTGAAAGTGGGAACTATAGCTAAATGTCTGTAGAATTACTGCCGGTCATCCAAGAGTAGTGACGGATGCATAGTGAGCAAGGTACAGCAAGCGGAGAGATTTGTATAAGATAGAGGATGGGTAATGTTTAAGAAGATCTGGCGGAAAGCAAAATACTTTATGACCATGGTCGGCACGGAGCAGGCGGAGGGAGATGGAGAAGAAGAGGCTAGGCTCTCCCCTGTTTTAGGTGAAAATCTACACAGCTTACGACAGCGTTTGGGAAACAGTTCCGATATTGTCATGCGCCGCATCATACTAAACCTGGAACGGAAGATAGAGGCGGCCGTAGTCTATGTGGAAGGCTTGGCTGATGAGAAGATTATTAATGATCATATTCTATGTCCTCTGCTGAATGTACAAGGGCCGACCAAGGGGAGAAAAGACTCCACGAAGATCCTGGAGTATCTGGCGGATGAAGTTATTACCGTCGGCGGGGTGAGAAGCACAGGAAACATTGATCGACTGGTCAGCCTGGTTCTGGCGGGGGATACCGTTTTCTTGCTGGACGGATCGGATCGGGCTTTACTCCTCAGCACCAGAGGCTGGCAGAAAAGGGCGTTGCAGGAGCCGGATACCGAGGTGATTATTAAGGGGCCAAGGATCGGCTTTGTAGAAACTCTACGGGTCAATACGGCGTTATTACGGCGGGAAATCGGCCATCCGAATTTAACCCTGGAGTCACTGGAGGTTGGCGCCAAAACAAAGACAGAGGTATGCATCGCGTATCTACAAGGGCTGACTGACCAAAGACTGGTGGATGAAGTAAAGCGGCGGATCCGGCGGATTAATACCGATGCCATCCTGGCTGCGGGCTTTCTGGAGGAGTTCATCGAAGATGCACCGTTGTCGCCGTTTGCCACTGTGACCTATACGGAACGGCCGGATGTGGCCGCCGCCAAGATCCTGGAGGGGCGGGTGGCGATTTTTATCGACGGCACTCCGGTGGTAAATACCGTACCGGCTTTATTTATTGAGAGTTTTCAGAGTCCGGATGATTATACCTTTCGCTTTTACTATTCCACGATTATCCGGTGGGTTAGGTATCTTTCCTTTGCTTTGAGTATTCTCTCTCCGGCGATCTATGTTTCCTTAGCAACATATCACCAGGAATTACTCCCGACTACGCTTCTGATCTCCATGGCCGCCGCGACCGAGGGCACACCCCTGCCAACTGTGCTGGAAGCAGTCGGTTTGGGCCTGGTCTTTGAACTTCTGCGGGAGGCCGGAATCCGTTTGCCGCGCCCGATCGGACAGGCCGTCAGTATCGTGGGTGCGCTGGTGATCGGGGAGGCGGTGGTATCCGCCGGACTGATCTCCGCACCTACAGTAATTGTAGTTGCGTTGACCGCGATCTCTTCTTTTGTCGCTCCGGTACAGGTGGGAGTGGCAGCTTTATTACGCTTGGGCTTGACGATTATCGCGGGCATCTTGGGTGCTTTTGGCATTGTCCTTGTTCTCTTGGGGGTCCTGGTGCACTTGGCTTCCTTGCGGTCTTTCGGTGTGCCCTTCCTCTCCCCGGTTGCTCCTCTGGTGCCGCGGGATTTGAAGGATGTGGTCATCAGAGCCCCTTTATGGGCCATGTTAACTCGGCCGGAATTCATCGGGAGACGGGATCCGCAGCGTAAATCCTTTGATCTGCGCCCAGCTCTGCCTGACCTCACCGAACAAGGAGATGATTCCCAGAAGAAAGAAGGTGATCAGGGATGAACAAAGATTCGACTTCCGCTGATCGGAGCAACCTGAAGTTGAGCTTGATGATTCTGGTGCTGATAGTGCTTTTCACCGGTGGGTGCTGGGATCGGCGGGAGATGGAAACCTTGGGGATTGTCGCCGGGTTCGGACTGGACTGGGTGGAGA
>DATCJV010000119.1:0-20903 GCA_036562625.1 Bacillota bacterium | reverse complement strand
GGGGCTGCTCCTTTCCGGCACTTTTGCCGACCGGATCGGAGTCAACAATTGGTTTTTACTGTCCGGCGTGTTAATTATGGGAACTTCCTTCTTGTGCCAGATCATTCCTTCCGTGCGCAAGCTCGATACCTAAGGGCACGCGTTTGTGTATCTTGAAGGAGCCTGGGATGAAAGACGAACTTCACCGCCTGATGATGCTTTTTTAATCGCAGCCAGTAAGAAGTGGTGCAGCCAGCAAAAGTAACCGGAGTGAAGCTGATGGCTTTGGCTTTTCGCTTAAAATAATTTGTGTGAAGGGCCGCCATGCTGTTGATAAGCGCGGTCGAAACCAGAGCGCAAAGTATTAAGGAGGAGTCGCAATGGAGATTCAACCAATACTGGATATAGTCACCACTACTCTGAGCGGGGCAAGCGGTGTTGTTAGTGTGGTATTGGGTGGTTCCAGAGCAAGGGGTACCAACCGTCCCGATGCAGATATTGATATTGGAATTTATTATGATCTGACATAAGGTTTCAGCACAGAGAAGATTGGGGAAATCGCCTCTAAACTTGATGACACCCGCAGAAAGGATATAATCACACCACTGTTTAGAGCAGTTTCCTGCTTGAATCAGGTCTTGTTTGCCCTCAATGAGGAGTACTGCCTGAATGAGAAGAAAGCCGTGAAGATGATTACCAATTTTTCACAGGCGCCTTTTGATTACAAAAAACGGGTGGATGAAATCTTCTCGCTCCTCTCGGTCAATCCTACTAACATCATTAAGGTCTGTGGTGCACTAAAGCAATTGATTGAGGAGGTCAAGGCAATAGTAGAGGCGGAGAAAAACGCGGGTAATCTGTAAAAAGGAATGGAATGGGGGAATCCGAATGAGTCCCAAAGTGAAAAGAATAGTCAATGAGAATAATGATTTTCAACGGGTGGAAGTCATTAAAAGAAACCGAGAGAAGCGCACGAAGTATCAAGAGTTTTTTGTGGAGGGCGTCAAGTCCATTGATTATGCGATTGAATACAACTGGAAGATCAGGTCATTTCTGTATTCAACAGAAAGGCCTCTCTCTGATTGGGCGCGGGGAATTTTAGCGCATTCCACAGCTGACTCCCATTTGGAACTTCCTCTAAAACTCATGGAAAAACTCAGTGATAAAGAGGAAGAGCCCTCGGAACTGATGGCTGTAGTCAGAATGGCGGAGAATGATTTGGCCAGGATTAAAGTTAAGGAAGATCTGTTAGTGGTAGTTTTTGACCGGCCGTCAAGCCCAGGTAACCTAGGGACCTTAATTCGCTCTTGTGAAGCCTTAAAAGTAGACGGGCTAATCATTACCGGTCATGCGGTGGATCTCTATGATCCGAAAACGATCAGAGCAAGTATGGGAACGTTCTTTGCCGTCCCAACCATTAGGTTGCCTTCCCATCATGAACTTACCCCTTGGTTTACGCAGTTGAGAAAGGAATTCGCTGATTTCCAGATTATCGGCTCCACTGCAAAAGCAGATCATTTGGTGGAGGAGGTTGACTTTACCAGGCCAACGATTTTACTGATCGGTAATGAAACCTTTGGCCTCAGCAACAGCTATAAAGAAATCTGTGATGACTTTTGCCGAATTCCGATGTATGGCAAGATTACTTCATTTAATGTGTCATGCGCGGCCTCAATTATCCTTTATGAAATAGACAGGCAGCGCCGGAAGGCGGATTTCCTTGGCGGAAAGGGAGAGTAACTCTCCATCCCGGCAAAAGAGGTTACGCGCAGAGTGACAAGGGACGATTATTTCAGCTATGAAGGAGAATTTGATGGAAGAAAAACGAAATAAGTGTGACTACAGAAGCTTTGGTGAAAAAAAGGGAGACTCTTGGCGGAAAAAAGCCGCGCTTTTTCTGATCAGCCAGAATATATCGCTCTTCGGCTCCTCGGTGGTGGGTTTTGCCATCATCTGGTATATTACGCTGCAGACTTCGTCCGGTAGATGGATGACATTCTCCATCATCTGCTCTTTACTGCCTCAAGTCTTAATTTCACTCTGGGCTGGGGTTTGGGCCGATCGCTATAATCGTAAAAAATTGATTATGTTGGCTGACGGTATAATTGCCCTGGCCACCCTGGGCCTGGCGGTTGCCTTTTTAGCCGGAGATGAAAGGATTGAGCTTCTTTTAGCAGGTTCGGCAGTACGGTCAATCTGTGCCGGAATCCAGACCCCGGCGGTCAACGCCATGTATCCGCAACTCGTGCCGGTGGAGAAGCTGACTAAGGTAAATGGGATTAATCAAACCCTCACCTCTTTACTGTTATTGCTGTCGCCGGCGGTAGGGGGGGTGGCTTTGGGCTATTTCGGCATTGCCTTCGCTTTTATGCTGGATGTGCTCACAGCGGCACTGGCAATTATCATTTTAGGTTTGCTTAAGACCGAGAAGCAACAGCAACCCACCATCTCCGGCCCGGTCTTTGCTGAACTATGGGCGGGAATCAGGTTCACATATGAGCATAAATTACTAAAGATGTTAGTTATTTGCTATGGGATCTCATTTTTCTTAATTACTCCGGCGGCCTTTCTCACCCCCATCATGATTGAAAGATCCTTTGGCAATGAAGTCTGGAGGTTAACGGCGAATGAGATGATCTGGACAGTCGGTTCATTGTTGGGCGGAGTCTACGTGTCTTGGCATGGAGAGTTCAAGAATAAGGTCCGGACGATCGCCATCTCCCTGATTGGTTTCGGCGTTACCTTTGGCTTGTTAGGGACAGCCAAATGGTTTCTGCTGTATTTATTCTTCATGGGCTGCGCAGGTTTCTTTATGCCGGTTATCGCTACTGCCGAAACAGTGTTGATCCAGGAAAATGTGGAGGAAACGATGATGGGACGGGTCTTCTCCATTATCCAGATTATATCGACCGGCGCCATGCCTCTTGCGATGCTCTTCTTTGGCCCGCTCGCGGATTTGGTGAAAATCGAAGGAATTTTGGTGGTGACCGGGGCATTCTTGGCCGGATTGGGAGCGGTATTTGGCCGGTATAAATATTTGGAAGAACAAGCCTGAGGGTTTCACAAAGTAACCACCCGTTTGATTGCGGGTGGTTATTTATGTCGTAGATGCGCTTGACTGATCATCGCGACGACTGTGAATTGTCTGTCAGGTAATAGCGCCGTATTGCAAGATGTCCAGTTTAATTTGTAGATTCACGGTGGCCTCCCGGTAAGCCTCCCGCCAGTTGACCCGCTGCCAATAAGCAGGATACTTGGCCCGGACCAGATCCCCGATGCCGATCGGGTCACTACCAATCTCTTGAGTATAGTGGATAATCTCGAGACAAGCCTGTTTAATCTGCCTGGCAAGTTGTTCCTCGATCTTCTTTTGTACGGGAGGCTGATCAAGGGCGTCCCGGCGGTATTCAACTAAAGAGGCGGTAAAAGCTAGGGCCATATCGATTGCCGGGCGATTATTTTCTATTTTAACCCGAACTCTGCTCCGGCTCCGGACATTGGTGAGGGAGATTCCTTTTTTTACGGATTCGGTCTCTTCCGGCTCGATGGGGTCGAAAAATAACTCCGTATTCTTGGATTGGCCCATCATTGCCAATAATAAGGCCGTCTGCTGCGTGTCGATTTCGCCGGCCATCTTATCTCCGGAAAACAAAGCCGACCCCAAAATCCTGATCTCATCGGCTTCCAACTTGATCAGGGGGGTAATGGGGTCCAGGCCCGGAGCAAAATAACGGATAAAAAAGTCATAGACTTTGGTGTCCGGAGTATGGGCTGAATTCATATTGTTCACCAGTAATTGATTGATGTAAAGCGACGGTTGGGGCTTGCTGGTAAAGGTCTGCGCCTTTTCCATCAGCTCTTTTGGACTGCCGTCGACAACTACCACATAGGAGACTGGGGGGTTGAGCGAGTCCCGTTCCAGGATCTCCATGATCTCTTGAATACCTGATACCGCCAGTTCCTTGGAGAAAAGGAGTTGTTGAAGTTTCCCGCCGTTGATTATTTTCGCGGTGGTCGTTTCTCGTCTAGTTCTACTTTCTCGAAGTAGATTTCCTTCAGAAATGAGGATCTCATCCTGGTTTTTTTCCTTCCCATTGATTGCCGGATGGATGCTGGTAATGAGCAGCTTATGCTCTGGTGATAACTCTAACCCCAGTTGTAACGGGAAACCGGTCTGCTCAACGAGGATCTGATCCCAACAACCGGATAAAAGGAGCAGACTGCCGGTGATAATCAATAAGAACATTTTCTTCTTCATCTGGATTTTACTCCTCTTTTATTGATCAAGGAAAGAAGATAACAGAGGACTAAAAAAACGATGACAGCAAACCCAAGTATATTTACGATCTGCGCCAGTTGGGAAGCTTGGCTGAAGTCCTTTGGTAAACGGCTGAAAAAGATGGTGAGGACTAGATATAGACTGAACAAGATTTTCTGGTTTTTGCATGGGAAAAACCTGCGCATACAGTCGTAAGTAGTAAAAAAATAAGAGCGGAAGGTACCTTCCAAAAGGGGAAACCATAAGAGGATAAAAAACAGATCAACCCGGCCAAAGTAAGGCGCCCGGCAATACCGGGACAGATTAAACAACGGCGCGACTTGGGTTTTTAATAGATTTTCACCAAATAAACCGGTGGTTATCAGGAAAACTATGAGTGTAAAGCCGATCGTGCATAAGTTGGCGGTAATTACCGATTTTAAGACATTGTGCTTATCGCTGACATAGGGGTAGAGAAAAACCGTTAATTCCAACCCGATAAAAGAAAGAAAGGCCAGGGCGATACTTTTAAGGAGGGCGGTTGGATCCGCTGCGCCGACCGGCAGTAAAAAAGTCAACCTGGCCCTGCTGATCGTAGAAAAACTCAATAGTACTATGCAGAAAAGAATAAAAAAGATAATAGTGGAAAACCGGGCAACCGGCTTTAACCCATACCAACTGAGATAAGCTGTAGGGACGATGATCAGCAACGCCAAGATGAGCTCAGGGGTTGTTTCCAAGGTGAATAATTTGATGAATTCAGTAAAATAACGAAAAGCCGCGATCATCAGGAAGCTTAGATAAAGGAGTAAAAGAAGGTTTACAGTTTGCCCGAAGAAGTTCCCAAACAAATACCGGTTGATTTCAAAGATGGATTGCTCGCCATACCTTCTGAGCAAGGCGATAATGATTGCAATGCTTATGGAGCTGAGGACCCCGGCGCCTAAAATGGCAATCCAACCGTCATGGCCAACGGTTTTGGGGAGAGCTGGATATAATCCGATCACCCCTAGCCCGACCTGGGATGATAAGATGAAGATCCCTAGCTGTTTAGCAGTGATCTGATGTCGGTTTTCCATCATTACCTCCCCTTTTTTGCAGATTTTTACCAAGTTTGAAAGGGATCAAGGGCTGAAAATAGGGCTGCCCTAAAGATTCCAAGGTGATTAGATGCGCGAAGGTCACCGCCGCGGTGACCACCAGACCGAGCACTCCGAAGACAGCGGCAAAGATGATGGCGGAAAATTTTAGGATCCGGGTGGATAAGCCTAGGTCAGAGCAGGGCAGGACTAGTGAAGCGATCAGGGTCGACATACTAACGATGACCAAAGAACCGCTGATCACCCCCGTAGAAAGCCCGGCCACGCCCAGTAAGACGCCGGCCATGACACCGATGGTTGCTCCAAGGTGGGACGCTAAACGAGACGCCGCTTCCCGAAGTAATTCAATAACAATTTCGAGAAACAAAACCTCAATGATGGGTGGAAAAGGGACCCGCGCCCTGGATTCAGCCAGTGGGATTAAGAAATTAACCGGGATGATATAAAAATGATAGGATATGATCGCAACATAAAGGGCGGGAAGAAAGACGGCTAAACCCATGGCCAACAGGCGCAGTAGACGGATGAAGGATTTGAATAACCAATTAAAATTGAGGTCGTCCGGTTTTTGGAAAAAATCAAAAAAACTAACCGGCGCGCTGAGCACCACGGGAGTGCCATCGAGAATAATAAGGAATTTCCCCCTGATTAAACTGCTGATTGCTTGGTCCGGTCTTTCGGTGGCCTGGAATTGCGGAAAAGGCGAGGAGGGGAAATCCTTAATCAGGCTTTCCAGTTGTCCTGTGCCACTTAGGACGTTCAGCGTCAGCCCTTTTATTTTATTGATCAACCGGTTTAATATTTGTGGTTGCGCCACTCCTTCCAGATAAGCGAGGGCGAGCTTCTTCGGGTTCAGGTCACCGACGGTAAATAGCTTGAATTTGAGCCGGTTCGTGAAGAGCTTGCCTCTGAGTATCGCCAGATTGGTCGGGAGGTCTGCACTGAAACCTTCATGAGGACCGCGGAGGTTTTTTTCACTTTTCAGGGAGGTTTCGAAAAGGACTTTTTAAAAGAACGGATAAGACAGACTCTTCCCCTTCCAGCATTAAGATGACCGACCCGGAGGAGATGGCGTTGGCCAAGACCTCAGCACTGGGATGGTGTATCAAAACACCCAGGGCGAGTTGGTGATGGAACTTTGCGACAGAAACCTCGGTAGGCTCCATGACCAGGAGCGGCTTGATCAGATGGTGGTGGACATCTTTCTGATTAACCAAAGTCTCCAGGAATAAGCAATATCCTGTTTTACCATGGGGCAACAAGAACTTTCTTAAGACGAAATCCGGACAATCACGGAATAATTCTTTAATCCGGTCGGTTTTCCCGGTTGAAGACGGGGAGGATATTTCCTTGGCCTTATACAATCCATCATCCGGATAGTTTTGATCCTTCATGAGGCACCCCTAAATTTACATGGTAAGACCTGAGATTCCCAAGTGTAGGTTATCCTGTTATTCGTCAGTTATTCCTCTTCCACTGCCAACTTGAGCGAAGATTGGGCTGCCGGCAGTAGACTTCAGACGGAGGGATGCTTCCTTGATAATTGGATGGAGACTTACGGGATACAATCCTGGGCTGATCTAACGCGCCAACTTGGAAAAGCTGGGTAGTGAATGGAGGCTAAATAATAAAGAATTGTCGAACGAAGAAGGAAATTGTAGATTTATGTCATAATAATAGGCAAAGCCCAAAATACCGGCAATGAGATTGTAAGAAAGGCGACAGGAAACGGGGATTAAGGGAATTGACCAGATGAGATTGGATATCACCATCACTAAAATAAGGCATAAAAAAATATACTTATGGCTCTTTTCATATCTGCTCTCCGTCATTATTACCTTGATTGTTTACTTGACGGGAGGAACAACTAAAGTATATGCCAATCTGATGTATATTCCCATTGCCGTGATGGCCTCCACCCATGGTATGCGGCAAGGGGTGATCCATGCGGTAATCAGCGCTTTCCTGGTTGGTCCTTTCATGCCCTTGGACACGGTCTCCCACATAAACCAGCAGTCCATTAACTGGATTGTCAGATTGATTATCTATTCTATAATAGCTTTGGTTATCGGCTTTTTTTCCGACTTCTACAAGCAGGAGTATGAGAAGAGAGTACATAAGGAAAAGGAGATTGCCGATACCCAGATGGCAATGGTTTATTCCCTGATTAAACTGGCAGAATCCAGGGATGATGAGACAGGAGAACATATTGAGAGGGTAGCCATCATCTGTCAATTGATCGCCAACAATTTGCGGGGCAGGGAAAAATACCGGGATTATATTGATGATGAGTATATTGAAAAACTGGTGAAAGTAAGCCCGTTGCATGATATCGGCAAGGTGGGAATACCAGACCATATTTTGCTTAAAGCCGGCCGGCTGTCACCGGAAGAATATGAGTTAATGAAGACCCACACGACCATCGGAGCAAAAATCTTATTGGAAGTGATGGAGAAGTATCCGGATAATGGTTTTTTGGAATTAGCCATTAGTATAGCTAAGTTTCACCATGAAAAGTGGGATGGGTCCGGTTATCCTCTGGGTTTGGCCGGGACCGCCATTCCCTTATCCGCCCGGATTATGGCCATTGCCGATGTATATGACGCCCTACGGTCAAAGCGGATTTATAAGGAAGGCCTTTCCCACGAAAGAAGCCTCAACATCATCCAGCAGGGAAGCGGTAGCGTATTTGACCCCGAAATCGTGGAGGCTTTTATGGAAATCCACACCGAGATTAAAGAGATCTTTGCGCAATATGGCTTTGAAGATAGTGCTACAGGTTAAGCTCTGAGGGAGGAACGAGTCTTACCAAATTAACGAGAATAAGAAGCAAAGGAAAGGGAGCAGTGGTAGATGCTCCCTTTTTTATGACTTCACCAGTTTTATCTGAGAGTTATTTTAGTATTTTATCTGTTATCTCCTTGGTGTTTCCGCTTGATTCTGTTGTTAACAGATAAGTCCGATCCGGCCATTCGGTGGTGGACATCCGCAGGAAGCCGGATTATAAAGAACGCCAACATATTTTACAGCCCCCTGCAATATTCTGTAAAGAAGATAGAATGATCATAATAAAGAAGGAGAAAGAGGATGTCAGTTTCGCTGAGTGACTTCTTGCATTCTTTATGGTCCAGCAAATTACTGACATTTACCGCACTTCTCACGTTGGGCGTGGTAGTGGTTAATGGGTGGACCGACGCCCCGAACGCCATTGTTACTTGTATTTCTACCGGATCAATGAAGCCGCGCGCGGCTATTATCATGGCGGCGGTATTTAACTTTCTTGGCGTGTTGGTAATGACCGCGTTCAATGCCACAGTGGCGCAAACCATCTATAAAATGGTGGATTTTGGCGAAGAGGCCTACATAGCCCTGATTGCACAATGCGCGGCGCTGTTTGCGATCATCTTGTGGGCCACCGCTGCTTGGTGGTTCGGTATTCCGACCAGTGAAAGTCACGCCCTGATCGCCGGAGTGTCAGGAGCGGCCATTGCCGTGCAAGGAGGTATTTCCGGAATCAACCCCGTTGAATGGATAAAGGTCCTTTATGGGTTGGGGCTTTCTACGACTATGGGTTTCAGCCTTGGCTGGCTGGTGGTAAAGGTGGTTAATGGGATTTTCCGGGGCAGTGATCAAAGGGAAAGGTTGGAGGTGTTCAAAAAGGCGCAGATTGCGGGAGGGGCAGGGATGGCCTTTATGCATGGGGCACAGGACGGTCAAAAATTTATCGCCCTTTTTATGCTGGGGATCTTTTTAGCGCAGGAGCAGGTGAATGTGACCCGATTTTATGTTCCTTTATGGTTGGTCATCCTATGCTCTATAGTGATGGGGCTGGGCACTTCCATCGGTGGAATGAGGATCATCAAATCTGTAGGGATGGACATGGTGAAGCTGGACAATGTTCAAGGCTTTTCTGCAGATTTAGCATCTGTAGTATGTCTGCTGACAGCTTCAATGGCGGGGATTCCCGTGAGCACTACTCATACGAAGACTACGGCGATTATGGGGGTTGGCGCCGCTAAAGGGTTCTCCTCCGTCAATTGGAGGATAGTTCGTGATATGGTGCTAACCTGGATACTCACTTTTCCGGGATGTGGTTTGATCGGCTATTTTATGGCTAAGATTTTTTTAGGCTTGTTTTAGTCTGGCGGTAATTTACGGTAAAAGTCGGAATAAACAGTGAGTATTAGTTATTTTATTTATAGATGACAACTTGATCAGAAAAGGTTAGAATTAAGTATGTGCAAAAAAAGACAAAATCTGTACATATTTGATTAAGGAGGAAGGAGGCACTGATGTCAATTTCATTGACTGATTTTTTAGGACAGTTATCATCCACACCCGCTCTGATCTTTACATCTGTTTTGACTTTAGGGGTAATGCTGGTCAATGGCTGGACTGATGCGCCGAACGCCATTGCCACATGTATTTCCACCAGATCAATGAGACCGCGCGCCGCTATTATCATGGCGGCGGCATTTGATTTCCTCGGCGTTCTGGTGATGACGGCCTTCAATGCCACGGTGGCACAGACTATCTACAAAATGGTTGATTTTGGCGGAAAATCACAGGAAGCGTTGGTTGCTTTATGCGCGGCGCTATTTGCCATCGTCTTATGGGCCACCGCCGCCTGGTGGTTTGGTATTCCGACCAGTGAAAGTCATGCCCTGATCGCCGGAATCTCTGGGGCTGCCATCGCCGTCCAGGGGGGCTTTTCCGGTATCAACCCTGCTGAATGGGTAAAGGTCCTTTATGGGCTGGCTCTGTCTACGGTGATGGGGTTTGGCACGGGTTGGTTGGTAGTTAAGTTGATTGAAGAGGTGTGCCGCGGTTGTGATCGAAGAAAGACGTCCGGGGTATTTACGAACGCGCAGATGCTGGGTGGAGCCGGGATGGCCTTTATGCACGGCGCCCAAGACGGTCAGAAATTTATCGGCGTCTTTATGCTGGGCATGTTTTTAGCGCAGGGACAAGCTGATGTAATCCAGTTTCAAGTTCCAATCTGGTTAATGGTTTTATGCTCGGTAGTGATTTCTTTGGGCACCTCCATCGGTGGAATGCGGATTATAAAGTCCGTAGGAATGGACATGGTAAAACTAGATAAGCATCAGGGATTTTCAGCTGATCTAGCGGCTGTAGTTTGCCTTTTTACCGCTTCACTCACGGGTATTCCTGTGAGTACAACCCATACGAAGACTACGGCGATTATGGGGGTTGGTGCGGCAAAACGCTTGTCCTCGGTTAATTGGGGCATAGTACGTGATATGATCTTGGCTTGGGTTCTTACCTTCCCAGGATGCGGTTTGATCGGTTTTCTCATGGCCCACTTATTTATGGGTTTTTTCTAGGATTACCAGCACTCGGTATGGAGCGCTTTACTCTTGCTTAGAGTGCTTAAAGCAATTCAGAGTTCGGTAATTTCGTCTGAATTTCATCGGGCTTTCTTTGGAAGTTCAACCTACTTAAGAAGGGGAAGTGAATTATGGCACGGAAAAAAGGAGAAAAATACTTCAATATATTTGTGGAATTAGTGCAGTATTCCTGTGATGCGGCTGCGCTTTTATATGAAATTGTGAGCAATTTTCATCCGGAGGATTTGGCGCAGGCTATGGCGCGGATGCACCAGATTGAGCAGGCCGGAGACGCAGGGCGGCACCGTATGATGGAAAACCTGGCCCGGGAGTTCATTACCCCCATTGAACGGGAGGATATCATGGCGATGGCCGATGCCATTGATAATGTGACAGACACCATTGAGGATGTGCTGATGCGCATCTATATGTTTAATTTTACCACTTTACGTGAAGATGCTATAAAAATGGCAGCAATTATTGTCAAATGTTGTGAAGCTTTGAAAGAAGCCTTGCGGGAGTTCGGTAACTTCCGGAAGTCCGAAACTCTGCGGGATTTGGTTATAGAGATTAATCGGTTGGAAGAGGAAGGGGATACGCTGTTTGTGGAGGCAACGAGGAGTCTCTATGCCGGCAGGGAGGATCCGGTGGAGATTATCGCCTGGTCGCAAACTTTGGATTATTTAGAGAAATCCTGTGATGCGTGTGAAGAGGTATCGGCGGTAATTGAAAATGTTATGCTGAAGAACTCATAGGGAGTAATAAGGCATATTAGGGACGAGAGCGATGCGGTATTTCCTGCCTGACTGGTACTTCCAGTCTGATTCGGGGTATTATGACAAATACTTAAGCCACCTTTCATTCAGGGAAAGGTGGCTTTTATTAAAGACTAGTGCCCTGTGGGAATACTTATATACAGTAATAATCCAAATACCGGAAGTAAAGTAATTAGTTACTCATCCCGCCCAGATCTGGATGACGCTGCTTAATGTCGTTTCAGCCCAACTCAAACATTTCCACGGCTTGCTTCAAATCTCCCGCAATTTTCCTTAAATTATTGGCTAAGGTGGTAACTTGTGCCATGGCGGCGCTCTGTTCTTCAGTGACAGCCGAAACCTCTTCCGTACTGGCTAAGTTTTGTTCACTGATTGCTGAAATTGCGCTGATGGCGTCAGTTGCTTTTTCGTTCAGGGCGGCCATTTGCTCGGTGGATTTTACGATGAGATTAATCTCCGCTATGGTATTCATTAGTGTCTTATTAATCTCTTCAAAAGTGATCACAGCCTGTTCCGCTAAGTTTTTGCCTGCCTCCGCTCTGGAGATCTCGTGGCGCATTACTTGGACAGTTTGATCAGTATGGGATTTCATCTCTTCAATTAACTCTGCGATGGAACGCGCCGACTGTTTCGAACGTTCCGCCAGCTTTGCGACTTCTCTGGCCACAACAGCAAAACCTTTTCCATGCTCTCCCGCTCGGGCCGCTTCAATTGAGGCGTTCAAAGCCAACAAGCCTGTTCGTTCCGCGATACCCTCAATAATAGAGGTAATACCGCTAATCTCTTCCGAAGAACGAAGCAGTACATTGATGGCGTCCGCCACATTTTGGGTAGAATCATACAAGGCGCTGATTTCGGTCGCCACATTACTGGTAACTTTTCGCCCTAGTTCAGCGGATTGGGCAACTTCGTTGGAAGCTTGACCAATTCTTTGCGAATCGCGAGTGACTTGAATCACTGTATCGGACAGTTCTTGAATGGAATTAATCGCTTCTGTTATTTGCCGAACTTGTTCCGAAGAAGCGGCGGCAAGCTCATTGGCTGACTTTGCCACTTCCGTTGCCAACACACCGGTTTCCGCAGAGATTGTGCTCAGTTCCGAGCTGGCATTATCTATAGTAAGAGATTGCTTACTGATCTCAGCCACTAAACTCCTCAAACCCGTAATTGCCCTGTTTAAACCTTTAATTGCTTCCGCGGCTTCGTATGAGCCTGTGACGTCGATCATGCTTTGGGATAGGTCTCCAGCGCCCAAGGATTGCACCCTTTGCACTATTTTTTTCAGAGGATAATAAACGGAGAACGCGATGAGCAGTCCAATCAGGGTTATGCACACCACACCAACGGTTACCAGTCTTGTATTGGATTTTTCCAGTTGGGCGGCGAAACTTTCACTGTCTAAATATAAGTTATAATTGACGCTACTGCTGGCATTGCGGATATACCTCAATACGCTTTGTAAATTATCAACCTCCCGGCTGAGCGCAGTAAAGTTACGGGAATTAACCGGTTTTTCCAAAATGGCCTTAATGTTTGAAAAGATTTCATCCAGTCTTTTATTGGTAGAATCGTCAATATATTTTCTGGCTTTAATCTTGTTGAATAATGTATTCACATTAAATACTTGATAGGGTGATCCGCTCAGAGACTCATTCGCCAACAACGCCAGATATTGACCGCGTATTTTTTCTACATTTATTTCAATATCAATGTTATCTTGCTGAGAGATGCCGGCGGTATTGTCATAGATTTTTTTAGTATTCTGCTGAATCATATTCATGGCTCTGCTACTATTGATGCTCTGACCAACCATGAAGCCGATCATCAGTATGATAATAAAGATGATCTGATAAAAAACGCTGATTTTGGATAAAACCTTTTGCAGAGACTGAAGAGGTTTTTTAATCATTATTGTTCCTCCCCTTATTTGAATCCGGGCTAAACCCGTTATTCAAGTTTTATTTGTCAGATCGGGACAGGGGAAACTGTTATAAGCCTCTTATCTTAACATCGGTTGATTGAAGAGCATTCTTTAGGACAACTAATCCGATCCGGAAAGGGGTGAGTTCGGTGATGAGAACGGTCAATGAAAAACATTAACCTGTAGAAGAAAAGTGGTGATTCATTTAATCTTTATTACTTCTCCCTTGGTAATCTCCACCAAAATCCGGGGGGTGAGTTTGAACACGGCATGAGGAGTCCCGGCCGCCGCCCAGATCTCATCGTATTGCATTAAGTCTTGATCAATGTATGTGGTGATTGGTTCTTTGTGGCCAACGGGTGGAACTCCGCCGATAGCGAAACCTGTATGCTCCAGCACAAAGTCGGCGTCGGCTTTCTCCAATTCCTCGTTGATCCTTTTCTGGACGGCTTTTTCGTTTACTCTATTTGTTCCGCTGGCCATGATTAACACTGGCTGTTGTGATGTTTTACCTTTGAAAATTAAGGTTTTGGCAATTTGCGCCACTGTACAACCGATGGCGTCCGCAGCCTCTTGTGCGGTACGGGTGGAAGCGGATAACTCCACTACCCGGAGGTCCAATCCGAACGCGTCCAGTGCGGCCTGGACCTTTTCTGCGCTTTTCTTTAGGTTTTGCACCATGATGAATAACCTCCTTAATACCTATGATAAATTAATTATTCTGACAGTCAAGGACCTTTGTATAATGTGTTATAACTTAGTGAGGGGACGTTTTGCCAAAAAGTCATGGGGTGGTGCGTATGTTTATATGTTTAAAAGTGTTGTACAATAGACATAATAATAGAAAAATTAGAAATAGTAATTGGGGAGAAACGGTGCAGAACTGCTTATTTGCTTCGGAGATATAGTTTTTTAAGCAATTAATAGTGACCATGAGGAAGGAGAACTGAAATGAAAAGGATAAGCCTTAGTTTGATCGTAGTCTGTTTACTGTTTACTCTGGGGCCTCCGGTCTCCGCCAGAGAGTTTACTTTTGCCCTTGCGCAGGATGGGGTAACCTCTTCCGGTCTATGGAACTCATTGGGACCTACGGCGGAGAGTTTTGTGTCTACTTTGGCCAGAGAAGAAGAGAGAAACAGGAAAATCGAGGGAATCTTCGCAATTGGCACTGGACTGGTGCTTTTAGGGCTGGGAGCTTTGTATAATGATGAAGATCCGGCAACTGAAGAAGACGGAAAAAGGGCTTTTTATACAACAGGAGGCATAATTACTGCCTTAGGAGTATGCGGGTTGGCGATTCCAAGCTATGTGGAGTTCGAATACGAAAAAATATTGAAGATAGAAGATCCGTATAAACGAGAACAGGCTTCATATGCCACATTAGTTAATGTTGCCAATCAGGCAAGGATCTCTAGATTGTCAGCAGGAGTAATTAGTGGAGTATTGTGTCTTTACTTTTTAAATCGCGATACTCCTTCATATCTTTCGGAAGATTTTGATAGATATAATGCCTTAATTTATGGAGCATTATGCGTTTGCTCTTTTTTCATGGAGAGCACACCCGAGAAAATGCTAAAGGAATACCAGGAAGGGCAGAGCGCTTTGCAGAAAAATAGCTCTTTCGCAATCCTTCCCCAACTGGACGGGACTATAACAGCTGTATATACTTATAAATTTTAATTGATCTGCACAAACTGGGTGCAGCAAAGGAAGGCTTTCCTTAAAAACGGGGTAAAACATTTAAATCTAGAGCATCTGGCGGATTGTTTTAATATAAATTGTTTCTAAAGAAAAGAGCTGTTTGTGGCTAAAAAGCACAAACAGCTCTTTTTTATCAGTTCAAAACTACATTTCTGATATTCTAATTCTGCGCGGAGATTTCGATTTTTACGGATGTCTCTCCTTTTTCCACAAGTTTAAAAGGAATTTTCTTTCCGGCCCAGGTTAGTTCATAATCACCTAAAAATCCTTGAAAATTAATCTTTCCGTCTTGATTAGTATGGAAATCTGTAGGCTTCATCCACCATTCGCCCTTCACTAATTTTAGCAGTTCCTCATAGGCAGGTTTGGGTGTGCCGTCTTTTCGCAACAAGCCGCCCGGAGCGTTCAGCCATTCTCCGTCCAACAGGTCCCACCAGGTAATGCCGGTGACTAGTGGATGAGCCATTAGTGTTTTGTAGTGGAGGACGCTTTCTTCGGCTTGGCGTTCTTCTCCCTCCGGCGTAGACGGCCACTCTTTGACTTGGTAATCGTTGAGATCCTCTATCTCCGGCGGCATTAAGTGCCCGGAAACCAGAGTGGTTTCAGTGAAATGAATCGGCAGGTTGAACCGTTCAAACCGCTCCAGGATGCGCTCGGTTTTTTCCACTCCCCAATATCCTTGGTGCATATGAGATTGAATACCAATGGCATCGATTTTTACTCCCGCTTCCAAGCAGCCTTCAATAAGTATATCAAAAGCCGGAGAAGTGTCGAAATCATTTAAAAGCAAAATGGACTGCGGATTGGCCTGGCGCGCCGCTTCAAACATGGTCTTGATGGTTTTGATCCGTCCCAGTTCTTTACAGATGCGGGTTATTCCATTGTCGTATTTATCAAAGATCGGCATGATTACAGCTTCATTGACCACATCCCAGATCTCAATAAGACCGGCGAAATTCGATACTTCTCTTTTAATACGCCCAATCTGTGCTTGCAAGATCTCTTCATTAGTCATGGATAGAAGCCAATCGGCGGTTACCGTGTGCCAGCAGAGCGGGTGTCCTTTCACCAGAAGTTGATGTTCTCTACACCATTTTGCCGTATTAAGCAGTCTTTCCGTATCAGGCTGCCCTTGAACCGGCTCAAACCGGCCCCAGTAAAAGGGTAAAGTTACATAATTCATTAAGTCCAAGAATTTGGCTGTAACTTCTTCAGCCTGTGCTCTTTCTTTGCCTTTCAGTTCATTGTTGACCAGGGGTAAAAGGAAGAAACCGTTACTGCCAAAGAGGAAACCGTGGCTTTTCTGGGCGACCGTCACCTTTTGGCCCGCCAGGGGGCTACCATCCTCTTTAGTAATGGATAAAGTGGTTGTTGCTGTCCGGTGTTCCCTGATTCTGGCGTCCAGATCATACATGGCGGAAATTCCTCCTCATATACGTATTTTCCCGAAAGCGATGAGTAAAGCCGGGAGAAAATTTAATCCTTATCTTCCACAAAACTTTTTAAAGTCCTGTCCGGTTGTGATGGAGAAAAGGAGGCAGAACTTTTTTGCTTTCAAGGAATGGTCAGGGTTACGGAAGGTTGCGATGGAAGCAGTCCGGTTCTTAATAAAATAGGAAAAAAACGCTTGGTGTGGAGCAATTCATTGTGGAGATCCGCAGTCTGGTTTGAGCACCGTTTTTTGGCTTTTGTCATATATTGAACTAACTATTAGCCGTAGGCAAAACTATTGGCCCCTGCGGAAAGATTTCTCAAAGGCCAAGGAATAAGCAGATGAAGGGAGCGCGGTTCAATGTTTGATCAGGTGTTTGCCTTGACTTATCTTCCCATGGGCAGAAAAGCTCAGGTGGTCAAGGTCGAAACCGAGGGGTTAATTCGTAACCGTCTGTTGGATTTGGGCTTAGTTCCGTCGACGATCGTTGAAGCCATCCGGAAAAGTCCGGCCGGGGATCCAATCGCGTACAAAATCCGCGGAGCGGTTATCGCCTTACGATCGGAGGAGAGCCGGCAAATTCAAGTTCGCGCAGTCGACTAATTATCTGCAGGAAGACAAATCATCCTATGGCAGATTAATCCTCCCCCGGATGAGCATTTTATATGATGCACTTGGACTGTTTAAGGAGGAGTTTATATGAAATCTCAAGTAACGGGATTACAAGAATTCTTGGAAGGGATAGAGGAGAATAAAGGGGATGCCGTTATTGCCTTGGCAGGAAACCCAAACACGGGAAAGAGTACAGTCTTTAATAGTTTGACGGGACTTAACCAACATACGGGGAATTGGCCAGGGAAAACAGTGGTTTTCGCGAAAGGAACCTACCGGTATAAAAAGAAGAACATTACTCTGGTGGATTTACCGGGCACCTATTCGCTCCTGGCCAATTCCACCGATGAACAAGTGGCGCGGGACTTTATTTGTTTTGGAAAACCCGACGCCACAGTGGTAGTAGTGGACGCTACTTGCCTGGAGCGTAACCTGAACTTGGCTTTACAGGTCATGGAGATTACCCCACAGACTATTCTTTGTGTCAACCTCATTGATGAGGCTAAACGAAAAAAGATGACGATTGACTTTTCCAAATTAGCTGATCTCCTGGGGGTGCCGGTCATTCCCACTGTGGCCAGAGATAAAGTGGGTTTACAAGATTTAAAGGAAAGTATACATCGAGTCGTCTTTGAAAAAAAGCCTCTCCAACCAAGACGGATAGTGTATAACAAAGTGATCGAGTCCGCTATAGAAAAAATACAAAAAGAGGTAGAGGCCTTACTGCAAGGAAGCCTGAATAGCCGTTGGGTGGCGTTGCGCTTGCTGGATGGTGATCCAACCATTATCCGGGAGATATTCAACTATTTGCAAAGGATGGATCAGGGTGTTCGGCCAAGCAAAACAAGAGCCCTCAAGGTGGTGGAAGACTATGGATAGTTTGGAGGTTGGATTTAGTCAGATTTTATCGAAAGTGCAAAAAGTCCGGGGGCAAGTGGGACCGGTCAGAGAGGAGATTGTAAAGAGCATCTTTGAACAAGCTCAAGAGATAACTGGAAGAGTTGTAACTGCCGATGAGGCCAAGGAAGATCTGGATCGAAGAATTGATAATATAGTTACTTCGAAGATTCTGGGTTATCCTCTGATGATTGCCTTATTAAGCCTGGTTTTCTGGCTGACGATTTCAGGGGCTAATCTGCCTTCGCAGATCCTGGCGGATCTTCTTTTTGGGTTTCAATCCCGGTTGACGACCTTTTTCCGCTGGATAAACGCGCCGGAGTGGCTGCACGGGGTCTTGGTTTTAGGCTTGTATCGCTGTTTGGCTTGGGTTGTCTCGGTGATGTTACCACCGATGGCCATCTTCTTTCCCCTCTTTACCTTCCTGGAGGACTTAGGGTATTTGCCACGGGTTGCGTTTAACCTTGATAAACTCTTTAAACGGGCGGGAGCACATGGAAAGCAGATCTTAACCATGTGTATGGGGTTTGGTTGTAATGCGGCGGGAGTGATTGCCTGTCGCATCATAGAATCTCCTCGAGAACGGCTGATTGCCATATTAACCAATAACTTTGTCCCGTGCAATGGCAGATTTCCAACCTTAATTGCCATGACCTCTGTTTTCCTGGGTATACTGGTCGGCAAGGAAAGTAATTTACTGGCCTCAGCACTGGTGGCAGGGGTAGTGGTCTTTGGGATCTTCATTACTTTACTGGTATCCTGGACTTTGTCCAAGACGGTTTTAAAAGGAGTTCCCTCCACCTTTACTTTGGAGCTGCCACCTTACCGGTGGCCAAAGGTCGGTACACTCTTGATCCGGTCGGTGTTGGATCGTACCTTATTTGTCTTGGTGAGAGCGGTGGTAGTGGCAGCGCCGGCCGGAGTAGTCATCTGGCTCCTGGCCAACATTGAAGTAGCCAATCTCAGTATTATCGGGCATCTGGCCGGCTGGCTTCAGGGATTCGGCCGTCTGCTTGGCTTGGATGGTTACATTATTTTAGCATTTATTCTTGGGTTGCCTGCTAATGAGCTCGTGATTCCGATTTTGCTGATGAGTTATTTATCTCAAGGAACCATGCTGGAGTTGGAGAGTATTGAAGCCCTTCGTCAACTGCTGGCCGCTAATGGTTGGACCTGGCTGACGGCTTTAAATATGATCCTCTTTTCACTGTTGCATTTTCCTTGCGCTACTACTTTATTGACTGTCCGCAAGGAAACGCAGAGTATGAGGTGGACTTGGCTGGCGGCGTTGATCCCAACAACAGTGGCAGTGATGGTTTGTTTTCTGCTGGCTCAGACTGCGCGGATCCTCGGTTTGATTTAGGTTCTGAAGCAAAGATGTTTGGCATAGGCTAAAGTGAGTACCAGTGGTAGCTGGTCAAAGACTCTTTGCGCACCTGTGCGTGCAGATCCACAGCTACCTTTGGGAGGAGATTCCATGTCCAAAGAGAAGCTGCTGACGGAAAGTATGGAAGATTACTTGGAGATGTTCTTTCGGATCGTATCCAAACAGGGATATATTCGGCCGGTGGATCTCTCCAAGGCGATTAATGTGAAACCATCGTCCGTCACCCGGATGATCCAAAAACTGGATGAGGCCGGTTTCATTAAATATGAAAAGTATCGTAATATCGCCCTGACAGACAAAGGATTGCTCTATGGCAGTTTTCTGGTCTGGCGGGATGAAAAGCTAAAGGAGTTCTTCCGGTTATCAAAAGAGAATATAAAAGTAGAAGAACAGGTGGAAGGGGTGGAGCATTATATTACGCCGGTAACCATGGGGTTTATTCATAAGCTCATCATCTACTTTTCTTCACATCCGGACCGGGTGCAAGAATTGGAAAATGTTCAACCCCAAGCGGATTATCCTGGCCAAGAGGATCTACGCTATTTACGGGCCTGGCTGTTTCGGCATTCCGGCTAAATCTGCATTCACCCCCCAGGCCGTTATGGTTTATCAAGAACAAGCAACCAAAGTCACTTGGTTGCTTGTTCTTTTTTGGATATGACGAGGCATTTTCGTTAGAAGGGGGAGACTGTATGAATTGTAAAAGATCACTAATGATCGTTTCGAGTGAGGAAAAGTATTTGACTGGGGAGATGCTCTCATTTAATTTAATGTATTGACAAAATAAGATACGAGATTTATAGTAAATTACTAGATTAGTAATTTAGTAAATTACTGATTTAATATTAAATTGGAGGTATGATTATGAAAATCCCAACCACCTTAAAGCATAAACCGGTTATTGTTTCTGAGAATTATGAAAACGTAGATGGCAGAGCCGCCTATCATTCAGAGGCGAAAGGCTTATCTCTAGGACTGGCGCAGTGGAATGATCGGGGAAAGGTGGACATTTCGGCGAAAGTATGGAGGTATACGGGAGAGAAATGGTCTAGGCAGTCAGAGGAATTGCCTCTGCACCGTGTGTTGGATTTGGCGATTCTGGTGTGTAGGGCAAGTCTCTATTTTCAAGAAGCCGATCGTTATGAAAAGTTATATGATCCGCAAAATCCACTTATTGACAGAGTGGGACTACAGGGTGACGCGATGACCATAGCTGTATGTATAGATAATGAAAGAATTGATGAGGACATTAAGTTATTTAACCAAGCCCTCAGCGAAGACGGTGAACTGATTGGTGAACGCTTGCGGACACTTTCGAGAATCTTGAAAGAGATGGGGTACTAGAGGCGAGTACGGCAAAAAAAGAGAAAAGTTGAATTTTTTACCATATTTAGCTGAGGAAAACCTATTTACAGCGAAAAAATTAAGCTATTGACCTTTGGCGTATTTTAAAAGTTGGCGCCTGTGGGGTGGGCTACACATTCTTAGAGCG
>DATCJV010000111.1:0-5566 GCA_036562625.1 Bacillota bacterium | reverse complement strand
CTTTACGACTCGTCAAGCGCAGAGCAGAACTGATGTCCTCTGTTCCGGGGGAAGGAGGAATGGTTGCCGTCTTAAATCTACCCCTCGCCGATTTACAAGAAGAGGTGGAGAAACTCAAAAAAGAAGGCGTTCTCGAGTTAGCCAACCATAATTCCCCCGCGCAGATCGTGGTCTCCGGTGAAAAGCCCCTCGTCCGAAAACTGGCTGATACGATCAATGAAAGTAAAAAGGGGAAAGCCATCATGCTGGAGGTAAGCGGCGCCTTTCATTCGCCATTGATGCTTCCTGCCGCCAAGCAGCTCCGGGTGGAATTAGACAGGACCGTTTTTCATCCGCTCACCGTTCCCCTGGTGGCTAATGTCACCGCCGAACTGGTGACTTCTGCAGAAGAACTCCCATCTTTACTGGAGAAACAAGTATATTCCCCGGTACTATGGGAAGAATCTTTGAGGAAACTCTCGAGCCTGGGTTGTGATCTATACTTGGAGGCTGGGGCAAAGGTCCTCACCGGCTTAGTCAAAAAGACAATCAAGGGTGTCACCGCCCATCACGTCATAGAAGCGGATGACCTCAAAAAAGTGCTTGCATTTTTAAAGGAGGTTTAGTAATATGAAATTATCTCAGCAGGTAGCTTTGGTAACCGGCGCAGCTCGTGGGATTGGCCGAGAAATCGCCTACCACTTAGCGAGCAATGGAGCGAAAGTAGTTCTTTCCGACATTCTGCCGGAGGTTCATGAGACCATGGCCCACTTCAAAGCCGAGGGTTTTGAAGTATCCGCTGTCACCGGTGACGTGTCGAAGATGGAGGATGCCAAAGCAACCGTTGAATATGTGCTTAAAGAATTTGGCAGATTGGACATTCTAGTGAATAACGCCGGTATTACCAGGGATAATCTTTTACTGAGAATGCCGGAAGAAGATTGGGATCAAGTGATTGCCATTAACCTCAAAGGCACCTTCAATCTTACTAAGTCTTCCGTGAAAACCATGATTAAGCAACGCTCCGGGAAGATTGTAAATATTGCTTCTGTAATCGGGCAAATTGGAAATAGCGGACAAGCAAATTATGCCGCTTCCAAAGCCGGAGTCATTGCATTTACCAAGTCCATAGCGAAAGAACTGGGGTCCAGAGGAATACGGGTAAATGCTGTTGCTCCCGGTTTTATTCAATCAAAAATGACTGAAGTCTTACCTGAAGAGGCAAGAAAGAATCTTCTAGAACAAATTCCCCTGGGCCGGTTCGGTTTACCGGAAAATGTAGCCAAAGCAGTTCTTTTTCTTGTTTCTGATGACGCCGACTACATAACCGGACAAGTGCTGAATGTAGACGGCGGGATGGTCATGGGCGGTTAAGAAAAAGACTTTATGCAGTTTTCACCAGGGGACGAATCATTGGAAGGAGGTGAGGTGGTGGATAATTTGTTCGAAAAAGTAAAAGAAATAGTCGTTGAGCAGCTGGGCGTCGAAGAGGAAGAGGTCTCCGAGAATTCGTCTTTTGTTGATGATCTAGGTGCTGATTCCCTTGATCTTGTGGAACTTATTATGGCCCTTGAAGAGGAGTTTGATATGGAAATCCCCGATGAGGATGCTGAGAAGATCTCCACTGTAGGAGATGCTATCAAGTACATTAAGGAAAATGCTCAGTAAATCCGACGCTAAGTGGCGCGCGAGTCCCGGGGTCTTACTCGGGACTCTATTAATATTAGCCATATTACACACTGCCCCCGCTTCCTGTGGGGAACCCGATGATGCATATTTGTGAGGTGGCAAGATGAGTAGACGAGTTGTCGTAACCGGACTAGGGGTCATATCCGCTCTAGGATTGGATTACGAAACATTCTGGTCTTCCCTGATTAAAGGAGAATCCGGTGTCTCTTTAGTAACCTCCTTTGATACAACGGAATTTCCCTCAAAAATCGGCGCTGAGGTAAAAGACTTCGATCCAACGCAGTATTTGGAGAAAAAAGAAATCCGCCGAATGGATCGGTTTGCCCAGTTTGCAGTAGCAGCCTCCAAACAAGCTTTAGAGGATTCTGGCTTAAAAATCACAGAAGAAAATGCACACCGGATCGGGGTGTTAATCGGTTCCGGTATCGGCGGGATGAAGACCTTTGAAGACCAAACCAGAGTATTATTGGAAAAAGGTCCCAACCGTGTCAGTCCTTTCTTTATTCCGATGATGATTGCCGATATGGCCTCCGGCCAGGTTTCCATTCATACCGGCGCCCGTGGACCAAATCTGGCGGCTGTAACAGCTTGTGCTTCCAGCACACATGCGATCGGTGAAGCATATAGAATCATCAAATATGGCGATGCCGATGTAATGATTGCCGGTGGAGCGGAGGCAGCGATCACTGCACTCTCCTACGCCGGATTTTCCGCTGCCGGGGCGCTCTCGACACGCAATGATCAGCCGACCAAAGCCAGTAGACCTTTTGACCGGGAACGTGACGGTTTTGTCATGGGTGAAGGCGCGGCTACCATTATCCTGGAGGAACTGGAAGCGGCCAAGGCCAGAGGAGCCAAGATCTATGGTGAAATAGTCGGATATGGTTTGACCGGTGATGCCTATCATATTACCTCTCCGCATCCTGAGGGGATCGGAGCCGCCGAAGCGATGCGACAGGCGATCAAGGATGCCGGATGGCGGCCGGAAGAGGTGGATTACATTAACGCTCATGGCACCTCCACAGAAGCCAATGATCGATTGGAAACCATCGCCATCAAGAAAGCCCTGGGGGAACATGCTTATCAAGTAGCCATCAGCTCCACGAAATCCATGACCGGGCACCTTTTGGGAGCAGCCGGCGCTATTGAGGCCGTTGCTGTGCTACTTGCCTTGCAAAGGGGGATCATTCCACCTACGATAAACTATGAAAATGAAGATCCCGCTTGTGATCTGGACTATGTGCCAAATAAAGCCAGAAAGCAAGAGATTACCCGGGCTCTCTCCAATTCTCTCGGCTTTGGCGGTCACAACGGAACCTTGGCTTTTCAAAAATATCAACCTGAGTAGTGAGTAAATAGTATTGTCGTACCCGGTATGGTCAGGCTACTCAGGAATTATAAGATTTATCGCAGGGCTTTATGGCATAAAGACGGGCCAGAAGAAAAAGTTTTAATCAGTCAGACACCTGCGCCATGTAGTCAAAACCAGCGAATAAAGAACTGTGATAAATCTTTTTTCTTCAAAACCAGCACGTATTGGGCAGAGTCGGCGCGCGCCCGGGAGAGTCTATACTCCGAAATCTTAGGGTCGATAGGATTTCGCAATATAGACTTTTGTTTCAATACAGGGATATAAAGTCCACCGCATATCCCGGATATAAATACAGCACAGCCTTTAGGGGTGTCTAAAGAGTGGAGAAAAAACGATCCTTATCTAAACATCAAGACGAAGATGGAACCTCTACCAAGAACCTTTCTCTCTTGGCGAAGAAAGCAGGAATCACCGAAAAAGACCTGCCTTTACTGGAGCAAGCCTTGACGCACCGTTCATACATCCATGAAGTAGGCGGCGAATCCAATGAACGCTTGGAATTTCTGGGAGATTCAGTATTGTCCTTGGTGATCAGTGAATATTTGTATACCAGATTTCCTCAGATAACTGAGGGTGAATTATCCAAGTGGCGTTCATCCTTAGTGAACTCCCGGACTCTGGCTCAGATCGCCGCCTCCTTAAATCTGGGAGAATTGCTCTATCTTGGTGCAGGGGAGGAAAAAACAGGCGGGCGGAAAAGGGCATCTCTCCTCGCCGATGCAATGGAGGCAATCATCGCCGTTGCATATCTCACCAAAGGGTTACAAAACGCCAGAAGTTTCATCATTCCCCTCTGGCAACCCTATATCGAAGCTTTACTCACCGAGGAGAAGCCCCTAGATCCCAAAACAATGCTCCAAGAAGTTTTACAACAAAGGCATGGGGAACTTCCCACATATAAACTGATGAATGTGGAAGGTCCGGATCATCAACGCCTTTATACCATGGCTGTTTACAGCAGAGACCGGAAAATTGGCGTCGGTCGGGGAACGAGCAAAAAGGAAGCGGCCAAAAAAGCGGCAGAACAAGGACTACTCAGTCTAGAAAAACCTGATTTTTGTACTATACTTAAAAATAGGAAAAATTAAGGAGGAATCTATCTTCAGTTGTGGAATAATTTACATATTCTTAACACCAAAACGCCGAACTTGGGCATAGGTTAGATTTGAATAAAAATTTCTGCTCTCCATATTAGAATTAGAACTGGATATAAAGGGGGTCTTCTTTTTGGAAATACTTAAAGTTTCTGCAACTTCTAATCCCAAGTCAGTAGCAGGAGCCTTAGCTGCGGTAGTTAGAGAAAAAAGCTGTGCTGAAATCCAATCGGTTGGCGCAGGAGCAGTTAATCAAGCCATAAAAGCAATTGCGATTGCCAGAGGATTTGTTGCTCCTAATGGAATCAACCTCATCTGTATCCCCGCCTTCTCAGAAGTGCAAATTGACGGGGAGGAAAGAACGGCGATTAAATTCATTATTGAACCTAGATAAATTTTGGGCTGTCCCTACGGGGCAGCTTTTTTTATGCCTTAAATTAAGATCTCCCTCTCACCCGGCCCTGCTTTGACGGTACGGAGACACTTGTCTTGGAAGGTAATCATATTCTGGACAACCTGGCCATATACTTTACTATGCATGGGTCAAGGGGGCGCTGCGGAGATGAGTACTGCCAACAACCAAAACGAAGACTTGCTTTTGTTGAAGCAGATCAGAGAGGAAAACGATCCACAGGCCAAAGACGAACTGGTGCGCAAATATATACCAATGGTCAAGCACATTGTAAAGAACCAAAACTGTTATTATCTTGAATATGAAGATCTGATCCAAGAAGGCCTAATTGGTTTATTAAAGGCCATTAATGAATTTAATGGGGAATTCGAAATAAAGTTCAGTACTTTTGCTTACATTTGCATCCTGCGCAAGATCTATAATGTCCTCAAACGTCACTCCGGAAAGAGAAATAGACTATACAGAGAAACTATGTCACTCTTCTCTTATGTTAATTCCGAAGAATCCCGCACTCTACTTGATAACCTAAATGATGACTCCTGTAACCCGGAAGAGTTGGTCGTAGAGAAATTTGCCTTTCATCGTCTTCAGGAAGTGCTAAAAGCTCATCTTACCGAGGTTGAATACAACGTGACCTTACTATATCTAATGGGCCTCACCTTTAACGAAATCCAAAGACAACTGCTGCTAAAGGCCAAAGTAGTTGATAATGCCAAGACCAGGGCCCGTCTAAAACTGCAAAAAATCATCAAAGAATATGGGTCACTTCTGCATCCTGAGATCCCCTTAAACACCAGAAAGAGAATGGATCTTTCGCTAAAACTTAAAGTAATCTAAGATCAGCCGAGGTCCGACCGACAAAACAGTAAAAACACCTCTGCTTGTTAGTGTAAAATTATTGTAGATTTGACGGAGGAGAGATCTATAGAAAAGAGAAGAGGAACCTCACATTCGCCTAAGAATGAAAACCCCCAGAAGGAGGCCGAGGTTCCTCATGGATTTAGTTCGTCTAGTAGAAGA
>DATCJV010000110.1:0-6305 GCA_036562625.1 Bacillota bacterium | reverse complement strand
TCTTCTACTAGACGAACTAAATCCATGAGGAACCTCGGCCTCCTTCTGGGGGTTTTCATTCTTAGGCGAATGTGAGGTTCCTCTTCTCTTTTCTATAGATCTCTCCTCCGTCAAATCTACAATAATTTTACACTAACAAGCCTTCTGATGAGTTCACACTTACTCGCCTCCATCCAATAACACTACCTCTCTATAATTCAGCGCCATCTTTGGCCCTGCATAAAAAAAAGCACCTTCAGCTATTAGCAATAAAGGTACTCAATAATTATAGCACAGATACTTTTCAGTTTCTAGGAGAGAGATATCCGACGCAGACAGGGACCTGTCCTCTCTCTTCTCTCCTTGCCTGTAGAGTCGGACAGGCCCCTGTCTCTCGGTCTGGTTTTGTCTGGTTAGATTTTCACCGGGACACCGTATGGTCCATCCGCTAAGAAGGCTACGGTCATTTCTTCTGCGCCCGGAGTCTCCAGACAGGAACGAATGGCGTTTTCTATGAATAAACCAATGGTTTCTGGACGTCCAGAATATCGGAGTTCCTCCGGGAGAAATTTATTCCCGTTGACGCCTGGTATAATCTGATAGTCTTTAGCGGGAAATTGCGGCGAGTAATAATATAGATCCTCCATGGCGATCTTCTGGAATACTTTGGCCCACATCTGTACCTGCCACTGATCCGGAACGAAGATCCAATCCGGTGAGAGCAGAAGCTTATTAAATTGTTCCGCTCCCATCAGGGTGAGTAGATGCAGAACCGTACGGTAATTATTGCTGCCTACCGGATCAAGATCCGTAATGTCGGCCGCAATAATCATCTTGCCCCCGGGCTTGACCGCCAGGGCGGCGCCCACCGCAGCTTTGGCCGTCTGGTAATGGTTGAGTCCGACAAATCCCCCATGAGTCACAACCAGATCGTACTCATGCTCAATAGGAATGGTCGTATATTCACTAAGTTTCTCTACGGCCTTTTCATGGGCCTTCTCCAAGTCTCCGGCGAAGACCCCGGTCAGATTATAGTCACAGTCCAAGGTGACGTTTACTATAAAATCCACCCCGGCCATTTTCGCCACTTCCAGCGCTTCTTCATGACAAGGATTTCCTGACAAGATCATTAAGTCAGCTTGGGGCGAGGCCAGTAACGGAGCTCCGTGAAAAACGTAGGTGCTCTTCTCCCCGATCAGTCCGGGGCAGACAGATTTTCGTCCCCCGGAAACCCCTGCCATGAAATGGCTTTCTACCAAGCCTGTCAGGATCTTGAGGTCCGCTTGCACATAATCCCGGTTGATATAGACTTGCGACCCCCAGGAGGTCTGTCCCAAGAAAACCAGGTCTTCCCCATTCCGGCAATCATGGTTTTTTACACGGATTCCCGCAGCAAAGATTGACGGATCCAACATCTTTTTGAGTTCTTCCTCGGACAAAGCCCGGTGAGTTCCGTTGGCGACCAGGATCTGAATCTGATCGCTCTTCATCCCGCAGTCCAGTAAGGTTTTTATTATCGGCCAAAGGATACCGCTCTCCCCCCGATAGGGCACAGGCCGGGTATTATCAGAGATTACCACCACCGCTTGGGCATCAGGCTTTTCCCTTAGTTTTTCTCGGGCAATCCGCTCTAACGGCGGCGCGGCAATGGGTTCTTTCAAAGCCTGGGCGACAGTGGCTGCCGGGTCAGACAGAAGTTGGGCAGTCTTCATGGCCAATACATCGGTCTTGACGGGCAAATTTAATTCAAGCGCGACGCTGCCGATTGTTACCGGAACCGTTTTCGTCTTCATACTGTCACCTCCTTAAGAATCCTCCGGATGGCATGACTTTGTGTTGATACGGTTTACTGCATACTCTTGATTAACGTAAAATCTCCGGTTTTGGCCGCTTCTAAAATCGGCGCCATGTACTCATCTACTAAGGAGGCGTTCAAAGGCACCGGCATATTCTTTAATTTCATATCGAGTTGCGGATCTTTGGCCGCCTTCAATGCCCGCGCAATATGCTCCTCACTGAACCCGGGCAGTTCCGCTAGGGTGGTGGGTGAATTTATACTCTTACTAAAGGCCGTCATCCCCTTCGCCACAACGATTCCCAGTTCTTTTCCGCTTAGTTTGGACAGGTCTTCTTTGATGAAACCAACTTTTTTATAGATTTCGCCCACGTTTCTCACCCGGTCCTCAACAGCCGGAGTAAAGAATACAGTATAATACGGGTTCATTATACCGCAAGCCCGTCCGTGACTGGTGATATCCACCAAGGAAAAGCTGGTCAAATGCGCGCCATTGGTACCGCCCACCATAATAGCGTAGCCACCCAGGTCAGTGGCTAAGCCCAGCGCTTCTCTGGCCTCCAAGTCTTTGGGATTTTCCAATACTTTCGGCGCATACGTCAAAATTAACTCAATGGCGACTTCCGCAATCTTCCTCGCCTCTTCCGCTTTCTCCTCGGCAATCCCCAAATATACCTCCAGGCAATGGGCGATCCCATCCAAGGCGCCGTCAATCGTCAACTCCACCGGCATACTTGCAGTGACCGCATAATCAAAAACAGCACGGGCTGGAATGATCGCTTCGTCTACAATGAGTTTCTTTTGTCCTGCCACCGGATCGGTAACATTGGAGTATTTAGTCAGATGCGCACCGGAACTTGCCGACGTTTGCACCGCAATCAACGGTAATAACTTCTTTCCGGTCTTTTTCAACGCTTCAGAAACCACTCCGGTGCCAAAATAAGGATCAATCTCAGGAGTATATTCACCAAGCGTGGCCAGGACATCAGCGGCTTTTGCCGCATCAATGGAGCTTCCTCCGCCGATTACCACAATGCAATCAGGCTTAAAATGCAGAATATAGCTTTCAATCCGGTAGACGTCTTCCCGGGGGGCATTGGGGCCAGCATCAGGTACAATTCTCTCTCCAGCCAGCTCCACACCGTGTTTCTGCAAAGAAGCCACCACTTGATCAGCTACGGGTTTTAGGTAAGTGGTGTTAGAGATGAGCAAGGCCTTCTTTCCAAATTGAGCGGCAAATTCGCCTACCTTATCGATGACATGTAAACCAAAGGCGTACGCATCTCCTTTATACTCTTTCAGTATTTGTGCTGCTCTTTCTCTTAATTCCATCACAAATCACTCCTTCAGATTATATATGTCAACTCCCATCTATCACTTTTTAAGCGCATGAGCCTCTTTGGCCGCTTTCACAATATCCTGTACAGACAAGCCGTATTTATCCAGAAGTTCCTCGTAGGGACCGGTATCCGCGAACGTATCCGGGATCCCTACTCTCTTGACAGGCACCGGATACTGATCAGCCACTGTTTCGCAGACAGCCGCCCCTAAGCCACCTAAAATCGAATGTTCTTCAACTGTGACCAGGGCGCCGGTTTTCCGGGCGGCGGCTAATATAGACTCCTGATCCAACGGTTTTAGAGTAGAAATTGACATCACCGTTGGCATTAGCCCTTCCTTACGCAAGAGTTCCGCGGCTTCCATCACCCGTCCCAGCATTGTGCCTATGCTGATTAAAGTAAGGTCAGAGCCCTCTTGCAGGATACTGGCTTTCCCAATGGTAAATTCATAATCATCACCATAAATAACCGGAGAGGGGTTTCTGGATAGACGGAACCAAACCGGGCCATTATAGTTAGCCAAGACAGGTAAAGCTTTTTCCACCTCTACCGCATCGGCCGGCACTACCACGGTTAGGTCGGGTAGAGCGCGAACCATTGACAAATCGGCGATAGATTGGTGGGTCGGTCCGTCAAAGGAATCGGAAAGCCCACCGTAGGTAGCGGCTATTTTCACATTCGCCTTTGGATAGACCACCGAAGACCTTAACTGGTCGGCAGCCCGGTATGTGGCGAGAAAACTAAAGGTATTGACGAAGGGGATCATTCCGCTCTTCGCCATACCAGCCGCGGCCGCCATCATGTTCTGCTCAGCAATACCGAAGTTAAAGAAGCGCTCTGGAAATTCCTGGGCAAAGTGTACGGTTTTCGTGGATTTAGAAACATCCGCATCCAACACGACCACATTTGGGTTTGCCTTCCCCAGCTCAACCAAGGCTAATCCGTAAGCGTCTCTCTGTGCTATCTGTTTTTTTTCACTCATAGACTTACACCATCCTATTTATCTAATTCCGCCAAAGCTTGCCTATACTCTTCTTCTGTAGGAACCTTGCCATGCCAGTCCGCCTTACCTTCCATAAAGGAGACTCCCTTACCCTTCACGGTACGAGCAATAAGCACCACCGGCCCTTGTTGACTGCGTTCAATGGCCTGATCCAAGGCGGGCAGGATTTCATTTAAATTATGCCCATCCGCCTGCAATACTTCCCAATTAAAAGCGCGCCATTTATCGGCTAATGGTTCTACCTCCATAATCTCATCGACCGTACCGTCAAGTTGGACCCGGTTATAATCGACAATGGCGATTAAGTTGTTAATCTTGAATTGAGCAGCAGCCATAGCTGCTTCCCAGACTTGACCCTCCTGAATTTCACCGTCGCCAAGTAAAACAAATACCCGGTAATCTTCACCTTTGGCCCGGCCGGCCAATCTCATTCCCAAACCTACGGAAAGGCCGTGGCCCAAAGAACCACTGGTCATTTCCACTCCCGGCGTCTTGAAACACGCTGGGTGACCCGATAATCTGCTTCCCATTTTCCTTAAGGTTTCCAGTTCTTTTACGGGGAAATAGCCTCTCTTCGCCAAAACAGCATAGAGAGCCGGTCCGGCATGTCCTTTGCTGAGAATAAACCTGTCTCGTCCCTGCCAATCCGGTTCTTCGGGTTTGAGTCGCATCTTTTCAAAATATAAGGCAGTCAGTAGTTCCGTAGCCGATAGAGAACCCCCCAAATGTCCCGAGCCGGCCCGATAAATACTTTTAACCACTTCGATTCTGATTTCATTGGCAATCCGCTCTAATTCCTGAACTCGCTTAGTATCCATTGATTGACCCCCGTTTTCTTCACGCGCAGCACGCGTGTTTGTAATTATGACTCTACGATGAAGTGTTTCACTGACTCCTGGACATAATCCCTCCTTTATTCTTTTATAAAATATTAATTATAAATTATAAATTATAATGTCTATTTTAGTCGAATTCTTTTTAATTAATACCCTTACCGTCCTGCCTGGAAGAACAGGCTTGATTACTTGCTCAGACCCAAGTGTTCTTCAAGACTACGGATATTATTAATCATCTCTTTCCTGGCCATTTCCACCTCACCGCTTCTTATATAAGCCAGGATCTTTTTATGTTGATTCAAGGCCTTTTCCGCCCGGTCCTTTGGCATCGTCTTCTTCTCCATAGCCCGGGCGATGTGCATGAAATCATCAATTTCCGACAGAAACTTGATTAGTCGCTGATTCTTAGTAGCCTTGGCTATTCCCATATGAAAGGCGCTATCGTACTTGTTGCACGTTTTGAAATCTTCCACCGCCAACGCTTCCTCATACAGTTTAATATACCGGTCTAACTCATCAAGGTCCTCGCCGGTAATCTTCTCTACACACTGTTCAATGGCTAACATCTCCAAATATTTCCGCACACTTAAAAGATCCGCAATCTCTTTTTGCGTAGGTTCAATACAATAAAGGCCTTTGCGCGGGATGTTTTTTATAAAGCCTTCAGCTGTTAATTGGTTAATCGCTTCCCGCACGGGTGTTCTGCTCATTTCTATTTCCTCGGCCAACAGGTCTTCCCTGATCCGAGCGCCTGGTGAAAACTCTTGATTTAAAAGTTTTTCCTTTATAAGCTGGTAAGCTCGTTGTTTCAAACTCAGATGCATATTAATTCTCCCTGCAAATTATAATTTATAATTTACAGATTTATCTTATCTCAACTTTTTCTTCCTGTCAAGTAGCAGGGAAAACAGTAAATCTCTTCCCATAACCCATTTACACCCAAATCTGTTCCGGCCTATACACCAAATGCAAGACATTATCTTCAATATCCCGGAAAAAGACTACTTTACCGCCGGCAAAGATATCTAGTGGTTCTTCTACTGCCACCCCCGCGCTCTTTAACCGTTGCACAGCGCCATCAAAATCATCGACCTCAATGGCGATGTGTGTTTTTTTATCCTTCGTAGCAGAGACACCCTCCTCCCATGGGATAATCTCAATCACGCCCTTTTCCTGACCGGCAATAAAAAAGGCCGGAGGGACGGAAGCGGTTTTATAGACAACCCGGAAGCCCAAGACTTCTTCATACCACTGCGCCAGTTTTTCCGGATCTTTGGCCATTAAACCCAAATGTTCAATCCCTTTAATCACTTTTATCTCTCCTTCTCCAAGTACTGTCATCCTTAGTTTAC
>DATCJV010000096.1:0-29038 GCA_036562625.1 Bacillota bacterium | reverse complement strand
GCATCATACTGAAGCGTTGTTTTTCAAAGGAGCGGGCGTTTAAAATCTGATCACCCCTACTGGCTTGTTTGGATAAGGGGATGAGGAGAGTGGGTTTTTTTAGGGCTAATAATTCGAAGATGAAATTAGCGCCGGCCCGGGACAGACAGATGTCAGCCGCAGCCAGAATCGAGGGCAATTCGGTGGAGATGAATTCAAATTGGACATACCCTTTTTTATTCTTCAGCGTCTCGTCGAGATGACCTTTACCGCAAATGTGAACTACTTGAAAGATAGTGAGCAGGTCCGGGAGGACAGAGCGGACCAGGCGGTTGATCTTGACAGAACCCAGACTGCCGCCAATGACCAACAAGACCGGTTTTTCCTTGGTAAATCCGCAGATGGAGAGGCCTTCTTCCTTGGAACCCATAAATATTTCCCTACGGATCGGGTTTCCAGTCAGTATGCTCTTTTTGGCCGGTAGGAAAGGGATGGTCTCGGGAAAGGTAGCGCAGATCAGTCTGGAAAAAGGTAGGCAAAGACGGTTGGCCAACCCTGGGGTCACATCAGATTCATGTAAGATGACAGGGATCCGGTTCAACCAGGCCGCTATGACTACAGGCACGGAGACAAAGCCGCCTTTGGAGAAGACCACTAGGGGACGAAGCTTTCTCAGGATAAAGTAAGCTTGGGTCAACCCCTTAATGACTAAAAACGGATCGGTCAGATTCTTCAGAGAAAGATAACGGCGTAATTTGCCGGTAGCGATCGGAAAATAGGGAATGCCGGCTTGCCGGATGATCTCCCGTTCCATACCGGTCTCACTTCCAATATAATAAACCTCCCAGCTATTCTTGAGTTCCGGGATGAGGGCTAGATTAGGCATGACGTGACCAGCGGTTCCCCCTCCGGTCAGCACAATTCTCCTCACAGCTTTCACTCCTTGTTAAAGGTGGTTTGGATTGAGTGTTTCGTGATGTCCCCAGCTCGATCCGGGACCGGTAACTTTCCGGATCTTAGTTTAAATGATCAGGCCTTATTATGATATGGTCATCTTCGACGGTCAGTGTCAAACACCTCTCAAAGATGCTCTTTCATTAATAAGATATTAATATTAACTTAATACTAACTCAAGCTGTGACCGGAAGAAGGTTACCGGAACAGGTAGGTAATCAGTAACCCAATGATGGTCCACGAAGCATAGCTTAGATAAAAACGAATGGAATTGATGGGGTAGTCCAGTGTAGGGGAGTTGAAGCGGATATCCACTACATTGTCTTTGGTCTTGGCCAGCTTTGCCACTGCCTGCCAAGCCGGACGCAGACTGAGAAAGGCCAGAATCAGCATGATTAAGGAGGGGTAGATGAGGACGACCAAGAGAGAAAAGACAAAAGGGAGAAAGCTGAAGAAGTAGTAGAGAACTTTGGTCCGGGATACCCCCAGTTTCATCGGTAAGGTGGTGATTCCGGCCCGTTGGTCTTCGGGAAGGTCCCGCAGGTTATTGACTAGTGAAACAGAGAAGATGATCATCCCCAGCGCGAGAGAGATCAGGAGCACCGGCCAACTGAACTCTCCGGTCTGAATAAAATAAGAACCGAGGGCCATGAGGGGACCCATCAACAAACCGACGATGGTTTCTCCCCATCCTCTATATTTGTAAGCAATCGGTTTCCAACAGTAGGTGGCGGCGCCAAAGAGGCCGGCTAAGATAAAGAAGAGAGGAGATAATCCACGGATGGCAGTTATAAAACTGGTAAGCAGCAAAGCCAGGCAAAGGGAGATAAATCCGGCCGAGAGAATTGTGGCCGGTTCCACTTCTTCCCGGGCCAAGACACCGGCGATCGAAGAGATGGCTTGGGTAGAATCAACTGCGTTTACATAGTCATGATAATCACTGAAGAAATTGGCGGCCGCATGAGTGGAGATTCCACCACAGAGCGACAAAAGAAGAAGATACGGACTGAATTCTCCACTGACCAGAGCAAAGAGGGAGCCTATCATTACGGAAAGAGCTGATAGAAACAGTGATTTATAGCGGACGGCCTTCAGCCAAAAGTAGAGAGACTTTATTGTAGCGGGCGGGCGCGAGGACGTGAATTCCGGAACCCATCCTTGAAACGTCAGGATGTAACTCTCTTGATTTTCAGGAGAAGTCAAGCGGTAGGGAAGAAGCCCAATCCGCTCGCCTTTCCGCAAGACCAAGGCGTTACCGCTCAATCCGGTCCGGTCGTTGACTTGCAGTAGAAAACCGACTCTCTTGGCCCGCTGTAAAGAGAGGGGCAAACTCTGCTTCGCGCCAGTCTTCAGCCAGATCTGCCCGGTTCTGTGCATAGTGAAGTCAACCTCTTGACAGTACAGACGCGTTCCTACATAAGCCAGAACCAGCCGGGGATGTTTCTTATTCAGTTCCCATAAAGACTGCTCATTAATCATCACCTGACCATCTCCTGTTCATCATCGAAAGAGTCTCAACGCTCCCGGGATTACCTTTAGGTTGCCCCGGGATAATAGGGATAGCTCAGCGACGATCCCGTAGCCGCAATCTCGGCAGATTTCAGGCTGTCTTCGCCCAAAACAGCAGGGGTAAACCACACCCTTTTCGAGTAGGCAGATCAAGTCGACCGGTCGCGGATGATCATTCCTATTCAAGGCCTGTAAGGCGGCATAACTGTTGATGACTGGATACCCGCTCTTCTTTAGTTGAATAATCCGCGCTATACAGATTTTCTTCTCCTCCACCGGTATGGCCAGGTCCTCCACTCCGGGAAAAGGCGTGTGAAAGTTGAAAGAAACCCCTTGTACAGCAGGAAAGTCCCGGGCTAAGGCGGCCACCTTTTCCAGGTCAGTGTAGTTAAGTCGGTTGATGGTCATATTTATGTTGACTCTGGGATGGGTGTTTTCTTTCAAGTTTTTAATGACTGCATCATAAGAACCGTTCCTAATCCTATTATGGTTTTTTCTGTCGCCGTCTACACTGACCCAGACCAGATCCGCCGTAGTGACCAGCGGGAAAGTCCCGTTGGTAGCGACCGCTACTCGAAAATAACCCTCGTTTTTGGCTACACGGATCAGATCTTCTATGGTACGTCCGGCGTCTTTCCAGAGAAAGGGTTCTCCTCCTTGGATAAACAAGATGCGGGCGCCCTTCCGATAAAAGGATCGGATTAAGCCCACCGCTTGTTCATAAGAGAGGTCGGGATGACCGCTGTGGAAGACGCAGTGTTGACACAGGAGGTTACAGCGGTTTGTTACCCCTAAGCCCAGGATTAACGGTTCACCACGTTTGCCAATGATATTTCGGAAAAAAAAAGAGGCATAGTAAGCCAATTCTGTTGGGTTCAAAGGAAAACCACCTAGCCGGGTTTTTTCATTCCCCATCTGCCAGACGCGGATGGGAAGAGATCCGGGAGCCTTCTTTTCGAATAGGTGCTCTTCTTTCGCGTGGGCCCTTACACCTTTCTACGGACAAGCCCCTGTCCCTCTGTTTGACTGAAGAGGGTGTCATCTTCACTATACTCCTGGAAGTAGTGGAGGCGCGCTTGATGTCCTTTTATGAAAAAGATCGCAATAAAATAGACCACCAGCAGGTTAAAGGAGACCGCCAAGCCCCATAAGACCCAATACCAAAAGATCTCCATATTTATCCACCTCTATTCTGCAAAATAAGAATTGGACCAGATCAGCCCTTCAGGAACACTTGGACTTTAGTTTTTCCGGAAGACGCGAATAATATGTAAATTTTGTAAGTATGGCCGGTGAGAAGTTTTAAGGCGGTAACAAGGGCGCTAAAAGTGGTTAAGTGGTCAGTGGGGGAAAATAAGAGAAAATGAAGGAAAATAGATCTTGACATGACCGGTGTCTCCCGCATATAATGGAGCCAAAATATCAGATTCGGCAGGTTACGGGGTGAGCACTTCGTCTCAGACCTCCGTCCCGCCGCCGAATACGACAGGAAGTAGAAGGGTCATGGAGGAGAAAGAAGTTTTAAATCTGGAAGAAGCCAGTGCTTTATTGGGAGTCAGCACGAAGACCATGCAGAAGATTTTGCGGGAAGAAGAGGTTCCAGCCCGTAAAATCGGTAGGGAATGGCGCTTCTCCAGAACAGCTCTGCTGAGGTGGCTGGCGGAAGGCAATTCCCAGCAGTACAGCGCCGCCGAGCAGATCGTCCGGGAATACTTTGACCAGTTGGCTCCGGAATATGACGCCTCCCGGGTGAAGTGTTACGGGAATGATTTACGAAACCTGTTAATGGAAAAAGTAACAGTCACTGCGGGAATGAGAGTGGCTGATATTGGTTGTGGAACAGGATACTTAACTAAAGCTTTAGCGGAGAGAGCAGAAGAGGTGATGGCGGTTGACGCTTCCCGAGAGATGTTGAATGTGGCCAGGCGGGAAATGGAGAAGGCTGGTCTACACAATATCCGGTTTTTACAGGGCACGGCGGAAGAGTTGCCCCTCAATAGCGACCATTATGATCTGGTCTTTGCCAACATGTTGTTACACCACTTGAGCGACCCCGGGGAAGCGCTACGTGAATTTTACCGGATTTTAAAACCAGGGGGACGGGTTATCCTTACTGATGTGGAGGAACACCGGCACACCTGGGTTAAACAGGAAAAGTCCGATCTATGGTTAGGATTCCAAGCGGAAGAGCTTAAAGACTGGTTTGAGGAAGCCGGTTTTGTAGAAGCAAACGTAGAAAAGCTGGGATGCGATTGTTTCACCACAGGCAGTCAAGGCCAATCGGCCCATATTCCAATCATTATGGCTACTGGGAAAAAAGTGAAAAGGGTAGGTGACGGCAATGGGAAGGGCGATGACTATTACGGAGAAGATCCTGGCGGCGCACGCCGGCAGAGAACAGGTGGAACCTGGGGAGTTAATCAATGCCCGGGTGGATTTGGTGTTAGGTAATGATATTACGGCGCCGGTAGCAATCAAAGAGTTTGAGAAGATCGGTGTGAATCAGGTTTTTGACCGTGACGCCGTGGCTTTGGTGCCTGATCATTTTACGCCCAATAAAGATATAAAATCTGCCGAGCAGGCCAAGAAGGTCAGGGAGTTTGCCAAGAAATACGGAATAACCAACTATTTTGAGGTGGGGCGGATGGGGATTGAACACTGCCTCCTCCCTGAACAGGGGCTGGTCGGACCCGGAGATATTGTGATCGGAGCGGACTCCCACACTTGTACCTATGGAGCGCTGGGCGCCTTTTCTACCGGGGTAGGCAGTACCGACATGGCCGCAGTCATGGCCTTGGGGGAGATTTGGCTGAAAGTTCCTCCTTCCATCAAACTAAATTATTATGGGACTCTACGTCCTTGGGTCGGGGGGAAGGATCTGATTTTATATACTATCGGCCTGATCGGGGTGGATGGCGCTTTATATTCCGCCATGGAATTTGTGGGGGAGGCCATTAGCGAATTAAGTATGGATGATCGCTTTACCATGGCCAACATGGCGATTGAGGCCGGGGCCAAGAACGGGATCTGCGGGGTGGATCAGAAGACTTTGGCATACATCAAAGGTCGGCTCAAGCGGTCTTACCAAGTATATTCCAGTGATCCCCAAGCCGAATATATTCGAGAGATTGAGATCGATGTGACCAAGATTGGCCCGCAAGTTGCCGCGCCACATTTACCGGAGAATGCCAAGGCGGTTGAGGAATTTACTGATGTACGCATTGATCAAGTAGTGATTGGTTCTTGCACAAACGGCCGGCTGAAGGATCTACGGGAAGCCGCTGCTGTGCTTAGAGGAAAGACCGTTCACCCAGAGGTCAGGTTAATCGTTATTCCGGGCACACAAGAAATCTATAAAGAAGCCATGCACGAAGGCTTGCTTGAAGTCTTTCTGGAAGCGGGCGCAGTAGTCTCCACACCAACTTGTGGTCCATGCCTGGGGGGGCATATGGGCATCTTGGCCCGGGGAGAGAAGGCGGTCTCCACTACGAACCGGAATTTCGTCGGCCGGATGGGAGATCCGGAAAGCGAGGTCTATCTGGCTGGTCCGGCGGTGGCTGCCGCTTCAGCGGTGAAGGGGCGGATTGCCCATCCAGAGGAGGTGTTGTGCTCATGACTAACATGATTAAGGGAAAAGTTTGGCGTTTCGGAGATGATGTTGACACTGACCTGATCATTCCCGCCCGTTATCTGAATACCTCGGACCCGCAGGAGTTGGCGGCTCATTGTATGGAAGATGCGGATCTGTCTTTTGCCAAAAAAGTACAGCCCGGTCAAGTAATTGTGGCCGGGAAGAACTTCGGGTGCGGCAGTTCCAGGGAACATGCGCCTCTGGCCATTAAAAGCGCAGGGATTTCTTGTGTAATTGCCCAAACTTTCGCCAGGATTTTTTATCGGAACGCGATCAATATCGGTCTGCCGATTTTGGAGTCTGCGGAGGCCAGCGCAGAGATTAAAGACGGGGATGTGGTAGAGGTTTCCCTGGAAGAAGGAAAGATCATCAATCATACCACCGGCCGGATTTATCAAAGCAAGCCGTTTCCGGAATTCATGCAAAAATTAATCTCCACCGGCGGTCTGATTTCTTATGTGAAATTAAGGCTGACCGAGAAGGAAGGATGAGGGGAAGATGTTTAAGATTGCGGTTTTGCCCGGTGATGGGATTGGACGCGAGGTGGTGCCGGTAGCAGTCGAAGTCTTAAAGAAGGTCGCCAAAGTCTTCCGGTTTGAGCTGGAAATCAACTACGGCTTAATCAGTGAGGATGCTTACGAAAAATACGGGCATCCCCTGCCTGAGGAGACTGTAGAGTTATGCCGGAGTGCTCAGGCGATCATCTTGGGGGCGGTCGGCAGTCCGAAGATGGATCGCCTTCCTCCGGAGTTACGCCCGGAACGGGCCGCTTTGCTCCCGTTACGAAAAATGCTGGGACTCTACTGCAATCTGCGGCCGGTTAAGGCCTACCCGGAACTGCTTGACGCCTCACCCCTCAAGAATAAATTAATCAAAGACGTTGATCTATTGGTGGTGCGGGAATTAACCGGTGGTTTGTACTTTGGAGAAAAGTACCGGCGGACCAGGGAGGACGGGGAAGAAGTCGCCGGAGATAACCTGGAATATTCCAGGAGCGAGATTAGAAGGATTTTGGAGTTTGCCTTTTCCGCGGCCAGGAGCCGCCGGAAGAAAGTGACTTCTGTGGACAAGGCAAACGTTTTGACCAGTTCCCAGTTGTGGCGGGAAACTGCCAGGGAGTTGCATGAAGCATATCCTGATCTGGAACTAGAACACATGTATGTGGATAACTGCGCCATGCAACTTGTGAAGTATCCGGCCCAATTTGATGTGCTGGTTACAGAGAATATGTTTGGCGATATCTTAAGCGACCAAGCTTCGGTGCTCGCCGGTTCCCTGGGTATGTTGCCCTCGGCCAGTCTGGGCGGGGAGGTCGCCCTTTATGAGCCAGCTCATGGTTCCGCCCCTGACATCGCCGGACAGGATCGAGCCAACCCCTTGGCTACCATCCTCTCTGTAGCTATGCTTTGCCGATATTCTTTACAGAGTGAAGAGGCAGCTCAGGCTATAGAGCAGGCAGTGGCCGAGGTGTTGGCTAAGGGCTATCGCACTCCTGATCTGATGAGCGATGGTATGATCCTGATCGGAACAGAAGAAATGGGGAACTTGGTGAGCAAAGAGATTGCTCAAAGAAACGGTGAATAGATGGATCTTCTCCTTTTTACACTCCTGACAGTTTAGCCTCATATAATAGTGAAAGGAGGCTGAAGGAAGGGAGATCAGTGTGGAAAAGGAGAGGACCTTACAACTGTTGGTAGAGAAGGAATGGACTTTAGAAACAATTAACTCTTTGGGGAGCGGTTTTCTCTATCACCTGGCTTATCCGGTAGAACTGATCCAACCGGCATTGCTTACTGCCATCCGCAGCGGGGTTGTGGGTGAAGGCCACCATTTAGAGATCTTACACTATTATGACCATACTTTACGCCGTATTGCCGTGGGTGAAGTGGTCAAGATCAATGATTTTCAGACCTTTATGCGGATAGATTTCCGTCTACTCCAAACGGCGCCATCACTAAGAAGTTATTCAGAAGCAACTGACAACGGATATCGCTTCCTTTTTAGAGAATAATACTGACCTGTGCACACGGGTAAGCCGCTCGACAAGAGCGGTTTTTTGTTTCAGCGGTTTAACTGAATACCCTGATTTTACTGGAGGAGATTGTGGGGGTATGTCGAAAAGAATAAAGTGAAATAGCACAAAGAGAGGTAGTTAGGGTTGATTACTGCGAGAAATCTTACTAAAAGATTTAGTAATGGAGTAGTGGCGCTGCAAGATTTCTCCTTACAGATCGACAAAGGCGAGTTTGTTTTCTTAGTCGGACCCAGCGGAGCGGGAAAATCCAGCTTCATTAATCTGGTCATCCGTAAGGAATTGCCGACCTCCGGCCTATTGGAAGTAGGCAATATGAATGTCGCCCTCCTTAAAAAGAACGAGATTCCGTATTTCCGGAGAAATATCGGCGTTATTTTTCAGGACTTTAAGTTGTTGCCGAATAAAACCGTTTATGAGAACATCTCCTTTGCCTTGGAAGTGATCGAAGCCGATGCTCGGGAGATTAAAGTAAGGGTCAATTATGTCTTGGATTTGGTGGGTTTGACCCATAAGCGAAACGAATTCCCCTCTGAACTCTCCGGAGGAGAACAGCAACGAGTCTCTTTGGCCAGGGCGATTGTTAACCGCCCGCATCTTCTATTGGCGGACGAGCCCACCGGGAATTTAGACCCCGAAACTTCCTGGGGAATTATGGAGCTGCTCAAAGAGATTAATAAACGCGGTACTACCGTGGTGATGGCCACCCATAACAAGGATATTGTCGACCGGCTCAGAAGGAGAGTGGTGGCCATCGAGAACGGCCGGATTATCCGGGATGAACTGAAGGGAGGTTACAGTCTTGAAGATTAGAACTCTCCGCTATTTTTCCCGGGAGGCGGTGAGAGGCATCTTCCGTAATAAACTGATGTCTTTGGCGGCGGTCGGTACCATTACCATGGCCCTTTTAATCTTCGGCGTACTATACTTGGTAACCTCCAACCTGCAGTATTGGGGGCAAAGAGCAAGAAACCAACTGGAGGTGAGGGCGTTTCTCGCCAAAAACGCCCCGGACAGGGAGGTGATGGAAGAAAGGCTTTCCTCTATTCCCGGGGTGAAGAGTGTGAAGTTTATTTCCAAGGAGGAAGGGGCACGGATTCTCGGTGAAATGTTCGGTCAGACCGATCTTTTTGCTCAAGGAGAGAACCCCTTGCCCGATAGTTTTAATATTTATCCGGTTAGCGGAGCCGATGTGGAGGCTATTGCCGCAAAGGTGGAAAGAATTTCCGGGGTGGAAGAAGTAGTATATGGACGGAATTTTGTGCGTCTTCTTAATCTTTTCGTTCGCCTGATCTGGATTGTGGGGCTGATCTTAATCTCTCTTACCGTCTTTGCTGTTTTGTATATTGTGATCAACACTATTCAACTTACTGTTTATGCCCGACGGAAAGAGATTGAAATCATGAAGTTGGTGGGGGCGACTGATTCCTTCGTGCGGTGGCCTTTTTTGTTGGAAGGGATCTATTTGGGGATTACCGGCGCCCTGGTTTCCATATTTCTGCTTATTCAAGGGTATACCGTACTTTACGGAAAAGCAAAAAACTTTGCGCGGATCTTGCCTGTTTTAAGCAGTTTTGAGGTCACCATGGAGCTGATTGTCTTCCTGTTGGTCATGGGAATATTCTTCGGCGCCCTGGGTAGCATCTTGTCGGTCAGAAGATACCTTAAAGTCTGAAACGGGCGGGATACGTATGCCCGTGTGAATTGAAGGCATATAATAGAGCAGAGCTTCATAATGATAAGTAGATTTTTTGTAAAGCGCCTTTCGGTGAAGAAAGGAGCGAAGGTCGTGACAGAAACCGGGCGAAAAAGACTCGTTGGAGTGGTGCTTCTCCTCTTTTTTTTAGTGTTTTTTTTCGGATTCGGGATCGGTATCACGCAGGGCAGGTATCAGGACCTTGGTTTGGCCCTGCAAATCATTCCTTATGTTAAATTCAATTACTATAAACCAGTCAGTCTTCTTCACCTTCTTGCTGTTTATATGCAGAAGGGAAATATCCAAGATCTCTTGGCGTCGCTGGATGATCCTTACACCAGATATTTGTCGCCGGAACAGTATGCGGAACTCATGTCCGAGACGGAGGGCTCTTACGGCGGCGTTGGTCTCTATTTAGAGTATAAAGAGGACCAATTAATCATTATGCGTCCGATGAAAGGGACTCCTGCCGAAGAGGCGGGACTGAGGCAAGGGGATGAAATCATCGCCATTAATGCGGAACCCACCAAAGAAATGGCGCAAGAGGTGGCGGTGGCCAAAGTCAGAGGGCCATCCGGCACAAAGGTTAAACTGACTATTAAAAGAAGGAATAACCTCTTCGATGTGGAGTTGGTACGGACGGTAATCAAAATCCCCACCGTGGAGTGGCAGGTGAAATCCGACCCGGTGGCGGGGAAGATTGGCTGGATAGAGCTATTCCAGTTTAACGAAAACACCGCTGCGGATCTGGAGAAAGCCCTGGCTTATTTTAACGAAGAAAAAGTGGCCGGGCTCGTCCTTGACTTGAGGTATAACCCGGGAGGATTGTTAAACGCCGCCGTCCAAGTAGCCAGTAAATTTGTGCGGGACGGACCAATTGTCCATGTTAACCCCCGGGCAGGCCGGGAAATGGTTTATCCGGCCCTTCCTTATGAGGGGCCGGAGTTTCCCTTAGTGGTTTTGGTTAATGAATGGAGCGCCAGCGCTTCGGAGATCGTAGCCGGCGCCATCAAAGACCGAGACGTAGGCACACTGGTGGGCGCCACCACCTTTGGCAAAGGAGTGGTGCAGGATGTGATCCCCTTATGGGGAGGAGGCGCCCTTACTTTAACAGTAGCTAATTACCTGACAGCCGGAGGCAACTTTATCCATGAAAAAGGAATCACTCCGGATGTCCTGGTAGGAACAGCTGAGGAAAAAGAGGCCCTTCTACGGAAGTACACGGATGACATCGATGGTGATCGGCAGTCAAAGGAGGAAGCTTACCGGGAAATACAAAAGATCGATGAAAAACAGAACGAAAAAGCTCTGGAAGTCTTGAGGGAAAGGATTTTACGCGTCTCATGGCAGGAGAAAGAAGCGGCTTAGGATGGTTGCTTCAAGTGGCTATGAATCGGCATTTTAGTTTATGTAGATTACCGGTAGGCCATTAGCGGTGTACCGGTTATTCTTTTGGCAGGTGGAGGAAGGATGCGCACGCACAGTTCCGGTAGATGGCTGGAAATCGGTCTGATCTATCTTTCTTTTTTGGTTTTAGCGTTTTTCACTACTATGTCCCTCCAGTATAAATCAGAATCCAATAGAAAAGAAGGCCGCAAAGAATCAGCGCCGGTTATTGATGACAAACAACAGTTAGAAGACTCGGTACTTGATGCGCAGACGCAGATCGAGGAGATCATTAATCTATTAGCTGAGCAAAATGGGTGGGAGCCAAGGGAAAGCCCGGTCCCGTTCATCGCAGGCAAAGGTTCGGACCACGACCGACCGGGTGCAGGGGAAAGGAGCTTTTCCGTTCCTTCTACGCTCACCTTGGAGGAACTGCGGGACCAGGCCGGTCAGATCCAGGCTTGCCTGGACCGGCATCAGCTGGGGGTGGCCATCAACAAGCTTTCCTGGCTTCATATGGGTTTTAAACCCGTTATGCAAGTGGAAATCGGAGTTCCTCAAGAAACAGGCGTTTTATTCAGGGTGAACTTCTTTCCTCAAGAGAAAGAGGAGAAGAGGGAGGCCGGAGTCTCCGCTTCCGTCGCGTTTACCAAAAGCAACCCGGATTTATTGAAGAACAAACCTCAGACCCAACCCAAACTCTTATATCCAGCGCCTAAAATGGAGACATTTCCGGAGTTAAAGCCCATGCGCAGACCAGCGCAGCCGAGAGTAGCGCTGATCATTGATGATGTAGGTTTTGTGGACCAACCCACTTTGGATTTTTTCACCATCCCGTATCCGCTGACCTTTGCTGTCCTGCCCGGAGGAGAATTTTCTCTATCCCACGCTGCTCAGGCCTTGGACAAAGGTTACGAGGTGATCCTGCATCTCCCTTTGGAACCCCTGGATACAACGGTGGATTACGGTCCGGGCGGGATTACCAGCCGGATGACTGCTAGTGAGGCTTTGCAGCAGTTAAGAAAGAATCTAGAAGCAATTCCCGGAGTGCGCGGAGTTAACAACCACATGGGCTCAAAAGCTACTCAGGATCAGGTGCTGCTGGGTTTAATCATGAGCGAGTTGAAGACCAGAGATCTTTTCTTCGTGGACAGCAGGACGGTGGCCACCTCCGTTGCGCAGGAAGTGGCGGTGCAGTACGGAGTGCCGTCTGCTGAGCGCGATGTATTCATCGATTATTATGGGGTGGAGGGAATTGAAAGCCAAATGGAAATACTGCTGAAGAAGGCTTTAACCAACGGGACGGCAGTGGGGATTGCCCATACCCGCCCGGGAGTCGCTCAGGCCATTGCCAAGTGTTTACCCTGGTTTATCCAGGCCGGAGTGGAGATCGTTCCGGTTTCAAGCTTAGTAAACCTTGATGGTCAGCCCGGTGTTGAATGATAATCCTGAGCGGACAGGTACAGCCCGTTTACGGGCTCTCTCTATCTTTCAACATTTTGAAATAAGAATCTCCGCAACTATGTTAAATTTTTTAGACCGCAGCCTGGTCGGGGAAGACACGATCTGCTTGTTTGTTAATGATTCCCTGCATGTATTAGGGTTTTAACACCGTCTGAGGGAAAACTGATCGCAATACCTCTTCCGTTGGTTTAAAGAAGGGTTATGCGTAAGAATGGCGAATATATGTTCGACAGAGGACAGGTCTGCCAACGAAGCAAATGCAAAGTGAGGAAGAAGCGGACTTGATTATACTAAGGAGATGATTATGGTATGTCCCGATTTAAACTGGTATCTCCTTATCAGCCTAGCGGGGATCAGCCGGAAGCCATTGCCGCCCTGACGCGTGGCGTGGAGCTGAACTACAGGGATCAAGTTCTCCTGGGGGTCACCGGTTCAGGCAAGACCTATACCATGGCCAATATAGTGGCCCGGGTGAACAAGCCGACGCTGGTGATCGCCCATAACAAGACCTTGGCCGCACAGTTATATAGCGAGTTTAAAGAGTTTTTTCCGGAGAATGCCGTGGAGTATTTCGTCAGTTATTATGATTACTATCAACCGGAAGCTTATATCCCGCAGACTGACACTTATATAGAGAAGGATTCCAGTATCAACGAGGAGATTGACCGGTTGCGCCACGCCGCCACTTCCGCCCTTTTTGAGCGGCAGGATGTTTTAATTGTCGCCAGTGTTTCTTGTATTTATGGTCTAGGGTCTCCTGAGGATTATAAGGGTATGACCTTATCATTGCAACATGGAGACGTGCGAAATAGAGATAAAATCCTACGGCGCTTGGTTGGGATTCAATACTCCAGAAATGATCTGGGCTTTACCCGCGGTACCTTTCGGGTGCGGGGGGATACCATTGAGATTTTTCCAGTTTATGGAGAGAATATCATCCGAATTGAACTCTTCGGCGACGAAATTGACCGCATGATAGAAGTGGATCCTTTAACTGGGGAGGTGCTTGGAGAGAAAGAAACCGTCACCATCTACCCGGCCACTCACTATATCACCAGTGAGGAGAAGATGAAACTGGCGATTGCCGCCATTGAAGAAGAATTAGAAATCGAACTGGCTAAACTGAGGAGTGAAGGGAAACTACTGGAAGCGCAACGTTTGGAACAACGCACCAGATTCGACTTGGAGATGCTGCAGGAGGTCGGGTATTGCCAGGGGATTGAAAACTATTCCCGGTATCTGACAGGACGGGCGCCAGGAGAAGCGCCAGCGACGCTACTGGATTATTTCCCCGATGATTTTCTGGTTTTCATTGACGAGTCCCATGTGACTGTGCCTCAGTTGCGGGCGATGTATGCCGGAGATAGAGCGCGTAAGGAGAACCTGGTGAAGTACGGGTTCCGCCTGCCGTCCGCTTTGGACAACCGTCCTTTGCGTTTTGACGAGTTTGAACGTGCGGTGCATCAGGTGATTTACGTCTCCGCCACCCCCGCTGCTTACGAGCTAACCAGAGCCCAGCAAGTGGTGGAGCAGGTTATCCGTCCCACCGGCTTAGTCGATCCGGAGGTGGAGGTCAGACCGGTTAAGGGACAGATTGACGACTTAATGGAGGAGATCCGGATCAGAGTGGCCAAGCAGGAGCGAGTGCTGGTTACCACCTTGACCAAGCGGATGGCTGAAGATTTAACGGAGTATCTGCAGGAAGCCGGTTTTAAAGTACAGTATCTCCATAGTGAGGTGCATACTCTGGATCGGATCTCGATTCTGCGTGATTTAAGGCTTGGCAAGTTTGATGTATTGGTTGGGATTAACCTGTTACGGGAGGGGCTGGATCTGCCCGAAGTGACGCTGGTGGCGATCTTGGATGCTGATAAAGAAGGATTTTTACGATCGGAGACCACTCTGATCCAGATTATCGGGCGGGCGGCGCGTAATGTTTCCGGACGGGTGATTATGTATGCTGATGTGATCACTGACTCCATGGCGCGGGCCTTGAAAGAGACCAGGCGCCGGCGGGAAAAGCAATTACAATACAACGCCGAGCATAACATCACTCCCGAGACTATAAAGAAAGCAGTACGGGATCTGATCAGCACAGAACAAGTTACCGAGGAGAAAGTCCTCTATGAGGTGGCTACTAAGAAGATCAGCCAGGATGAGATTAAAAAGACTGTCGCCCGGCTGGAGCAGGAGATGCTGAAGGCCGCCAAGGAGTTGGAGTTTGAAACAGCGGCCAAACTCCGGGATGAAATGTTGGAATGGCAGAAGCTTTTGGAGGAATAAAATATGAGCAAGGATAAGATTGTGATTAAAGGCGCCAGGGTTCATAATCTGAAAAATATTGATGTGGAGATTCCCCGGGACAAATTGGTGGTCTTCACCGGACTCTCCGGTTCAGGCAAATCTTCTCTGGCCTTTGATACTATTTATGCGGAGGGGCAACGCAGGTATGTGGAGTCTCTTTCCGCTTATGCCCGGCAGTTCTTGGGCCAAATGGATAAGCCGGATGTAGATTATATTGAGGGCCTTTCGCCGGCGATCTCCATTGATCAAAAAACCACTTCCAACAATCCCCGCTCCACAGTGGGGACGGTGACTGAAATCTACGACTACCTGCGGTTACTATATGCCAGAATCGGGCGCCCCCATTGCCCGGAGTGTGGACGGGCCATCACCAGACAGACTGTAGAGCAGATCGTAGACCGGGTTTTAGAAATGGCAGAGGGGACCAAGTTTCAAGTCTTAGCCCCGGTAGTACGGGGAAGAAAAGGCGAGTATGAGAAGGTATTTACCGATTTGAAAAAAGACGGTTTTGTCCGGGTGCGGGTAGATGGAGAAGTCCGGAACCTGGATGAAGAGGTTCGTTTGGAAAAGTACAAAAAACACTGGATTGAGGTAGTGGTTGACCGGCTAATCATCAGGGAAGGGATTGAAACGCGGTTGACCGATTCGATAGAAACCGCGCTGGGTTTAGCGAAAGGACTAGTGATCATTGCCCCGCTGGAGGGAGAGGAAGAACTCTACAGTGAGAATTTTGCTTGTCCGGAGTGCGGATTTAGTTTTGAAGAGTTTACTCCCAGGATGTTCTCGTTTAACTCACCTTATGGCGCCTGTCCATCTTGTGATGGTCTGGGGATCAAGATGGAGGTTGATCCGGCAAAGGTGTTGGATTTGGAGCGCCCTTTGAGTAAAGGAGCGGTTCTACCTTGGAGCTCTGATCAATCTTCCTGGTCTATGCAGTACCTCATTGGCGTAGCCAAGCATTATGGCCTTGATCCGGATCTTCCCTTGAAAAAGGCTACCAAGAAGCAGTTGGATGTGATCCTCTATGGGTCGCAGGGGGAAAAGATTGAAGTGTCGTATAAAGGGGAAAACGGGAGAGAATGGCGTCAGCAAGTACGTTTTGAAGGGATTATTAATAATATTGCCCGGCGTTACCGCGACACCAACTCTGAATATATGCGCCAAGAGATTCAGGAGAAATATATGACGATCCGGCCCTGCGGGGACTGCCGGGGCGCCCGCCTCCGCCGGGAGAGTCTGGCGGTAACGGTCGGAGGATTAAATATCAGTGACTTGACGGCGCTCACTGTTGTAAAGGCACGGGAGTTCCTCCACAAACTACCGCTTACAGAGAAGGAAAGGTTCATCGCGCACCAGGTTTTAAAAGAAATTAATCTGAGGTTGGGGTTTTTGATTGATGTAGGCCTTGACTATTTGACGCTGGATCGCGCGGCCGGCACTCTATCCGGAGGGGAGGCCCAGCGTATCCGTCTGGCCACCCAGGTAGGATCATCCTTGGTCGGGGTCTTATATATACTGGATGAGCCCAGCATCGGGCTGCATCAACGGGATAACCAACGCCTGATCGATACTTTAAAAGGCTTGAGAGATTTGGGGAACACTCTGATCGTGGTGGAACACGATGAAGAAATGATGCGGGAGGCGGATTATATTGTCGATATTGGCCCTGGAGCCGGGAACTACGGCGGTGAAGTGGTGGCCTGCGGGGATCTGGAGACCATCATGGCTTGCGCGGAGTCGGTGACCGGTCAGTATCTCTCCGGAAAGCTGCAGATTCCTGTTCCCACCCGCCGTCGGAGCGGGAATGGCAAGTGGCTGGAGGTTAAAGGCGCCAGTGAGCACAATCTAAAGCAGATCGATGTAAAAATTCCTTTGGGGTGCTTTGTCTGTGTCACCGGGGTATCGGGGTCGGGGAAGAGTACTTTGGTTAATGAAATCATCTACCCTGTCTTAGCTCATAAGCTGAACCGGGCAGTCCGCGTTGTGCCCGGGACCCATTCCGGGATTAAAGGAGTGGAGTATTTGGAGAAGGTAATCAATATCGACCAATCTCCCATCGGGCGGACACCACGGTCAAACCCTGCGACATACACTGGGGTGTTTGACGATATCCGTCAGGTCTTTGCCAGTACCACTGAGGCTAAGATGCGGGGGTATAAACCCGGCCGTTTCTCCTTTAATGTCAAGGGCGGAAGGTGTGAGGCCTGCTCCGGCGATGGGATCATCAAGATTGAAATGCACTTTTTGCCTGATGTCTATGTCCCATGTGAGGTGTGCAAGGGGAAACGGTATAACCGTGAGACTTTGGAGGTAAAATATAGAGACAAGACCATCGCCGACATCCTGGAGATGCAGGTTGAAGAAGCACTGGAGTTTTTTCAGAATCACCCCAGAATTCAAAGGAAGATCCAAACCCTATATGACGTCGGCTTGGGCTACGTTAAACTGGGTCAGCCTGCTACCACACTGTCGGGTGGAGAGGCGCAGCGGGTCAAACTCGCCACCGAACTCTCCAGAAGGAGCAACGGCCGTACTCTTTATATTTTGGACGAGCCCACCACCGGTCTGCACTTTGCCGATGTGCAGAAACTCCTGGAAGTGCTTGAACGTTTGGTGGAAAGTGGTAATACCGTGCTTGTGATCGAGCATAATCTGGATGTAATTAAAACCGCCGATTATATAGTGGACCTGGGACCGGAGGGCGGAGACCGGGGTGGGCAAGTGGTGGCGACCGGCACTCCGGAAGAAGTGGCGGAGGAACCCGCCTCCTACACCGGTCAGTTTCTACGCAAAGTTTTAGGGGACAAACAGTTTAAAAAAGAAGCCTGAAGCAGATCAATTGTAAACAAGTATAAAACCTGTCAGCTCGGTGGTAGTGGATACCGGATAAAAGAAAGTCTGGACGCTTTGTTTTTGGCGACCTGACCAGGAGAAGGAAAAGAGCCTTGACTAAACAATCAAGGCTCTTTTCCTTCTTGGGCGCTTCTTTTTTCAGCTATAAACAGCGACTTATAAAAGAAATTCTCGGTTGACCAACCTTTCTTTACTTAGGTGTTGTTACTAATGATCAATCTAATGATTAATCAGTAAAGAGAATTTCTAGGAAGAGAAGACCATACCGGTAAGCTTAGGTATAAACCACTAACGTGATCGTGAAATGATTCGAGATTCAAGGTAAAACCGTTTTTCCACCGCTTCTCCCATGGAAAAGGTCTTCCTGGGCAAGGCGCCGTCTAAAATCACGGTGGTAAACAAGTCCCTTTTGTCCATAACCGGGAGGTAAAATCCGAGATTTCCCGGTTGCGAACCTAAGGTGGTAACGACCTCATCTCCGTGAATATAATCGATTTTACCTAATTTGTTCTTCTGCAGATAGTCGTCGAGGAAAGACTGTAAGGTACCTACTTCCAGATTGAAAGCAGGGTTCTGAACCTTAATGATCCCGGTGCCCCCGGAAGAGACAAAACCAATCAGGTGGATGCGGTGCGTACAGTCATCCGCTAAGACTTGTTTGGTTGTTTCTAGATATTCAGGGATATTAACCCCGTTCAGATACTGAATTTCACAGGAGAAATAATTCTTCATTCCTTCAAGCACAGCAGTGGGATCCACATTGAATAATATCCGATGGATGGGTTCAAAGACCAAACCATCGTCATAGAGGTTGACCAATTCCACCAAAGCGTACCGGGCTGGATGATTCATAATATCATCGTCTGCCTTGTTGGTGCGTGTATACGCTTCTTTTATCCTCTCCCAGACCGCCTTGGCTGTAGCTAAAGAATGGTTTCCATCGCCAACGGCAAAGAGTAAAGGGGGTTCCTCTACCCGATACTTGGCCCGATATAAGGCGGGTTCGGCTAATCTTCGCAATGCCCGGAAAACCCCGGTTAACAGGCGTTCATCATTAACCAGGTATCCCTGGAGATGCCCACTGTTCAGCATTAGATCAAAATCGTATAATTTTTGCAGGTTGTTCGCTTCAACCTCCGCGGACAAAGGTTCGATCACCGTCTTTTCGGGGTCGTCAATTAAGACCATAATGTGCGGTAACTCTACCGGTGCACCTTCACGAATCTTGATCCGGGGGGGTAAGCGCTCCAGGATCGTCCCTTCAGTGGCGCGAATTAATGTTTTGGCTTCCGGACGGTAATCGTAGTGTTCCAGATCAACCGCGACAATCAGTCCTTTTCTGGAGTCGGTATACGGTGTTCTCCGGTCAACATAAATGAAGCCTGGCGGTTGCGGGCAGAGGATGTCGTTAGCTAAGTAGCTGGTCATATGTTGCCGGATCTTGGCGATTCTTTCTTCAGTATCCGGATCATCCAGGTATACCTCAGGAAAGATCAGATGAAGTGTGGAAGGCTGTCCCTGCACATAAGCCTCGACCTGTTTCCAGTACTCCCTTTCTGAAGTAAATTGATCACAGGCCACTACAGCCCATTTTTCCAGCTCCACTTCAGCGTTGGGCAGCAGTATTTCCGGAACAGCAAGCCCGATTTCAGCAAATTTTTCTTGTAAATGATGCACTTTCCCCAAACATCCCTTCACTCTGATGTGACTTTACTTCTCTTCTCTCTTCGTCTGTAAAGTCCTTTCTGAAAAGATTAAAATATGCTAAAGGATAGTCGGCTTTCCCTGTGTTATTTTACAAGAATTTTTCGGATGAAAACATTTCTTGCCATAATTCTTCGACAAATATAACAAAAAATCAAAGAAGACACAGGAAAAGAAGGAACAACTTAAATTTGGGAGAAATAACATCATATACCTTTCATTGTTGTTTAATACATCTATCTATCCGTTGTGCGCTGAAGGATATTTTTTTAAATAAGCAATAACATTGAAGAAAAGTTAAACACCGGAGGATTTTTCATGATTAGAGCGGTTCAGAAGGCTAGCAAAGGGTTAATGCAGTTCGGCTCAGTTTTTTTTAGGATTGCGCTTTTTATGATTGCAGTAGTAATTGCTATTTCCCCAATTAAAGAAGTTTGTGTCGCCCAGATCGGTCGTCTTTCCAATCGACGAATCGAACAGGTTATAGCGAATGACGGGTTCTATAATCAGTCTTTTAGTAAGCCCAAATATAATGTGGAAGCCAGGTTTGCCCCGGATTTTATCACTGTCAAATGTGTGCTCGATTTTGAAGTGCAGAAAGAGTTTAAAGGTTTTTTACCCTTAATGCTCTATGAAGGCTTTCAATTTGATTCAGTAAAGTATAATGAAGAAGATTTACCGGTTAAGTACTGGTTTAAGCGTGAACAAGTCAAATGTTGGCGGGTTTATTTGCCCCGGTTGAAGGCAGGAGACGATGTGCAGCTTTTCTTGATCTATTCGGGGAAGGCCCCTGTTGCTCAAGATTATTTACTATATTCTTCGGCCCAAAAATGGTATCCGCAACCGTTAGGACTTGCAGAGGGCGTAATTACCTTCCGCTGTATTATTGATCAAGAGTGGGAACCGTATTTTTCCGGGTTTTCCACCCCCGTTGTGGAGCTAAAAGAAGATGTGAAGTTACACGAATATTTAGTCTCCCATCCCTTCTCTTTATTGCTGATCAACAAACACTTACGTAATCAGTGGCAGGAAGAAGAACTCAGGTTCTGGACCAACCGGGCGCTGGCCGACGGAGAAAGATTACTACTGCAACAGGCGGTTACAGAATTAAATACATACTATACAACCAGAATCGGGGATCTACCGGAACAAAGCCGCTACTATTTGATTACAGATAAAGAGGATACGCAGACCAGAGCAAACCTTTACAGCGCGGTAATAGGGTTTAAAGGAAAAGATCAGATTAGGGCCGGGGAATCCGGAGCGGAATTGAAGAATGATTTTATCTTCGAGTTAGCCGCCGGGCTTGCGCAGGCTTGGTGGGGCGGAGCAGTACGGCCGGAAGGCAGCGGGGGAGCGGCTTTGCTGACGGGTTTGACCGCCTACAACGCCTATCTGGCGACCAAAGAAGTATACTCTCCCGAGGCGGCGTCAGGGATTATAGATAAGTGGTATGAAAGATATCTCTTGTCTAAACAGAAGTTCCTCTGGTATGAAAAGCCTTTGAGTAAGATCACTCCTTGCTTAGACTGGCAACAACAGTTGGCTGAGTGTAAAACCCCCCTGGTGCTTCATGCTCTTTCTTTCCTAACAGGGGAGGAAGTATTCCTACAGATTTTAAAAGAAATATATCAGGAGTATGCCGGGGGGACTGTTACGCTCGAAGCTTTCCGGGCAGTTGCCGAGAGAATAAGCGGGCTGGATCTGCAGTGGTTCTTTGCGTACTTCTTTGAGAATGCTTTCCACCTGGACCTGGAGATCGTCTCCTGCGCCAGCCAACAGATGCCAGAGGGATATCGGACTACGGTTCACCTCTCGGGTGTGGGGAATTTATTCCAAGGCCAAGTGGATTTAGAGATTCAAACGGAAACAGAGACCATCAGGCAGCGGATTGATCTGGCCCAGCAAGGCGAAGCGGTCGCCGTTGAGACTAAAGAGCCCGTACAAGTAGTATGGTTGGATCCTGATGCCAGGTGGCCGGATCTGAATAGAAAGAATAACCTGTGGCGAAACGAATAGAGTAAACGGTTTCAAGATTGAACGGAAAGATCGTTTTATTATTATTTGAGTGAAGTACTAAATTTCATGTGTTTATTGCCGATAAAAAATATATAGATAGTTGTTTTTATCTTCATAAGATCAAAATTGACTAGGCGAAGGAGGCCTTTCGATGAAGAAACTATGGATAGTCGGCGCCACAATATTGTTGCTGACTGTCTCGGCCCAGACTGCTCTGGCTTCTACCGGAATGGGTGGGCGGGCCATGGGGATGGGCGGCGCCTTCACTGCGGTGGCCGACGATGGCACAGCAGCATATTGGAATCCGGCGGGGTTAACTCAAGTGAGATTCGGACTAACCCCTACGCTCGGCGCGCTTGGAGAGTGGGGTGAGTTTTCGAAATTACAAGACAAGATGAGAGAGTTTGAGAAGGTCGGTTCCTTTACTGAACTGAAAAATCTAGAGATTGGTAAGGTCGAAATGATGGTGAATCTCGGGGCCGGGATAAACTTCTCTCATTTCGCTGTTAATCTGTTTTTTGACCCTAATATTTACAGCAGAGGCTTAAATGAGAAAAATGGCGAACTTGAAGGTAATGTGCCGATGGTGGCATCCTTCTCGGCTGCCTGGGAATTTACGGATCTACTTGGGGTAGGAGTTAATTTTAAAGGGGTTGCGTTGGGTAGAGGGTTTGCCGATTATAAAACAGAAGATATTATGCTGGACATAGGGGGACAACCTAAAAAAATACCGTTAAAAGCGCCAAATGGTGAAGTGAAATACGGAACAGGTATGGGATACCTGCTCGATGTCGGTGGGTTATTTAAGGTGAGTGATCGGGTACGGGCAGGCGCAGTTCTGCGTAATATCCCTTTAGGCGGAATCAAGCTGGAGGGAAAAAGAAGCAGTACAGATACAAAATTTCTTCAAAACAAGTTAGAGAAGTATATTATAGAAGAAGGTAGTGTGGACAAAGCTGTAGAAAGGCTAGAAAAGGAAATTGACCAGGGCCAGGTTGATGTTTTATTAACCACCGACGAAGATTATACTGAAACTTATGAACCTCCCACTATCCTGGTGGTGGGCGGGGCGCTGAAGCTACCGGTTACGGGCACGCTGATCGCGGCGGATTACGAGGTCCCCATATCCGGCAGAGCGGAGAACTCCTTCCACCTTGGGGTGGAACAGCCGGTTTTGGGTGTAATCTTTTTACGCGTGGGGGGATACACGGCCGATGGTGATGTCCGCTTTACCGCTGGAATAGGCGGAAAACTCGGGCCGGTGCTCCTGGACTTAGCTGCTGTACAGGGTGAAGACAGTGTGGGCGCTTTTCTGACCGGAGGGTTTAGATTTTAGGCTGCCCGAAAAGATAGATACTGACGGCGAAAGAAGCCTGTATGAAACCTATATTTAACCTGAAAAAAAACGACTCTCCCTTGCTGAAGAGGAGAGTCGTTTTTTTACCACGCCCGTTCAGGCAGAGAGATGTGTACAAAGTTGAGCGTACATACGCAACGCGTATGTAACACAATTACTTATGCAGATCAATATTTAAGCTGATATCCAAGGCTTTTACTGAATGGGTGAGGACACCCGCGGAGATAATATCTACTCCACAAGCGGCGATCTTCTTTATATTTTCTTCCGTGACATTTCCTGAGACCTCGATTAAAGCACGCTTATTAATCAGCTTGACCATGGACTTGATTTGCGCGGGGGTCATATTGTCCAGCATAATAATATCTACTCCGGCTTCCAATGCTTCTAGGACTTGTGTTTCTGATCCAACTTCCACTTCTATCTTCATAGTGTGTGGAATAAGCGCCCGGGCAGATTCCACCGCTTTTTTAATGCTACCGGCCGCGGCAATATGATTGTCTTTGATCAGAACAGCATCCATCAAGTTATGGCGGTGATTATGCCCACCACCCACCCGGACGGCGTATTTATCGAGTGCTCTTAAGCCGGGTATGGTCTTTCTGGTATCAACCAACCGCACTCCGGGATATTCTGAAATCAGCTCGACCAGAGTATGGGTACGGGTGGCGACTCCGGATAGATGTTGGAGAAAATTCAAGGCCACACGTTCACCGGAGAGAATCTCCCGTACCGGGCCAGAGATCACCCCCAAGGTCTCTCCGGGGCTGGTGGCCGCTCCGTCGTCCAAGAAAATCTCCAGTTTAATATCGGGATTTAATTGGGCAAAGACCTCCCGCACTACAGGCCAGCCACAGATAATGCCCGAATCTTTTGAGATAAATCTGCCGGTTCCGGTTAGAGATGGAGGAATAGTAGAGTTAGTAGTGATGTCCCCTGCGCCCAAGTCCTCTTCAATCGCAAGCCGTACGATTTCTGTAAAAGATTTTTTCGTCAGTAACAACAAATTGATCACCCATCCTTCTCTTTTAGTTAACTACTGGTGCAACAAGAAGAAAACCCTACCTCTGGAAAACCTGCATTAGCTGGGCCAAGACCAGTTGGGAAGGACGTTGCTGGGAACGGTTTTTACTTTACCTGTCTTAAATAAAAAGATTTTTTTTGCCCAGTCCGGGTTGGTTTGTGGAAAATCGGTACGGAAATGACTACCGCGGCTTTCCGTCCGGAATAATGCCGCTTGAATCATCAGCCAGGCTACTAACCGCATATTTTGTAATTCCAAATATTCTTCACTGATGGGATGATGATCAAAACCAGGCTGCGCAGCACCACTGTCCTCCGCCAGAAGGGCTTGGGCACGCTGCAGTTTCTCTTGATCGCGCATAATCCCCATATTCTTGGTCATCAAATCCTGTACCTTTGCGATCAGTTCTTTAGTACGTCCGGGATCAGTGGAAGTTTCGATTTCCGCCTCAAAACCAATATTTACTGGAGGGACAGTGGGCGTTTTTTCCTTAAGATATTCGTAAATGCGGTAACCGAAGACCAAACCCTCAAGCAGAGAGTTGCTGGCCAAACGATTAGCCCCGTGCACTCCGGTATTAGCCGCTTCACCACAGGAAAAAAGGTGGGGGAGGCCTGTACGGCCCCAAAGATCCGTCACGATCCCCCCCATCATGTAATGGGCGGCGGGAGCGACCGGAATCGGCTCTTTAGTGATGTCCAAACCATATTTGAAACAGGTCTCGTAGATATTGGGAAACCTTATTTTGATTAGTTCAGGGGGTAAAACTGACAGGTCGAGGTAGACATGGTCCGTATCTGTCTTTTGCATCTCCAGATAGATGGCGCGGGCTACCACATCCCTAGGCGCTAATTCCGCTTGCCCATGATACCCGGGCATAAACCGTTCCCCTTTTTTATTGCGTAAAAGGGCCCCTTCTCCCCGTACGGTTTCGGAGATGAGAAAACGCGGGGCGGGCGGCAAAAAAAGCGCAGTGGGATGAAACTGCATGAACTCCAGATCTGTCAATGGTGCGCCGGCGCGATAAGCCATAGCCAAGCCGTCCCCTGTTGCAACCTGCGGATTGGTGGTAGCGGAATAGACCCTTCCGCATCCACCGGTACAAAGAATGGTTGCGCCGGCAAGGATAGGTTGACAGTCTTCCAGGCGCCCGATCTTTTTTTCCATGGTCAGTGCCCCATGACACATTCCATCGGCAGTCAAGAGGGAAACTACAAAGCGGTTTTCAATTACTCTGATCCGAGGATTGCTGATAACATGTTTTGTTAAGACGCGGGAAATCTCGCGGCCGGTGGCATCGCCGTCGGCGTGTAGAATTCTTCGCCTGCTATGAGCCGCTTCTTGGGTAAGAGCCGGTTCACCGGCGGTTTGGTCAAAAGGCACACCTAACGCCATTAGCTCCCGTACCCGCCGTGGACCCTCTTGCGTCAAGAGTCGTACGGCCTCCGGTTGACAAAGTCCGTCCCCGACTCTAATGGTATCTTGGTAATGGAATTCCGGGGAATCGGTAGGGCTGATGGCGGCTGCAATCCCGCCTTGCGCATAAGCAGTGTTACTTTCGACTAAAGTCTCTTTGGTGACCAGAGTGACTTCTCCGATTTCGGAAAGTTTTAAAGCAGTGTAAAGACCGGCGATTCCGCTCCCAATAACAAGAAAAGGGGTGTAAGGCAGGTCTTTGTTGGAGATAAACAGTGCCATTAAGATGGCGACCCCCTTAAGAATCAATTTGCAACATTCGTTCGAGGGCTTTATAGGCCTGGGAACGGATTGGCTCAGGTACGGTAATGACAGGCTGCAGGTTTTTTAAGGAGAGCAAAACATCTTGTAAAGTAATTTTTTTCATGTTCGGACAGATCAAGCCGGGTGAGAGCAGGTAAAACTTTTTCTGTGGATACTTCTTGGTGAGCCCGTGGATGATCCCCATCTCCGTACCGATGACAAAGGAGTCCGCCGTAGAGTGGGAAACATGGTTGATAATCTGAGTGGTGCTCCCCACAAAATCGGCTAAGGCAACAACCTCTGGGCGGCATTCTGGATGGATCAGGATCTCCGCTTCCGGATGCAGCTCCTTTACTTTCAGCACTTCACCCGGAGTAACCCGGTGATGAGTGCGGCAGTACCCGGGCCAGAGATGAATGGTTTTCTCCGGTACCCGGTTTGCAATGTAACTTCCGAGGTTCTGATCGGGTAAAAAGATTATTTCTTTCTGGTGAAGGGATTTAATAACATTGACAGCATTTGCCGAAGTACAACAAATATCGCTCACTGCTTTGACTGCAGCTGAAGAATTGACATAGGAAACTACGGCTGCTTGTGGATACTTTTCCTTCCATTTTAGAACGTCCTCAACTTCCGCCATATCAGCCATCGGACAGCCCGCCTCTGGAACCGGTAATAAAACGGTCTTTTGTGGAGAAAGGATATAGGCGCTCTCCGCCATAAAATGAACGCCGCAAAAGACAATCACTGAACTGTCGTTTTCAGCGGAAATCCGGCTTAAAGCAAAGGAATCACCGACAAAATCGGCGATATCTTGCACCTCTTCATTCTGGTAAGAGTGGGCCAAGATTATGGCGCGTCGTTCTGCCTTTAATTTTAAAATCTCTTCTTTAATCTGCTTAGTGCATGACATAATATAGCCACCTTAAAAATTTTCATCTTTTATTCTACTTTTTTCAGTGATGCTTGTCAATAAATCTCCAGCCATAGTGGGGAAAAGCAATAAGTTTTTACAGCGTGCAGGGGAATCAGAGTAAAAAGTATTCACATATTCTTCGGAATAGGGTAAAATTCTTTACAAAGGAAGGGATTAAATTGGCTGATCGACTCATCTTAAAAAATATGGTATTCTATGGTTACCATGGCGTGTTTGATGCAGAAAAAGAGTTGGGTCAGAGAATTGAGGTTGATGTGGAACTGTACCTCAACCTAAAACCGGCCGGTTCCGCCGATGATCTTGAACTCGCCGTTAATTATGTGGAGATCTATACTATTGTCAAGGATATAGTGGAAGAACGCGGGTTTAATCTCATGGAAGCACTGGCCGACACCATCGCAGAAGAGATTCTTTCCGCTTACACATTGGATGAGATTGTGGTTCGGGTCAGAAAGCCAAACCCGCCTAGTGGAGGGATCATGGACTACCTGGAGGTGGAGGTTCGCCGTCCAGCCAATAAGATAAGTGAGTGAAACATGTCTGCATGATTATTATATTTCTGCCAAGTTTACCTTACTAAAGTAGCGGTGTGCATGGAAAAGACGAAAGATGAGCGACTGGTGATGATAGCGCGATCTTCGCACTGACCATGACGGTTTCAGTAAGAACGAGATGGGACCTTGAGGGCCATACTCAAGAACTAGGGAGATTGCCGCTGCTGGTTGTCTTTGGAGTTATTGACTGTCAGTAATTTTACCGCTGGGATCCATCCGGACCGAGACGGGGGTTGAAGAATTTTTAATCCTCTTTAGTACCTTCCGCCTCTCTCCGGCGGAAGGTATTTTTTGTAAAGGGAAATACTCTTACTAATGACCTAAGAAGGGATAGCATGTCAGGAGAAGAGAAAAAAAGGATTGGGATCATCGGACCCGGCAGGGTCGGCTCTGCTTTTGCCCTGGGACTCTTCAATGCCGGGTGGGAGATTAGCACGGTCTGCGGCCGGCGGTCGGAGTACCTACAGGGCTTGGCTAATAAAGTAAAGGCCGGAACGGCGGCGAAGGTCACACAAGTGCCCGCTGAAGCGGATCTGATCTTTCTTACTGTGCCGGATGATCTGGTGGGTGGTTTTGCCGAGGAGATCAGCAGAACAACAGAGTCATTGAAAGACAAGTTCTTCTTTCACACCAGTGGTGTATTGGAAGCGGAGGTGCTGGAACCTATTAGGGAAAAGGGGGGAATTATCGGCTCCATCCACCCGCTCCAGACCTTTGCCGACCGGGATCACGGTTGGAAAGCTTTACCCGGTAGTTGGTTCGCGCTGGACGGAGATGAAGCGGCCCGGCGACAAGGAGAGGAGTTGGTACAGGCATTATGCGGTAAAGCCTTTACTCTTCCCCTGGGGATGAAACCATTATATCATGCGTCGGCTTGTATTGCTGCTAATTTCCTGGTTACTCTGGAGTATATCAGTTCTCGGTTGCTGGGTTTATGCGGGGTGCCGGAGGAGGCTTTCTATTCTGTAGTCGGGCCTTTGATCGAGCAAACAGTGAAGAATCTTAAAAACAAGGGAGTACCGTATGCCCTCACCGGTCCGGTCGCCAGAGGTGACTTAGGCACGGTAAGCCTTCATTTGGATAGACTTCAGGACTGGGCGCCGGAGTATGTCGGCTTCTACCGAGTTATGCTCCAACATACGTTGGAGTTAGCGGGCAAGTATGGATATATAGGAGAAGACCAGGTAAATAAGTTTAAAACAGTGTTGCATACTGAGGAGGATGATGGCAAGAGATGAAAAAGGTCACAGTTTCTACGATTTTAAAGATGAAAGAGGCGAAAGAAAAGATTACCATGGTCACGGCTTATGACTATCCTATGGCTGTCCTTGCCGATCAAGCCGGTGTTGATCTGATTTTGGTCGGGGATTCTGTGGGCATGACGGTCCTGGGTTACGATACCACCGTACAGGTGACAATGGAAGATATGATTCACCATACAAAAGCCGTAGCCAGGGGAGGAAAAACCCCGCTCATTGTGGCAGACCTTCCGTTCTTGTCCTATCACTCTCTCGAAGACGGACTAAGAAACGCCGGAAGGTTGCTCCAGGAAGGCGGAGCGCAGGCCGTAAAGTTGGAAGGCGGAAAAGAAGTGGCAAGGATTGTTGAGCAGATAGTAGCCGCGGGTATTCCGGTGATGGGACATTTGGGCTTTACTCCACAGTCCGTTCATAAATTCGGCGGTTTCTATTTTCAGGGAAAATCCAGTCAGGGAGCTTTGGAATTGTTGGAAGGGGCACGCGCTTTGGAAGCAGCGGGAGCTTTTGCCGTTGTCTTGGAACTTGTACCTTGGGAAGTGGCGGAGAAAGTGACTGAGGTTTTGACCATCCCCACGATTGGCATCGGCTCCGGTCCGGCCTGTGACGGCCAAGTACAAGTCTTCCATGACCTTTTTGGGCTGGCGGGTAACTTTAAGC
>DATCJV010000079.1:0-2834 GCA_036562625.1 Bacillota bacterium | reverse complement strand
CCTTCTTCAGCAAGTATGATGAATCACCAGGATAAAATCCAGGTGATTCATCATACTCATCCTGCGTAATTTAGCCTATTATCCCACTAAGTCATCGAAGTTGGGGGCCTTTTCAATTAACTTGCGGAATGCTTCACGTTTTTTGTAAATATGCTCTGTTGCCTTTTTGGAATTCATAAATTGGGCTTTATAGCCGAGCTTTTCAATTTGTGCTTTGTATTCAGGGCTATTACAGACTGCCTCCATCGCCGCATCCATTGCTGCAACAAACTCAGCGGGGATGCCTTTGGGATAAAAGACAAAGTAATCTTTGGTGAAGGCAAAGGGCTCGCCATCAAGAGTGATGCCTTGCTCCGCAAAGGTGGGCCAAGGCTGCCCCTCGATGCGCTGACCGGCCATCAAACCAATAATATTGACTTTGAGCTGCTTGTCCACGCCTTCCTTTGTGTATTCTTCGATCGCGGAATACGCTGCGTAAATCCCTTGACAATTCCCGTCCCATAGCGCCTGAAGTTTTTCATCGGTCGAACCGGTGACATATGCTTTCAGCCGAGAAGAAACATCTTCTCCGTAGGTTTCTCTAATCCATTCATAGATACTGTTGAACCCGAGTTGTGAAACGCCACCGGCTTCGACCGCCAATCTGACAGTCTCTTTGGGATTTGCCTTCATCCACTCAGCCATTTCTTTGATCGTTTTATAGGGCGCAGAGGCCGAGGCGGCAAAGCAGTCGCCGGGGTTATACCCAAAAGAGCCGCCCACTACCATCTTTTCCAGTTTGTAATCCTCTTCCTTGTAGGCGCCAAAGAGCACGCCAAGATAGGTCATGTCGTGGAACATCATGATGGTTGAACCATTTGGTTTTGTGGTAACAATCTCCTGAAGAGCACGGCCGGCGCCAATCGGATCCACCTTGATTCTGCAATTGTATTTCTGGGAGATCATCCTTGTTACCAGATCAGCCGTCAAGTAGGTATCGCCGGTTACAGAGGTGGAACCGATCACAACACGAATGGTCTTCCCCTTGAGATACTTTGCGGGGTCTACTCCTCCCTTTTGTTGTGCATCACAGAAAACCACCACACTCAAGATTAAACAGATTACTAATACAAGACGCACTTTTTTCATCTTCTCTTTTCCTCCTTTTTTATTTTAAACTGATCTGCCCCGGATCCACCAGATTACCCCTATGGTTAAACTGCATCTCTTCCGGATCCGATTCTATAACCAGTTTAGGAGACCTCTTTCCCTTTCCGTAGCAGTTTTTGGCAATCAGAATAAGCTGCCGACTTCGAATTAGTGTTCCTCACAATTCGTAGGTCATCTGTTTCAATCCCTGTACATCTCTTAATTGTCTCATATTCGCCTACCGGACGAAGCACGGTTTTTGGGGGTCAAACTTCCAGCCGGGAATTAGATACTGCATCGCGATGGAATCATCGCGCCCGCCAAGGCAATGCAGTTTATAGAGCTCATGGGCTTTCAACAACTGAGGCATATCAATTTCAACGCCTAATCCCGGTTTATCGGGTATTTGTACGCATCCGTCCACTATTTGCAGCGGTTCTTTCGTCAGGCGCTCAGCACCCTCTTGCCAAATCCAATGTGTATCGATGGCATTAATCTCACCTGGAACCGCAGCGGCGCAATGGGTAAACATGGCCAGGGAGATGTCAAAATGGTTGTTTGAATGGGAGCCCCATGTCAAACCAAAGTCTTGGCAAAGTTGCCCCACCCGCACGGAACCGTTCATAGTCCAAAAATGCGGGTCGGCCAAGGGAATATCTACCGACTGTAGAATGATCGAATGGCTCATCTGCCGCCAATCCGTGGCAATCATATTAGTGGCTGTACGGATGCCGGTTGCCCGGCGGAACTCGGCCATTACCTCCCGGCCTGAGTATCCGCCCTCGCTGCCGCAGGGATCTTCGCAGTAGGTCAGAACACTTCCGAGACCATTGCATAATTCAATTGCATCTTTCAATGACCAACAGCCGTTTGGGTCGATAGTAATACGCGCAGTCGGAAATGCTTCCTTCAATGCATTAACCGCTTTAATCTCCTCTCTCCCTTCCAGCACTCCCCCCTTAAGCTTGAAATCCTCAAAGCCATACTTTTCTTTTGCCGCTTTCGCCTGCTCGACGATGGCTTCAGGTGTTAATGCCTCCATGTGACGAACCCGGTACCATCGACAATCAGAATCTGATTCATCATTATACGGCAAATCAGTCTTTTTCTGGTCACCAACATAAAAGAGATACCCCAGCATACGTACATGATTGCGCTGCATCCCTTCCCCGAGAAGCATGGCCACCGGTACTTCGAGATACTTGCCGAGCAAATCCAAAAGTGGCGCTTCGATTGCGGTTAAGACATGAACACCGGTGCGCAGGTCAAATGTCTGGTCGCCACGTACGTCATTTTCCAGCTTTTCACTGAGATAATTCTTGATCCGGAGTAAAGTATTTTTATACGCAGCGATCTGTGTGCCAAGGACAAATTTTTTGCATTCTTCAAGTGTCTTTGTGATCTTCTCGCCACCAGGAACTTCCCCGATCCCAATCGTTCCGGTGCTGTCTGTCATGATCACAATGTTACGAGTAAAAAAGGGAGCGTGTGCTCCGCTTAAATTCAAAAGCATACAGTCCTTACCCGCAACCGGATAGACATCCATTTTTTCAATCGTTGGTGTGCCCATTATATCCCCTCCACAAGTTTTGGCCGTAAAATCATATTGATTAAAATTAATACTTTATAAAACCAATGTTACATCTTGATTAAATTATATAAGCCCGTTATAATTAAGTCAAATTAAGTAATTTTATATATCAATT
>DATCJV010000068.1:0-3200 GCA_036562625.1 Bacillota bacterium | reverse complement strand
CCATCCAGCTCTTTCTTTAATTCATGTTCAAAACTATGGTAGTCGCTTTTACCATCCAAAACAGTAAAAATTTTTTCTACAACCGAAAGGACTTTTTCTTCTACTAGACGAACTAAATCCATGAGGAACCTCGGCCTCCTTTTCATTCTTAGGCGAATGTGAGGTTCCTCTTCTCTTTTCTATAGATCTCTCCTCCGTCAAATCTACAATAATTTTACACTAACTCCACCGACTGGCTAACCGGTCTGAACCCAGGGGTCGCGCCTTGTTGCCCTATTAAAAGTTGAATCCGTATAATTAGTTTCCTAAAAAATGGAAGAGCCATTAACAAATTCCTCTGAACCATACGAACGCACAGATGTAAGGAAAGGATATCGTGACTGTACACCCCCTTATGGAACTTGACGACAAGTGGCTATGCGATAAAAAGAATCTGGATATGAGTGATTTGACCTCAGCCTTTTATTTACATTTTTTAAATGTATCTTTACATCCTCAAACCTTATTTGTTGCACATGGAAATATTAATGTCGTATTTAACAGTTTTTTGTCGAATGTAAAATTAAACCCCGACCGCTGTACACGATCGGGGCTATCAACTAATTCAAGAAGACTAATTCCGTTCTGTTCTAACCTACAGGACATCAAATTCTCACACCTCATTATTATCAAAAACTAAATATTTATTCTATGAATTACAATTTATTCCTGCTAATTTTTGAAAAATTCATTTTTTATTTTACTTTGATGTCAACAAACAGCCAGTCTTCTTTTCAGTTTTAAAAGAGCCTGCAATTAGACCTCCTCAGGACTCCTCTTACAGATGATTATCTCTTCTGTTTGACCAATTTGCCAACTTAAGTCCTTAATCAGAAGAAACTCATATCCAGATCTGTTACCAAATAAAACAAGAAATAAACCGATTGTGCAAATTGCTCTTTTATTATATATTATACTATATTAAACCAGAAAGAGCTGGAATGTATCATTGTCTGACAGCAAAACAGCATGATCTGTGCTCTTGGGCGCAAGGAGGAGATGGAATAATGCCGCGCTCTTTTTTGGGGATTGGCACTTCATACATTGGCCGCAAGAACAAAGTAACCGCGCCGGGCCTTTGCGAACACTGCGGAAGAGTGGGCGACATGCGTACTTTTGATACTACCGAATGCCTTACCTTCCTTTACATTCCCCTCGCGCCCTTGGGTAAACGTGGAATAATCAAGAAATGTCCCCACTGCGGCCATCATCTGATCAAAAAGTATCGAAGCTTAGGGACCTTCCAAACTATTGTCGGGATCATCGGCATATACTTGTTCCTGCTCGTCCTCATCCTCGCCTCTTCATACAGGCTCTATAAACACCGGCAGGTGTTCTTCAATAACGGAGGCAGCGTCTTGATGAAAGATATGTGTCTGACCGGCACAGAGAATAAATCCCTCCCCGCTTTCTCCGGTCAGTTCAGGAAAAAGACGGCGCCTCCTGACTATAAGTATTTATTATAGGAAATCCCAATGGTGTAAGTATCCAAGTTCAGGACAGCCAAGTCCAGAAAGAATCCTCCGCTCAGCTCAATCCTGGTCCCGATATTCAGTCCGCTGGTATCATACTCGCCGATTACAATCACCCGCGGCCAAGGATTCTTCTTCCCTTCCACCACTTTAATAGAGTTAAAGACCTTATTAGCCCCGATAAAGAAACCATCCAGCACCCCGGCGGCAACTCCCAAGTGCCACCTGAGCCCATATTGGGGCAAGGTCTGGCTGGCCACCATATAACTGGTGGTCTGCGCACGGCCGAGGTCTTCCAGACCGATCGCCAGCCCGAAGGCGCCCATCCTTTCCGGGACAAGTTGATACTTGAGCATCGCCCCGGTTTCATACTCCCCGTGCGCCAGGTCCGCTACTGCGCCCACCTGTAAGCCGCGGAACAACCCTATTTCAAACTGGATCTTGGTCCAATCATCTTTAAAGTAATGGCATCCTACGCTATAACCACCGGGCGGTAGAATACTGGAGGTGGGAAGGGTAACGAGATTGGTTCCTCCGAATGTACTGTGGGCAAGGGTGGCCCTCCCTCCGAGCAATAGCCAGCTTACAATGAGACAGACGACCATTCCCAGCCTTACCCGGTTCTTGACAGACATTGGCTTCCCCCGTTTCCTTCCATAGTTGTTAAGCATTTCGACTACTGTAGAATTTTGGCGCCCCCTCCCTATCTCCTGCTGGTAATTGGTTACATTACCGTTACAGGATTCCCTGTCATGGTCTCTCCTACAATTCCAAAGTCATTCCTGCAGCCGGGCAAAGCGGGTTTCTTGAAGTTAAGTCTCTTGCGGCTGCGCGTCTGCTTAATCTCTGGTCTCCTTGTTATATGGATCTAATCGTCAGGAATGTGGTGATGATTCTACTAATCGTAGCCTGTTTTCCACCATGGGAATCTCTCTTGACATCCCCTCCAATACTTGATGCAACGCTTTCTCTACTCTCCTCTTCTCTTCCCTGCTGCGTACTTCACCCTCGATGACCAATTGGCCTTTCTCCCAATTGTAGCTAATCGGGGCATTTCTGAGGAAGGGATCAGCGTTTAGTCTGTCGATCAGCTCGGTAACCGCCTCGGAAAGCGATCCCGGTCTGACTTCCACCTCATTTTCTATTCTTTTTACTCCGCTCACTGTAGAGACCAGTTCTTCCAAGAACTCCATGTCGGCTTGATTGGCCAAACCGGTGAGTCTGACGGTTCCCCCCTTCGCTGTAACCTGAACCGCGCGGGCCAGAAGCGTATCATGGTTATACAGCCTTTCTTTAACCAGATTCACCAGGTTGATATCGTCGACCTCTTTCTCCTCCCCAATCTGAAGTTCGCTGTTGACTTCTCTGACCCCCCGGGCCCGGCCCGCGGCTTTGATCGCCGCCTCTTTCTCCGCCAGATTTTTTACCTCTCCCACCAGCCGTACGCGGCCTTTCACCACTTCCGAGCCGACGGTCTCCGGTACCTGTGGGTCGCCGAGGAGTTCTTCGCTGACTTCAAACTGTATATCTTCATCGTTGATGGCGCCGTCCGTACAGACTGTAATTCCGTTCTCCACCCGCTTGACTCCGGGTATATTCCGGATCAAGCGCTCGGCCTCCTCTTTTTCAGCAAAGACATCCACTACCCCCTGGAGGTAGACTGTGCCGTCCCTCTCTCTAACCTGCAGC
>DATCJV010000057.1:0-6172 GCA_036562625.1 Bacillota bacterium | reverse complement strand
TAAAGAGAAGAATCCCGACATTGAACTGGAATATATGGCACTTGGGGATCCCGGCCTGATGGATAAGACCAAGGTCGCGATGGCTAACAACCGCGATCTCCCCGATATCTTCCAGAGTTGGGGCGGTTCCGTGATGGGCGGCTATGCCGATGCCGGACGTTTGCTGGATATGACCAAAGAATTGAAGGACATTCCTGGTAGCGCCGCTGCGCAGCAGGCCATGACCTGGAAGGGTAAGATCTATGGGGTGGCTCCCTTCTTTGCCATCGCTGGTGTGTTTGTAAATGAAGAGATCTTTGACAGATATAATCTGAAAGTACCGACCACCATTGCAGAGATGGAAGAAGTAGCGGAAGCGCTCAAAGCCAAAGGAATACAACCTTTTGCCGTAGGCGCCCGGGATAAATGGCCTGTATTGGCTATGTATATGTACCTGGTCAACCGTTTTGGCGGTATGGAGGCCTTCAACAACGCGCAAGCCAGAAAAGCACGTTTTGATTCTGAACCGATGGTGAAAGCCGCTCAATTGTATCAGGATTGGGCGAAGAGAGGCTTCTTCGGCGCCACTCCATTGGGTGAAGCCTATGGTGACGCCCAGCAGTTGATGGCTACCGGTAAAGCCGGGATGCACGTGACCGGTTCCTGGATGTGCGCCCAATATTCTGATCCGAGCTTCACCGACCAGAAGTTGGGCTTCTATCCCTTCCCGGTGTTGGAAGGCGGAAAAGGTAAGGCTACGGATATCATGGGCCAAACCGATATCGGGTTTGCCGTGACCCAAGTCGCCAAGAAAAAGAAAGACGCCGTGGTACGCTTCTTGAAATACGCCATGAGCGTTGAGGCTTGTTCCGCCGAACCCGGCCGGATCTGTTCTGTACCGGGTGTCAAGGCCCCGTCCCGTTTGACTGAGATGGCTTCCGCCGTCTTCGGAAAAGCCGAGGCCATCCAATTCTGGTGGGATCAGGACCTGCCGCCGATGGTTACCAGCCCGCTCACTGATACGCTGCAACAGTTCTTACTGCCCAATACTGATGTGAAGAAACTCTTAACCAACTACGAACTGCTGGTAGAAGAGAATTTAGGTCCTGCGAAATAAGATAAGCAGATAAACTAGAGATCGTGGGGGCGTGGAAGAGTCTTCCACCCCCCTCGCTTCTTAACCTTGCGTGTGCCGCAGATTTGGTTGGTATCGATCTTATCCGGCTTTATTTATGTATCTTAGCTATTTGTTTTGTCATGTAATGAGTGAAGTTCCCAAGTGTGTGCTCCGCGTCAAGTATTGCCTGGAAGTAATCTGTCCAGATGTTGCCGCTGAGTTTTTCAAGGTTGTTCAAGCGTTTTATTCGTTCTTAATTAAGCCAAGGCCTATTTTATTGAATTATAGAGTGTTTTGTTATCATAATTATTATTTATTGATTATGAACAAAGGGTGTAACCATAAAAATTAATGGAAAGCAAGCCACCGGAGAAGTATTGCTTTTAAGCTTTGAGTCCGGGTAAGGGAATTTTATAGATTTGGAGGTGTTTTCGATGAACGCAAATGTTGAAGCATATACAATGATGTATGGCAAGAAAGAGAAGAAGAGCCGGGATTGGCAGACATTGCTCTTTAAAGTAATTATGCTGACGCCCGCAGTAGCGTTTCTGGTAATCTTCATGTATTATCCCATCGAAGAAACTTTTCGGCTTTCGATGACGCGTTCGACCGGGCTCGGCCCAACAGTATTCATAGGGTTACAGAATTATATCCGTCTCTTTCAGACAGAAGAGTTTCTTATTGGTTTGAAAAATGTCCTGATTTGGGCTTTCTGGAGTGTGGTTATTCAAATTCCTATCGCCTTTTTTATTGCCTTCTCCTTATCGGTTTACAAGAATAAGATTACCAAGCCATTACGGGTCATTTATTACTTGGCCAATGTTCTCCCGTCGGCGATTACCGCTATGTTAGGCAGGTTTGTGTTTGCGCCCAGGCATGGGATCATCTCTTCGCTCGCCACCAAATTTAACTGGCAGTGGTTGGCGAGAATTGATTTTTTAGGTAATCCCGATCTGGCCTTCTGGTCCATCTTTGCGGTAGCGACTTGGGCCTATTCCGGGTTTTATATTATTTATCTCATGGCCAACATCGAACAGATTCCCAAAGATATACAGGAGGCCGCTCAGTTGGATGGGGCGACTCCCTGGCAATACGCCAGATATATCGTTATCCCGATGACCTCTTATGCGCTGCGCATCATCTCCATCTTATGTATTGTTGGGAGCATGAAACTATTTGATTTACCTTGGTTGATGACTACCGGCGGACCGGGTTATGCCACCAGCACCTTGGGGATTGTCTTGTATAAGTACGGGTTCGTTAATTGGCAATACGGAAGAGCCGCCGCTGTCGGCGTGGTCATCTTCTTGCTTTCGTTAGTCTTTACTATTCTCCAATTTTCTTTACAGAGAAAGGATAGTGACGCGTTATGATGAACAATAATACGGCAAAACTACCGCAGCTGGCGCAGCCCTTTCCTGTCCGTTCAAAGCTGATGGAGATCTTTATCACTGCTATCTTGATTTTACTGGCTTTGACCGTCATTGTGCCTCTGATCCTTCCTTTTATGTTTGTCTTTAAGACCCGTTTGGAATATAACTACCATCCCTGGAGTTTTCCTACAGAAATCCGGTGGATCAATTTTGCCGAAGCGTGGAAGGCAATTCAGATCGGTCAAGGACTCCTCAACACCTTGTATGTTTGTTTGGGAGCGATTGCTTGCACAGTACCGGTGGCGGCGATGGCCGGATATATCTTTGCCCGTTACCGCAGTAAAATGACGGAAGTCTTCTTCTATGTCATCTTGGCCGGCTATTTTGTGCCTGTGCAGATGGTTCTGATTCCGCTTTATCGATTGTGCGGCGCCATGAATCTCACCGATACCCTTCCCGGGCTGTTTTTGCCGATGACCGCCTTTGGGATTCCTTTTTGGACTATCATCTATCGATCCTTTTTTGCCGGGTTACCCAATGAATTGGCGGAGGCGGCGCGGATCGATGGCGCCGGAAACACCGGTATATTTCTACGAATCATGTTGCCGCTAGCCAAACCTGCGACCGTCTTAGCAACTTTGCTGGTGTTTATGGGGTCATGGAGTGATTATTTGTTAAGCTTAATCATGTTGAACAGTTTGGAGAAGTTCACCATGCAGCTACGGATTGCACAGTTTATGAATAACTATGGAGTGGATCACATGCCGCGGTATGCGGCAGCCGCGATTATTGCCGCCGCGCCTACAGTTATTCTGTATCTAATTGGTCACCGTTGGATTATCCAGAGCACACTGGCCGGCGCCTTAAAAGGGTAATATTCGTGGAGAAGCCCGGCTTCGGCCGGGCTTTTTTATACCTATCTATGGGTGGCGCCGGTGAAAACTTGGTGACAGCTATGGAAGAACCTTTGACTTATATATTTATAAAATAAAGGAGATGCCGTCGGTGGCAGTCTGGAGGTTTGTATGGCATGATGAAAGTTAAAAGGGAAAAGGCGTTTCTGCCAGGGACAACAGCAGAAAGGGGTAAGATTTTTAGAAATCCGGTGTTGGCCGGAACTTATCCTGATCCTTCCGTCTGTAGGGTCGGTGAGGACTATTTTTTGGTGACTTCTTCATTTGCCTACTATCCAGGTGTTCCGCTTTTTCACAGTAAAGACCTGGTGAACTGGGAGCAAATCGGACATGTGCTCGACAGGCCTTCCCAATTGAACCTGGACGGAGTGGAACAATCAGAAGGTATTTTTGCGCCAACCATCAGGTATCATCAAGGTGTCTTCTATGTGAGCACCACCAATGTCGGCCGGGGGGGAAACTTTATTGTCACCACCAAAGATCCTTTCGGGGCTTGGTCCGACCCCTACTGGCTACCGGAGGCGCCCGGGATAGATCCTTCTTTGTTCTTTGACGACGATGGCAAGGCTTACTATATAGGAACGAGACCGAATCCAGACGGTGTCCGGTATGATGGAGATTGGGAAATCTGGCTTCAGGAACTGGATCTGGAGAAGATGCGTCTGGTCGGGCCGGTGTATACCTTATGGAAAGGGGCGATGGCCGGTGTTATTTGGCCGGAGGGTCCCCACTTGTATAAGATTGATGGCTGTTATTATCTGTTAATATCCGAAGGAGGAACAGGGCATCACCACGCCCTCACCATCGCCAGGAGCGAGGGGGGGGTTACCGGGCCGTATTACGGTAATCCGGCCAATCCCATCTTAACCCATCGTCATTTGGGGAGAGATTATCCCATCGTCAATGTGGGCCATGGAGATCTGGTTCAGACCCAAAAAGGTGAATGGTGGATGGTGGTTTTGGCTTCCAGACCGAGTGGTGGGTACTACCGGAACCTGGGGAGGGAGACTTTTTTGGTCCCTGTCGTCTGGGAGGATGGTTGGCCGGTGGTCAGTCCCGGTGACGGGCGGGTAAAGTTTGAGTATATGCGGCCAGATCTGCCTGCCGGGGAAAAAAAGCCTCGCCTGGCTTGTACCCACTTCACTGAGGAGGTGTTGGGTCCGGAGTGGCAGTTTTTGCGCACACCCAGAGATAACTTTTGGAGTTTGACGGCGCGTCCCGGCTATTTACGGTTAAAGTTAAAGGCAGAGTCTGTTAAGGAACTGGTAAACCCAAGTTTTATCGGAAGGCGGCTACAGCACCATAATTTTTCGGCTGGAGCGGCCATGGAGTTTTCTCCCCGGCAGGAACGGGAAGAAGCAGGCCTCGTTCTGTTACAGAACCATGATTATCACTGGCGTTTTGTGGTCACCCAAAAATCAGGCGAGCGTCTGGTCCAGTTGATCCAGTGTGCGGGCGGAGTAGAAGAGGTAATCGGAGAAAAGGTCTGTTCTACGCAGAGACTGATTCTCTTACTGCAAGCTAGAGGCCAAGAGTATGATTTTTATTACGGGGAGTCCGAAGGGACTTGGTTCACTCTGGCGAAACGGGTAGACGGTAGGATTTTAAGCACTGACGTAGCAGGAGGTTTTGTCGGCGTCTTCATCGGTTTATACGCCAGCAGTAACGGAGGCGCCGAAGATAACTATGCCGACTTTGATTGGTTTGAGTATACGGCATTATAATCCGGCGCACAGCCGGATTTTTATCATAATGTAGGGGGAAGTGCAGTAATGAAAGAAGCAAAAGGCGCTTTTTACACAGGAAAATACCGTAATCTCTTTGAGGAATGCGGTTATACTCGGTCTGAAATTGAAGAAAAGCTTCATGATACTTGGCAACAGCTTTTCTACGGTGATGATGAGACTAGGATCTTTTATCCGGTAGGAATGGACGCCGGTTATATTTTGGACACCGGAAACGTTGATGTTAGAACCGAGGGTATGTCTTATGGGATGATGATGTGTGTACAGATGAATATGAAAGAGGAGTTTGACCGGATTTGGACTTGGACCAAACGGTATATGTGGCATGCTCACGGCGAATATGCAGGGTATTTTGCTTGGTCGTTAAATCCGGACGGAACCCGGAGGGCACAAGGTCCGGCGCCGGACGGAGAGGAGTATTTTGCCCTGGCTTTACTCTTTGCCTCTCACCGGTGGGGAGACGGGCCGGAACCTTATAACTATAGTGAACAAGCGAAAGAGCTTCTCCGGGCGTGCCTGCACCGGGAGGACGGGATGGCCGCTCCCCTGTGGGAGAAGAAGAATAAACTAATCAAGTTTATCCCGGAGAGCGACTTTACGGACCCGTCTTATCATTTGCCCCATTTTTATGAGTTATTTGCCTTATGGGGAAACCCGGAAGATAAAGAATTTTGGCAGGAAGCGGCCAAGGCCAGCAGGGCCTATTTGAAGAAAGCCTGTCATCCGGTGACCGGTTTGGCGCCTGAGTATGCCAATTACGACGGAACTCCCAGGTTCGAGGAAGGGCATGGCGATTTTTTCAGTGATTCTTACCGGGTGGTGGGAAATATCGCCTTGGACTATGAGTGGTTTGGCAGCGACGACTGGGCAAGGGAAGAGGCGAATAAATGGCAGAACTTTTTTGGCCCCATCGACGATCCGACCAAGTACCGTAAATACACTGTGGTAGGAGACGTTCTGGAAGAAAAGGCTTTGCATCCGGTCGGCCTCTTGGCGATGAACGCTTTTGCTTCTTTAGCGGCTACCGGCCCTTATGCCAGAAAA
>DATCJV010000049.1:0-29217 GCA_036562625.1 Bacillota bacterium | reverse complement strand
GGCGGGTAACTTTAAGCCACGGCACGCTAAGGAGTATGCCAAGATTGGCGAGGCGATCCTGGATGGCCTGCGGACGTATGTACGGGAAGTAAAGGAAGGGATCTTTCCGACTGAAGAAAACACCAGACGGATGGATGACACTGAGCTGGCTGCGTTCAAACGGCTCCTGGAGAAGTAGCGTCCAGTATTACTCGGGCGCTGATGATCATTTACTTCGCTACTGGACAGGACCTAGCGAACGGAGAATGGGTCTGTGAAAGGATGGAAGAAAATGTATTGGATCAAAAGAATCCCGGAGATTAGAGAAATAATAAACAAATGGAGAAAAGACGGAGCAACCATTGGACTTGTCCCTACCATGGGCTATTTTCATGAAGGACATTTGGCTTTGATGGAAAAAGCGCGTCAAGAAAATGATTATGTAGTGGTTTCGCTTTTTGTCAACCCGATTCAATTTGGGCCACAGGAAGACTTCGAGAGTTATCCCAGAGATGAAGCGAGGGACCGGAAATTAGCGGAAAAAGCCGGAGTTGATCTGGTCTTTAACCCGACAGCGGAAGAAATGTACGGCCAAGAGTTTCAGAGTTATGTAGAAGTAACCAAGATCTCCCAGGGTTTATGTGGAGCTACACGGCCAGGACATTTTCGTGGAGTGACCACGGTTGTTACCAAACTTTTCAATATTGTCCAACCGGACCGGGCTTATTTTGGGGAAAAAGACGCCCAGCAATTAAGGGTGATTCAGAGAATGGTTAGGGACTTGAACTTCCCCGTGGAGATTAAGCCGGTGCCAACAGTACGGGAAGCGGACGGCTTAGCCAAGAGTTCCCGTAATACCTATCTCAGTCCGGAAGAAAGAAAAGCCGCTTTGGTGCTGTCAAAGAGTTTATTCTATGCCAAAGAGCAGGTGGCGGCGGGAGAAGACAGTGTACAGCGTCTAAGCGCAGGCATGAAGAAGATCATCACTGGAGAACCACTGGTTTCTTTGGAGTATTTGGAGTTCAGGGAGAGCGCTACCTTAAGACCGGTGACCACCATTGCCGGAGAGGTTTTAATTGCGCTCGCCGCCCGCGTAGGCAAGACCAGGCTGATTGATAATATCACAGTGCGGCCGGAAAGGGGGTAAACTCAGGTGTTTAGAACGATGTGTAAAGGAAAAATCCACCGGGCTACGGTAACGGATGCGAATTTGCATTATGAAGGCAGTATTACCATTGACCGGGAGTTAATGGAGAAGGCGGATATTTTACCGTCAGAGCAAGTACAAGTAGTTAACGTGAATAACGGAGCCCGTTTTGACACTTACGTCATTGAGGGGCCGCCCGGCTCGGGGGTAATCTGTGTGAATGGTGCTGCCGCCAGGCTGGTGGCGCCGGGGGATAAAATAATTATTATCTCTTATGGCCTCTTCAGTGACGAAGAGGCCAGAAAACTCAAGCCCAAGGTGGTCTTGGTGAATGATGAGAATAAACCGCGTTTAGGCAGATAGGTTTAAGTATCTGCCTCTTATTAAAGTATCCGATCAGAAGCAGGCTGTTTCACTGGAGCTTTCAGTTCCTTGTGGAGCAGCCTGTTTTTTACAGAAAAATCATCAGGTGGCGGCCGTACATCTTGTAGTAGGCGGTTTTGGCGTTGCCTGTGCGGTAGAAGTATTCGATGGCAGCGCCAGATAACGTAGGGCCTATACTGGTGTGACGCTATTGGCCGCTGTATTTAAAAATCGCGCCTGCCAAAATTAAAACAGTAATGCAGATGGAGACGATGAGCATGGTATGGCGGTCAATTCTGGGGAGGGCGGGAGCGGTCGCAGAGAGCTCATAATAGGCTAAAGCAGCGGCGAGGAAAGTAAGAGGGATGGTTAATATGACAGGCAGGATCAGAAAGAATGCGCCGGAAAGGCCAAGTAGACCGGTGATCAAACCATAAAAGGCGATGTTCGGCGTGTTGGTGAGGAAAATTCGAGATGCGCCGGTTAGAGCAGGGATTAGGGTATATCTTTTATCGATGATAAAGAGTAAAGCCAGGCAGAAAAAGAAGAAGAGTAATGGATGGAAGAGAAAGACAAAAAGAACGCCGAAGAATGGAATATGGCCAATGAGTGAGATCAGAGACCAGAGGAGGCCGGTAAAAAGGGATAAAAGCAGACAAGGGAAGGCCAGGTCAAAATGGCTAAAGACTTCTTTGGTGGCTGTCGTGAGGTTACCTCTTCTTCCCTGCCAGAGCCGGAGGTTGTAAAGAAGGAGCCCACCCAGGAATGGACCGGCCAAAAAACCGCATGATAAAAGAGAGAATGTACACGCGATCAAGGTGGAGACAAAAAGGGATCCAAAGTGATTTTGGTATGTCTTTATGAGCCGTGTCAAGCTTTGTGTTATGTCCATCAAGGATTCCTCCCATTAGTTTGGTGGTAAAATCGCCATAAAATTTATATATACCTAAAATATATGCATGGGCTAATCAGAAATATCTTTATAGAGAATATTTTTAGGAGTCCGGGGGGAATGGGTACGCATATACCTGTGTCAGTCACAATCCAGTGCCCGAGTCACTTCGGTTTGCTAATTTCCAAAGGGAGAAGTGCCGGGAGCGAGGGGGCAGGCGCATGATCTCCTGCGGAATGGAGAGAATAAGACTAATATAGATTGGGATTTATACTAGTAGACACCATATTCTCCAGATTTTGAAGAAAGGGATGGAATAATGATGAGGGTTTTAATGTTGAGTTGGGAATACCCGCCTAAGGTGATTGGTGGAATCGCCCCCCACGTGCATGATCTGTCAATCGCTTTGAGCCGACGAGGCCAAGAGGTACATGTGCTGACCATCGGAACGAATGAATCCGGTGAAGAAGAGTATGAAGAGGGGGTAACTGTGCATAGATGTAAGATGGATAATCCGGAACCGCCGGATTTTATTTCCTGGACTCTACAGCTCAACTTAAACTTAGTGGAAAAAGTCATGGGCTTGGCGAGACAGGGTGAGACCTTTGATCTGATTCATACTCATGACTGGTTGGTGGCTTATGCTGGCAAGCTTTTGAAACACGTGTGGCGGATCCCCATGCTGGCAACGATTCATGCTACGGAGTGGGGCCGGAATAACGGTCTCCACAATGATACCCAGCGCTATATCAGTAATATCGAATGGTGGCTTGGTTATGAAGCCTGGCGGGTCATCTGTTGCAGTCGCTATATGTTTGCAGAGTTAAGACGGATCTTCCAATTGCCGGAAGATAAAATCAGAATCATTCCCAACGGAGTTTTTCCTGAGGCTTTTCGCAAGCTGGCCGTGAATCCGCAGGAGATCAGGAATAGGTATGCGGCGCCCCATGAAAAGATCGTCTTCTATGTAGGGAGGTTGGTCTTTGAAAAAGGGCTCGATCTTTTGTTGGAAGCGGCAGTCAAGGTCTTGAGCAGAGTAAATGAGGTCAAGTTTGTCATCGCCGGAAAGGGTCCATATGAAGCCCATTTAAAGGAGAAAGCCCGCCGGTTGGGTATATATGAGCGGGTCTATTTTACCGGATATATAGACGATCAGATCAGGAACGCTCTCTTTAACACCGCCGCGATAGCGGTCTTTCCCAGCATTTATGAACCGTTTGGCATTGTGGCCCTGGAAGCGATGGCAGCCGGAACTCCGGTAGTAGTCACTGACACCGGAGGTTTGGGGGAGGTGGTGCATCATGGGAGAAATGGGTTGAAAGCCTTTAGCAATAGCCCGGATTCACTGGCGGATAATATTATTTGGATGCTTACCCATCCCGAGCAGGCGCAGGAGATGAAGAGGCAGGCTTGGGCGGAGGTGGAAACCGTGTATAGCTGGGATAAGATTGCGGAAGAGACAATCAGTGTCTATGAAGAGGTGCGGGCGGAATATGAGCATTCCGACTGGAGATTCCAGGCTGAACTTGAGAAGAAAGCGACCGAGCAGAAATCCGCCTGGATGAATACGGAGCGGAAGTCCATGGCAAACAGCCGCTATACGTACGACCAGCGTAATACTGGGTTGGAGCAGAGAAGCACTTACCATTCTGAAAAGGAGGCGTTCAATTGAAAGCAGTAATTATGGCCGGGGGAAAGGGCACACGGCTGCGTCCCTTGACCTGTAAAATTCCCAAACCGATGGTTCCGATTGCCACCCGACCGATGATGGAACACATAATAAACCTCCTGCGTAGATACAGCCTGACAGAGATCGGAGTCACCCTCTTTTACTTACCGGAGATAATCAAAAACTACTTTGGAAATGGAGCCGACTATGGGGTTTCCTTACGGTACTTTGTGGAAGAAACTCCTTTGGGGACAGCGGGCAGTGTTAAGAATGCCGCGGATTTTCTGAATGAAACCTTCTTGGTAATCAGTGGCGATGCCTTAACCGATATTAATTTGGAGGCGGCCATTGACTTTCATCGAGAAAAAAAGGCCTTGGCCACTCTAGTCTTGACAAAAGTGGAGGCGCCTCTGGAGTACGGTGTAGTAATTACGGATGAAGAGGGCAGAATCCGCCGTTTTTTGGAAAAGCCGGGATGGGGCGAGGTTTTTAGCGATACAGTAAATACAGGCATCTACATTCTGGAACCCGAGATTTTATCTTACTACGACAAGGGCAAACCGGTTGATTTCAGCAAAGATCTCTTTCCCGAACTGCTGGCCAAGGGAGAACCGCTCTTCGGATATGTGGCGGACGGTTATTGGTCGGACGTGGGCAACCTAGAGCAATACCGGCAGGCGAACTACCACATGTTAAGCGGTAGGATTAGACTTCCCATTCCCGGCCATGAAATTTCCCCTGGGATTTGGGCAGGGGAGGGCGCGGAGATTGAGCACGGGGCTGTGCTGGAACCTCCGGTGCTCTTGGGAGAGTATTGCCGGGTGAAAAAGGGGGCGAGAGTTGGCTCTCTTTCTGTCTTGGGCAATTATAGTTTCTTGGAGGAGGAAGCCACAGTAAAACGTTGTATATTATGGAACCACGTTTATCTAGGCGCTTATTCGGAAGCAAGAGGGGCGATTTTAGCTTCTTATAACCATGTCAAGCACAAGGCCACCATTTATGAAGGAGCGGTGCTCGGCGACGGCTGTACGGTAGGCGCCAGGTCATTATTGAAACCCGGAGTAAAAGTCTGGCCAGCCAAGTATATAGAAAGCGGCTCAGTAGTTAACAATAGTCTGGTCTGGGGCACATCATGCAGTAACAACCTCTTTGGGAACCTGGGAGTGGACAAAACCGTCAACATCGAACTCACGCCGGAATTCGTCGCAAAGCTTGGCGCAGCTTTTGGAACTAACCTCACGGAAGGTCAACGGGTAGTAGTCGGAGTGGATAGCTGTCCACCCGCGAGAATACTGAAGCAGGCCTTGATCGCCGGAATCATGGGCTGCGGGATCGACGTATTTGACCTGGGAACCCTTTCCACCGCGGTCACCAGGTATGCCATAGTGACCTTAGGGGCGGACGCCGGGGTGCATCTGCGTATTTCCCCAACTAATAAGGAGAATGTTTTAATTGAATTCTTTGACCGGCAAGGGTTGAATATTGACCGCAACACCCAGCGTAAAGTGGAGCAGGCTTTCTTTACCGAAGAGTTCCGCCGGGTAAGCCGGGATAAGATGGGCGGGTTGGCCTATGTGCCGCGTCTCTTGGAGGACTATGTAGAAAAGATGCTAAGCGCTGTTGATGTGGAGAAGATTAGAAATTCCGCCTTTAAATTAATAATAAAGCCTGATTCCTCCTGTTTATCTTTACTATTACCCACCGTTTTGGAGAAGTTGGGCTGTACTGTCCGGTACTGCGGTCCTGGCGCTGCTGTGGCCGGGGCACATCAGGAAAAAGAGGAGGTCTCCGCAGCCATCAGAGAAGTTTCGGCGCTGATGCCAAAAGAAGACGTGGATTTGGGGGTTGTGGTTGACCAAAATACGGAAAAGCTCATTCTTATCGATGAAAAAGGCCACCGCCTTGATGACCGGTGTTTTACGGCTTTACTCACTCTTTTAGTCTTCAAGCACTCACAAAAGCCCACCATGGCCGTGCCGGTCTATGCTTCGCGAGCCATTGAGGAACTGGCGGAAAAACACAACGGCAACGTAGTCCGGACCAAGGCCAATGCCAGATCTTTAATGGAGAGGGTAGTGACGGAGGAGATCTTTCTAGGACAGGATGGGAAGAGCCATTTTCAACCCGACTTTGACCCCGTCTTTTCACTGGCTAAAATCTTGGAGTTGTTGGCCAAGGAGAAGATGAGCCTGTCGCAGATCGTCTCAGAGCTCCCTTCCTTCTATGCGGTTCAAAAAGAAGTGCAGTGTTCTTGGGAGGATAAGGGCAGGATTATGAGGACACTTTTTGAAGAGAGCAAAGAGCATGAGATCGAAACCACAGACGGTTTGAAGGTCTTCCACGACCAAGGTTGGGCGTTAGTCTTGCCTGACGCCGAAGATCCAGTATTTCAGATCTATACCGAGGCTACCTCTAAAGAAGCAGCAGACGCTTTGGCTGAAATGTACATGGGACGCATCAACGAGTTGCAGATTCGGTAGGGGCTTCCTTCGTCTGCCCAATGGAAGGCTTTTAGCAGGGAAAGATAGGCCTAAAAAGAGATATCTACCTGTACCATAACGGTTTGCGAAAAGACCTCTGAACTTAGTCCAGAGGTCTTCCGTATAGTGATGGCATTTTTTAACCCTTTCCAGTTTCGATTCAGGCGGGGCCCGGAGCGGAAAAAATAGAAATTTGCTTTACATAGTGATTTACCAATGATTTCCGAAAGGATTTTTCTTTTTCAAGAAGAAGGTTATGTAACAATAAGCTGATACCGGACGGAGTTAATAATAAACGGCATCTGAGGGGAGCATCGACCATGCAATTCATACGGTTTGTGATCATTACCGGGCTGTCAGGCGCGGGAAAATCCGAGGCAATGAAGGCCTTTGAGGATCTGGGTTTTTTTTGTGTCGATAACCTTCCCCCGGTTTTAATTCCGAAGTTCGCTGAGGTTTGTGCACAATCCGAAGGGCGGATCAATAAAATAGCATTAGTAGTAGATGTGCGGGGCGGTGACTTTTTTAACAGCATCTCTTCTTCCCTGGAAATACTGGAGCAGAACAACCTGACTCATGAAGTGATCTTCCTGGAAGCCGCTGAAGAGGTGTTGGTACGCAGGTTTAAAGAATCCCGGCGTCCCCATCCCCTTTCCAACGAAGGGGGAATTCTGGACGGGATTAGGGCGGAAAAAGCCAAGCTAGAGGAGATTAGAGGAAAGGCCAACCTGATCGTGGATACCAGCAACCTGACGGTACGGCAGTTGAGAGAGGTGATTGTGGAGAAGTACAGCCAGGTTGTGGAAGAACAAAGAATGATCTTTAATATCGTCTCTTTTGGCTTCCGGAACGGGATTCCTCTCGATGCAGACCTCGTCTTTGATGTGCGCTTCCTCCCCAACCCGTTTTACGTTGATTCATTAAAAGGATTGACCGGTAACAATAAAGAAGTAGAAGACTATGTATTGAAATGGCCGGTCACATCGAAGTTCTTGCGTAAACTCTATGGTTTCATGGGGTTTTTAGCGCCGCAATACATCAATGAGGGGAAGACCCAATTAATTATCGGTATTGGGTGTACAGGGGGCAGACACCGCTCGGTCGCAATTGCGAATCAATTGGGGAAGTTCTTATGCGCCAAGGGTTATAAAGCCGTAGTAGAGCACAGAGATATTTGAGTAACTCTCTTTTGAATACTGGCGCTCATCTTCGTTTTAAACCGGATCGGGTTTATTCCATTGTTTTGGTGAGGGGGAAAAGGAATGGCTAGGAGCGGATTGGACAGGTTAAAACGGAAGTGGTTAATCTGGTTTTTTACTACTGTTTTTCTCGTAGTGATCGGGCTCTTAGTCGTTTTACTTAGTGAAAAATTCCGCTGGTACGGCCTTTTTCCGATTCTAATCGCCCTGGTTGGAGGAGGTTATTACACACAAATTTTGTTTTGGCAGTTGATCACCTGGACACCCACAGGGACTGATGAGAGTATTATTCATCCATCGGGAAACGGGCCCCGGATCGTGATCATAGGTGGCGGAACGGGATTAGGCACTGTGTTGCGAGGGTTGAAGAAAGTCACGAACAACTTGACCGCCATTGTCACCGTGGCTGATGACGGCGGTAGCTCCGGCAGGTTACGACAGGAATTCGGGATCCTGCCCCCGGGAGATATCCGCAACTGCTTGATTGCCATGGCTGATCTGGAACCCCTGATGGAACGGTTGATGCAGTATAGGTTTAATGGGGGAACCGGACTCTCCGGCCATAGCTTCGGTAACCTCTTTATCACGGCCATGACTGAGATTACCGGAGATATTGAAAAGGCAATCGAAGCCTCCTGTCAAGTTTTAGCGGTGAAAGGCCGGGTTTACCCAGCAACCTTGGAGAACGTGCAACTTAATGCCGAGCTGAACGACGGAAGAAAGATCAACGGGGAATCGGCTATTGGCAAGAGTCCTTCTTCCATTCGCCGTGTATATTTGGAACCGGCCGGCGCCAAAGCTCTTCCTGAGGCGATCAAGGCCATCGAAGAAGCGGATGTGGTGATTCTAGGCCCAGGTAGCCTTTATACAAGTGTAATTCCGCCGCTTCTGGTGGAAGGAATTATTGAGGCCCTCCATAAAACCAATGCCCCAAAAGTTTATATCTGCAACGTAATGACGCAACCGGGAGAAACAACCGGCTATACCGCTTCAGACCATTTACGGGCTTTGATCGATCATATTGGAGAGAACCTCATTGATTATGTAATTGTAAATAATCAACCTGTACCTGAGAAGGTGCGGATGACTTATGCCGAGGAGGGAGCTATTCCGGTGGCGCCGGACCGGGAAAAGATTTCCCGCCTTGGTTCAGTGCCGATTGTGGACTTCCTGTTACAAACCAACGGCTTAGTGCGGCATAATGCGGACCGTTTAGCCAGGTTGGTCTTGGGATTGGCCCGGGTGAACAGGCAAATTGAGGCAAACGGTAGTCCTTGGCAGAAAATACAAAGAAAAATCAAGAAGAAAGTGGCTACCACCCTTCTTTCCTGCTTTAGCCTGGGGTTAAAGTCGGATTTTGTTTTTAAAGAGGATCTAAAAGGTAAGCCTATCCCCTACGAAGATTGCTGCACAGAAGGGAGAGAGGAACCCGCGCATGAGGTGCTGTCGTCCAGCGATCTGTTGGCCGGCGCTTCCCCGGACGAAGACAAACTGGAGTTTCTCATCTCCGCCGGGCGCCGTCCAAGCGGGGGATACCGGTTGTTACCGGTGGCGGTTAGTTTACAACGGCAGGAACTCATTATTCGTTATCGAGAGGAAACCCCGTTACCGGGGGAAGTTGTCAAGCAGGTTCTGACCCACCCCGGCTTATCGATTAGGATCGAACGGAAATATTTACCGGCCGGCAGTTTCCGGACGATCTTTGAGAAGGAGGGTGTGGGTAAACCTGTTGCCGTATTGGAAGTCAAGATCTAGTCCGCATTTACCTACACTTTACTTTTCAATCTCTGGCGTCTGGCATATAATTAAAGTAAACTTAGGTATAGACGTGTATGTTTAAGACAATTGCATAGACCATTTCCTTCAGGGCAGGGTGCGTGATTGCCGCGTACGATGGCAATACACAATTCCCGACCGGTGGTGAAGGCTGATGGGCCCAAGTCCACGACCTCAGGTAAGACTGAGCTGATCTGGTGCAAATCCAGAACCGACGGTATAGTCCGGATGAAAGAAGGTTTATTTTGCATGCCCTGACTTGTTTCAGGGTATTTTATTTTCTCCGCATGATGATGACTACAGGATCTGGATTACGGGAGGTGAGAAAGGTGGCGTCCGGGGAAAAAGTGGTTGAAGTAATCGATTTGGCCTCTGCCTTTGAGGACGACGGACTCCCGGAACTGGCGGGAGTAAACTTGCAGATTAACGCTGGAGAGATTGTCAGCTTGGTGGGACCGAGCGGCTGTGGGAAATCGACCCTGCTCCGGTTGATTGCAGGTGTTCTCAGACCGATAGCCGGAGAGATTAAAGTCTTTGGGGAGAATAAAATCCCGGGTTGGACCCGGTTGAGTTTGGTTCCGCAAGACGCTCTTTTATTACCGTGGCGGACGGTCTTGGATAATGTCCGGCTTCCGCTGGAGCTGAGCGCGGGCAAGAAGAAGGATACTTACTTGAAGGCCAGAGAAGCCTTGGCCTTGGCTAATCTCACCGGAGTAGAGGATAAATACCCTCACCAGTTATCCGGAGGCATGAAGCAACGGGCTGCCTTAGCCCGGGCCTTGGTCGGCCAGGCACGGCTGCTGCTTTTAGATGAGCCTTTTGCCGCTTTGGACGCCATTACCAGGAGCCAGCTTCATCTGGAACTTCTACGAATTTGGGAGCGAACCGGGATCACGGTATTACTGGTGACCCACAATATTTTTGAGGCGGTGTTTTTATCCCATCGTGTGCTGGTCATGAGAGAAAAGCCCGGACGGGTGATTGGTGAGATCCGGGTTGATCTGGGTTTTCCCCGGACATTAAAACTAGTGGGGACAACCGAATTTAGCCGCTTGGTAGGGCAGGTTCAAGAACTTCTGGAGGAAGGGTGGGGTGAGGAAGCATGTCGGGAAGAGCAAGGGGTAAAAGTGCTTTAAAGTCTGTAATGAGCAGGTACTATGAGTATTTTTTACTCCCAGTGGGGATCGCGGGTTTTCTCTATTTATGGCAATATTTGTCCGGGTTTTACGACCCGTTTATTCTTCCTTCGCCCCGTCTCGTGTGGGAACGGAGCTTGGAATTCTTTAACCAGCCGCAACTCTTTTTTATGCATTTCCTTACAACCCTGGGGGAAGCAGGTGGAGGGTTTTGCCTGGGCGCGTTGAGCGCTTTGCCGGTCAGTTACTTTTTGGCCAAAAAACCCGTGCTTGAGCGGTTACTAACCCCTTATTTCGTAGGGATACAGGCGGTTCCGATTGTGGCTTTAGCCCCCTTACTGGTGATCTGGTTTGGCTTTGGAATTGTCTCTAAAGTGCTGGTCGCGGCGTTGATTACTTTTTTTTCAGTGCTCACCACCGGTATTGCCGGACTACGCAGTACTGATCCGCGTTTGCGTGAATTATTGGCGATCATGGGGGCGACTAAATGGCAGATCTTTTTTAAGTTAGAATTCCCTTCCGCCTTACCCTACATCTTTAGCGGATTAAGGCTAGGGGGCGCCCTCGCGGTCATCGGCGCCGTATCAGGGGAATTTGCCGGCGCCGGCAAGGGTTTAGGTTATATCGTCAATTTTGCCCGGGGATCTTTTGATACTCCTCTTCTTTTTGCCGCCATTATCGCTCTGGCGGTCCTGGGGATCGGATTTTATTTGCTTTTTTTCATTGCCGAATATTTGGCGATACCTTGGAAGAGGAAAAGATAGAGACGACAGTGGCTCTAGTTCGATTTGGGTAAGATTAAAAAAAGGAGGTGAGTGTAGATGAACAAAAAGACGTTTCTCCTAATCATATCTGCTTTCTTCCTTCTGTTTGGCTGCGGATTAGCTCTGTCCGGGCCGGAACTGAAAGAAGTTACGTTGGCCATGACTTATATTCCAAATGTACAGTTTGCCCCATGGTATGTGGCGGAAGCGAAAGGTTTTTTTCAAGAGGAAGGAATAAAAGTTAACTTTGATTACAGAATGGATATTGACGCTCTGCAATTGGTGGGCGCCGGCCACCTGGATTTTGCCGTAGCCGGGGGCGATCAAGTAATCACCGCCCGCAGTCAAGGAATACCTGTTACTTATCTATTGAGTCTGTTTACGAAGTTCCCCCCAAGCGTGGTAGCGCTGGAGGAGGCGGGGATAAGAAAACCTCAGGATTTACAAGGAAAGAAGATCGGGTTACCCCTTTACGGCACCAGTCTATTGGCGACCAAAGCTATCTTAAGAGCAGCCGGAATCAAAGAGTCCGCTGTGGAGCTGGTGGATATAGGATACACGCAGATTGCCTCATTGACCCAAGGCAGGGTAGACGCGGTAGTGGTCTTTACCAATAATGAACCCCAGAAGCTCCGGGCGGAGGGGTATAGAATTACGGAGATTCCGTCGTGGGAGTATTTTTCTTTAGTGGGACATGGGTTAATTACCGGAGAAAAACAGATTTCCCTCGCTCCGCAGAAGGTGAGGGCGATGGTCAGGGCAACACGAAAAGGAATGCAATATGCGTTGGCCCATCCGGAGGAGGCTTTTAAAATTACCCTCTCCTACCTACCAGAACTTGGCGAAAAGCAAGCGGTCTTGGAAAAGCAAGTCTTCTTGGCCTCCCTGAAACTTTGGGAGAATGAATATACCAACCGGCGGGGCTTAGGGTATTCGGATCCCCAGGCCTGGCATGATTCTCAACGACTGATGCTGGAGATGGGGTTCATCAAGAAGGAAACGCCTGTCGATAAACTGCTCAACCAAAGTTTTTTGGGTGAGTAGTCTCACCACAGCTTCGCTGGAACGGATATAAGATACGATCCCGTCCGTTTTTTAAATTATGTAAAAGAGGTTGTTCCCATTGTCTCAGTGGACTTTTTGGATCCAAAGAGGCAGACAACGGGACAACCTCTTTTATTATTTAGTACTTAAAAAAGACGTGGTCGCCGATTCTGGTTGTGGTAGGCTGAGATTTTACCCACCAATTTGTAGTCTTTGCCGGATTATAAAAGCCGGTTGCTCCGTAGGAGGGATCCCAGCCGTTGATCGCATCCTGAGCGGCTTTTCGCGAAGTGGCGGTAGCTGGAAGGTTGATTCTACCGTCAATGACCGGACTGAATTGGGGTACGCCATTGACCACTTGGTAGATGACCCCAGGGATGCTGTTGGGATAACGCGGGTCTGCCACCCGGTTGAGTACGGTGGCGGCTACGGCGACCATCCCTTCATAGGGTTCCCCCTCCGCCTCGGCCCGTACCAGTCTGGCTAAGAGCTCGATGTCTGAAGCAGAGAAGGAGGGGCTTGCCGGCGGCACATTTTGCGTCTGTGGAATGCGTAGTATTTGTCCGGGATAAATCGTATTGTTATATAAGTTATTTGCAGACTTAATCGCATTGATACTGGTTCCGAATCGGTTGGCGATTAGATACAGGCTGTCTCCGGAGCGCACTGTATAATAGTCTTGTCCACTCCCGGATGAACCAGAAGTTGATTTGGGTATATAGAGGGTTTGTCCAACCCATAGATAATCATTCCAGATCCCATTGGCCGAACGCAACTGGCTCACGGTTACATTGAAGCGCTGGGCGATTAAATAAAGAGTATCACCGGACTTTACCGTATATTTGGCGGAGCCGGATTGCCCGGTTTCAGGAATGATTAAAATCTGACCCGGATAAATGGTGGAGGACCATAATTGGTTTACACTTTGAATAGAACTGATACTCGTGCCAAAAGCCTTGGAGATCTTATATAGGGAATCTCCCGGTTTCACCTGATAGCTTCCGGCGCTAATCGAGGTAGAGAAGGATGCCAACAGCCCACCGGTGATCATTAAGCTAAGAAAGATTTTTGCTTTTTTGGCAGTCATTCTACACTCCCTTTCTGTATTTTTTTAAGGAACATAAATTTCTGGTTTTTGGTCTTCCGCGTATAACCTCCCTCTGCTTACAGTTTTGTTATTGAATGAATAATTCTAACCTGAGCAGGGGTTTCCTGGTGGGAAATAAAGGTACATGCCAATTGTGGAATAAATTTGGGTTGATGGTTAGATTGGCGAAAAGTGGTTAAAATAGGGACTGAGGAGGGAAGAACATTGGATTTCCGGTTCTGCCTAGTTTTACTTGGCATAGGGATCAGTGGGGCGGTACTGGGGACCGCAGGTGTGATGGGGCAAAGCCCGTTTAGATCGGGAGATTCTATAGAACGGCGCAGGCGAGCCTGGTGCTATACGGATCAAGCTTTAAAAACTTGGAAAAGAAAGGAAGGCCGTGTCCGGGAGAGAACACCTGCCTTCTCTTTATGGGACCAACTTTTTTTTAACCCAGTCTACCTTCGTCATCCGGCAGAACTGCTGGCCCGAAAAATCGGTACCGAGGTGACGATTGGCCCGTGTGCCCAAAAACCTTTGAAATTGCAGATCCCGGTCCTCCTCGGTGGTATGGGTTATCAGACCGCTTTGCGCGCAGAAGCAAAACAGGCTTTGGCCCTGGGGGCTACTATGGCCGGGACAGCCACCAATACAGGAAACGGCCCCTTGCTTACGACGGAACGGAGTGCGGCGGAGAAGCTAATCGTCCAGTTCGCCAGGGGACGCTGGGATAAAGACTTGGCGGCCTTAAGCGCGGCCGATGCGGTCGAAATTCAATTGGGGCATGGTCCCTGCGGGTCAATGACGGTAAATATCCCCCCGCCGCGGCTGGCCAGAAGCAAGAAACTTCGTGCCCTATTAGGGGCTGAGCCCGGAGAACCGGCGGTTATTCCCGTCAAATTATTGAGCATAAAGGACCGGGCGGACTTGGCAGGCTTAATCAGTGGCTTGCGCCAGAAGAGCGGTGGAGTACCGGTGGGAGTAAAGATCGGCGCCAGCCAGCGTCTGGAAGAGGAACTGGAGATCATCACCGGCGCTCAGCCGGATTACATTGCTATTTACGGGATGGAAGCCGGAGAGGGAGATCCGACGGCGCCAACCGCGCAAATAGGGATTCCCACCCTCCATGCGGTTAACCGGGCCGCAAGATATCTTCGCCAGCAGGGACTGGCCGGCAGGATTTCCTTGTTGGCCGGAGGTGGTCTACGGACTCCGGCGGATTTTCTGAAGGCGTTGGCCTTAGGCGCGGATGCGGTTTTCATCGGTACCGCCGCTTTGAATACGCTCTGCGCGGGTGAGGACGGGAGAAGATTTCTCCGCTTTTCTTTACGGTGGATCAAGGATAAACTCGGACGGGGACTTGACATTCCGTCTGCAGCGGAAAGGGTGCGGGACTATCTGCAAAAGGCGAGCAGGGAGATGCAGGAAATTGCGTTATGTTTAGGCCGGGCGCACTTGCGGGAGGTTGGTAAGGAAGACCTTTCCACCGGTAGCAAAGAGATCGCTTCCTGTTTGGGAATTTCCTGGTGTGGAGCGCCTGATTTGTCTGGCCAGCGTCCCTTAACCTGTCCCAGTACGAAGCAGAATGAGAGATGACTGGGGGTATATTATATAATGCTGGTCTATTTTTTTCTGGCATTACTCGGGAGTTTACTGGCCTTTTCTTTGCTGGCCCTCCTAATATGGCGGCCTTTGCTTAATTTTTTTATTGACAGGTTTATCCGGACTTTAATCAAAGACCCCTATCCCGAGAATATCTTTGAGATGTATAATGTCATTTCCAAAGTGGGGGTCCAGAACTTAATCGAGGGAGATCTCAGAGGAAGCAGCGGTGGGATCCTGAAGCGTCCCTTCGGCGCCGGGAAGAGGCTATCGGACTGGGATCAACTCACCCTGAACACAGTCTATTTTGTCAGAAAACCGGTGGTCGAATCTGTGGAGATCGACACTAAGGTGACGATCGGGCCCAAAGCCAAACGGCCGCTGGTGATTGATCTCCCGCTGATGATTGCGGGAATGGGTTACGGATGGGGACTTTCCTTACCGGCTAAAGTCGCCTTGGCAAAAGCGGCGGATCTGGTGAAGACAGCCACCAATACCGGCTCAGGCCCTTTTTTGCCTGAAGAAAGAAAGTACACGAAAAGGCTGATTATCCAGTACCACAGGGGTAATTGGGGGAAAGAGGAAGAAGTTCTCAGGCAGGCGGATGCCATTGAAATTCAGCTGGGCTATGGGGCTTACGGATCCGCTCCCGTGCTCCACAAATATGAGGAGTTTAGTCCGGAATTCCGTGATTACATGAGGTTAAGGCCAGGGCAGGACTTGTTGGAAGAGGCGGGTCTCCCCGGGGTGGATGATAGGGTAAAACTCCGAAATTTAGTGGACTATCTGCGTAGAGTCACCAATGGCGTACCGATTGGAGTGAAGATCGCCGCCACCAACTTACTGGAAGAAGAGTTGGCCGTCATCACCGAGGCTAATATTGATTTTCTCAGTATCGCTGGAGCCGAAGCGGGAATCGCTTACGGTCCGGGAATTACTGCTGACGATTGCGGGTTACCGACCCTGCCGGCGCTCTGCCGGACCGCTAAATTTCTGCAAACCCGCAGATTGACTGAGGATGTCTCCTTAATCGTCTCCGGCGGTTTTTATAATCCCGGACAAGTACTGAAAGCTTTAGTCTTGGGAGCGGATGCGGTGGCGCTCGGTACTATTTTGTTACTGGTCATGGCCCATACCCAGAGCGCCAAAGTCTTGCCCTGGGAGCCGCCTACGGAGTTGCTATATGACACAGGGAAGCTGCACAAGAAGTTCTCCGTTGATCAGGGGGCGCAGAGTGTGGCCAACTTTTTAAAAAGCTGTCATGCTGAAATCAAATTAGGTATGCGGAACCTGGGGTTAACTTCTCTGCAAGAGCTCTCCCTGGCAGACATCGCCGCGCTTACTCCGGAGATGGCACAGTTGAGCGGAGCGGAATTGGCCTTCTTTCCTCCACAGGGGATGGTGGTGTAAGCGGATGGAAGTGATAACCCTGGTGTTACTGGCCGGTAGTCTTCTGGGCCTCAGGATTGGGCTGCTTCTCTTGGCTTTAGCAGGTAAGCGAAGAATGGAGAGTACTCTGAAACAATTGGTTAAAAACGGGCCCTTCCTGGAGTATTTCACCCTAATCAAGAAGATTGGGCTGCGCGATTTTATGGAAGCCGGTTTTCGCGCGAACAGCGGCAAAAGTCTGGATCGGCCGTTCGGGACGAACCGTCGTTTTTTTTGCCTGGATCGTATTCAATTCAACCCGGTGTGTTTCACCCGACCGCCTTTACCTGCCTCCACACCGGTCAAGACCGAAGTGGTGCTCGGTCCGAAGGCAAAAAAACCGTTGATCATCAGAATGCCGGTCATGGTTGGCGGTTGGGCTTATGGTGGAGCGGTCAGCTTAAAAACCGAGCTAGCCCTGGCCAGAAACTCCGTGCTAACTGGGACGCCGGTCAATACAGGGAGCGGACCTTTTTTACCCGAAGTTAGGGCGGTGGCGGATCAGTATATCCTCCAATACAGCAGGGGTTATTGGGCAAAATCTGAAGAAGTGCTCAGACAGGCGGATATGATTGAAATCGTTTTGGGGCAGGGAGGATGGGGAGCAGCACCGAAACGGATCCCCGGCTATAAAGTAACTGCGGAATTCGCCGAAAGAATTTCAGCCATTCCCGGTCTGGACGTGTTGACAGAGGCCAGATTGCCGGAGGTGGAAGACTTTACGGACTGGCGGAGATTAATTGAAGGACTGAAGGCGGTGACCGGGGGTGTTCCCATTGCGGTAAAGATTGGTGGAACCCATCACTTAGAGAAAGAATTGGATGTGCTCATCGACGGAGGCGCCGATGTAATCGTCATTGACGGCAAGGAAGGCGGTACCCATGGTGGTCCCGGTCTTATACTGGATGATATGGGCCTACCTACTCTGCTTTGTTTGTGTCGGGCTGATCGCCATTTACAGAAGAGGGGCATACGCGACCAAATTTCCCTGATCATCGGCGGCGGGCTGTTTTCACCGGGCGACTTTTTAAAATGTTTGGCTTTGGGCGCGGATGCGGTAATTATCGGCACGATCGCTGCTTTGACCATGTCCAATGTTCAAGTGACCAAGACCATCCCCTGGGAGCCGCCGACGGAAATTCTGTTTTACAATGGGAGGAAGGTCAAAGAATATGATGTGGAGCAGGGCGCCAAAACCCTGAGTAATTACTTTCACAGTTGTTTGGAGGAGATGATCGTTTTAGCCAGGGCATTGGGGAAAAAGGATCTGCAGGAGATTAACAGGGAAGATCTGGTGGCTCTGGATCGTTTATATGCTGATTTTACCGGCGTAAAATATATGGAGGCAAAGTAAAAGCGAACAGGTTGATTGTGACCGGATCAGGAGTGGAAGGGTGAAAAATGGGTCTAATCCTAGCAGGATCAAAGGAGGCAATAGCGAAAATACTATAACGGCAGCGATTATTCTCGATGGATGGAACGTTAAAAAAAGGGTGAGCGCAATGAGGTTTTCGCGTGCAGGATTAATGATCATGCTCCTTTTTTTATCCTTTTTTTCTGTGGTGTTAGTGAAAGCCCCTTCTGTGTTGGCGAGTATACAAGATCTGGAGGCTATAAACAATCAAATAGCCGATACCAAAGAAGAATTGACCAAAAAGAAGCGGCAGGAAAAGTCCGTATTAAACTCATTGACTAAAGCCCAAAAAGAGCTGGATCGGATTGAGCGGGATCTGGAGTATCTCAACGCCAAACTTAGATCAGCGGAACAAAATATCGCCAAATTGGAAAAGGAAATGGCGGAGATTGAACGGGAACGCCGCATCCTGGAGGAGCAGATCAATAATAGACAAAATCTGTTGAACCAGCGTTTGGTGGCAGCGTATAAATATGGATTCTCCGGTTACCTTGAAGGGTTGCTCTCCGCAAGGAGTTTCGCTGATTTTGTCAGTAAATTTGAGGCAATATCCTACTTTTTGCGTAATGATTTACTTTTGCTCAACGAGGTGGAGGCGACTAGAGAAGAGATTACGGCCAAACAAAAAGAGTACGAGGTAAAAAAGGAAAGCCTCCAGGACCAGCGGAACAATTATTATAAGTTAAAAACACAAGCAGCCAAGAACCAAGAGCAAAAGGTAGTCCTAATCTCCAAGGCCAAAAGGGAACTCCAAATCATCCAGAGTGACCGGAAAAAACTCGAAACCGCCTTGGATGAACTGGAGAAGACTTCCAAGGAGATTGAGGAACAGATCAAAAGGAAGCAACACTCTGGAGAAGCATTGGGTTCCGGGCAAATGATCTGGCCGGTGAAGGCGCGGATCTCTTCCAACTTTGGTTGGCGTATGCACCCTATTTTGAAAAAGAACAAGTTTCATTCAGGCATCGATTTGGCGGTGCCGACCGGGACGGCGGTAGCGGCGGCCGATAGCGGCAGGGTACTGGTCAGTGGTTGGAATGGCGGGTACGGATATTTTATCGCCATTGACCATGGAAACGGTATCTCGACCGCTTATGGTCATAATTCTCGTTTACTGGTGAAGGAAGGGGATATCGTGACTAAAGGGCAGACCATCTCCTTATCCGGCAATACCGGGCTGAGCACCGGTCCGCATCTACATTTTGAAGTGAGAAAAGACGGTAAACCGGTCAACCCCATACCGTTTCTCCCATAGTATAATATACCGGTAATCTTGGTTCAGCCGGAATTATGAAAACAAAGAGGGGAAGGCTACAAGGCACGGGAAGTTCTACCGCCCGGCCTTGAACCGTAGGTAGGCATAAAAAGGAGTGAGGTCTGTTCGATGGGAAGAAAACTGGCTCTAATCTATGGAGGACAATCGGGGGAACACGAGGTTTCAGTTTTATCAGCGGCCTCGGTGATGGCAGCGCTTGACCGCTCAAAATTTGAAGTGCTCCCGATCGGGATTACCCGTGACGGACAGTGGATTCCTGGTTTATCACCACAGAGCTTGGTCCAGTCCAAGGATCTGCAGGTGAAGCCTATAGGTGAGCAGGAAGCAGAGATCGACTATGGGATCGTAAGCAACCCGGCCGGAGTTTTGTTGGGGAGATTAAAAGCAGAAGTGGATCTGGTCTTTCCCTTACTTCATGGTCCAATGGGGGAAGACGGCAGTATTCAAGGCTTGTTGGAACTGGCCGGGATTCCATATATCGGTGGAGGAATTTTAGCCTCAGCCGTGGGTATGGATAAGGCGCTGATGAAAAAGGTGTTTCAGATGGAGGGGTTGCCTGTCGGCGATTATCTGGTCTACTTACGCTGGGAGTGGCGGGAAGCCCCGCGGGAGATTGTGGCGGAGATCGAAGAGAAGCTGGGTTACCCATGCTTTGTCAAACCGGCCAATATGGGTTCGAGCGTGGGGATTAGTAAAGCCCGGTGCCGGGAAGAATTGCAGTCCGCCATGGAAAAGGCGGCTATGTATGATCGGAAACTGGTAATTGAGGCCTTTCTCGAGGGGAGAGAGATTGAGTGCAGCGTTTTAGGGAATGACCGGCCAAAGGCATCGCTGCCTGGAGAGATAGTCTCGAGCGCCGATTTTTATGACTATGAAGCCAAATATTTGTTGAACCAATCGAAACTGCTGATCCCGGCGCCATTGAGTCCGGAAAAGACCAAAGAAATACAAGATCTGGCCATTAAAGCCTTTAAGGCCATCGACTGTTCCGGTTTGGCCAGAGTGGACTTTTTTGTCTTGAACCGGGATGAGCGGGTGGTGGTGAATGAAATCAACACCATGCCGGGCTTTACACAGATTAGTATGTTTGCCAAGATGTGGGAGGCTACGGGGATTTCTTACCAAAGACTGCTTGAGGAATTGGTTGATCTGGCTTTGGAGCGGTATGCTGAGAAGAAAGAGATCAAAAAGACCTGGAATTAACCGGGTTAAAGCTTTTTTAACAATGTACCACCCTTAGCTAAGCCTAAGGCTTTTTTTTTACTGTAGCACGAAGTTCAACCGAGTACTGGCTGGTAGAAGAGGAGATTCGTTTTTTCCAAGAAGACCGATTGACAACAAGAAAGGAAAGACATATAATTTATATATACGGTACGGGGTATAGTAAGAAAGGCGGTGCTGAGAGTGGCAGGAGAGGCATGGGGTTTTTCTGGAGAAATAAAGGATAACCTATTAAAGCGTCTCCGGAGGATTGAGGGACAAGCCCGGGGCATCCAACGGATGATTGAGGAGGACCGTTCCTGTCAAGAAATTATGATGCAACTGGCAGCCTTGAAATCAGCAGTGGTGCAAGTGGCGATGACAATGCTCAGTAACCAGATGGGTGCTTGTATAAAACAAGAGATTTCCAGAGGGGGAGACCCGGATACTGCCCTGGCCAAATTTATGGAGGTATTTAAGAAATTTTCTTAAAGCAAGGAGGAGGATAAAATGGCATTGACGTTGACTAAAGACAATTTCAAGAGTGAAATTTTGGATGCTTCAGGAGTGGCGCTGGTTGACTTTTGGGCGCCCTGGTGCGGTCCTTGCCGGATGGTGGGGCCGATCATCGATGAGTTGGCCGTAGAATATGAGGGGCGGGTCAAGATTGGAAAAGTGAATACTGATGAAAATATGGAGATCTCGGCAAATTACAATATCATGTCTATCCCCACGCTGATTGTGTTTAAAGACGGAAAGCCTGTGGATCAGATGGTAGGGGCTTATCCGAAAAAGGAAATCGTCTCCCGCCTGGAAAAGTGGTTGTAGTAATCCAAGGTGTATACCGGCCGTCTACACGGCCGGTTTTTCTACCTCCACAAGGTGTTTTGAGGATCAACTGAAATAATCTGATATTTTGGCACCTTGTTTTCTTCAGCGAGTCGGGATTTACGACATTTTTATCCTATTTGCGCAGGATTTATCAGGGAAGACTTAGAATAATTGTTAATAGGTGGTTTAGTTACGCTGCAAATCAGAGTTGGTTAACACAAAACTGTTCTATATCAAGATGGTGATCATTTTGTACATATTGAATGAAGGGAGGACTTGCTTGCGTCATTATCTTTTCCTTTTCTTCTGGGCTTTTTATTCTTCTTTGCTTGCCCTGCCTTCCGGATAAAGCAGGAGAACTTCCGGTAGTGAAGGTGTTTCAGAACAAGGAATTGACAGCAAGTAATCGGTGGGATAGACTTAACATATGGAAAAACAGGAGGGATGGATATGTCCAAAGAGCGCATACTGATCGTGGAAGATGAGTCTAATATATTGGAGTTAGTCTCTTATAATTTGGAAAAAGAGGGGTGGCTGGTTTCCAAGGCAAGAACCGGTGAGGAAGGCTGGCAAAAGATTCAAGCGGAACATCCGGATCTGATCTTACTGGATCTGATGCTACCCGGCATAGACGGGCTGGAGATTTGCCGCCGGACGAGACAGAATACGACTACCCGGGATATACCCATCATCATGTTGACCGCCAAGGCGGAAGAGGCTGATCGGGTCTTAGGGCTCGAATCAGGGGCCGATGATTACGTTACCAAGCCGTTTTCTCCCAGGGAGCTGGTGGCCAGGGTACGCGCGGTTCTGCGCCGGGTGGACAAGAGCTTCAATGAATCTGAAGAAAAAGAGGCTATAATTTTGGGACCGATTAAGATGGATTTACGCCAGCATAAAGTCTTGGTGAACCAGAAAGAGATCGAACTCACCCCCAAAGAATTTGACCTGTTGCACTTGTTACTTTCACACCCGGGTAGAGCCTTCTCCAGAGAATATTTACTGGAAAACCTCTGGGGGTACGAGTTTTTCGGGGACACCAGGACAGTGGATGTTCATGTTCGGCGGCTTCGCCAAAAAATTGAGGAAGATCCGGCTCAACCATACTGGCTGGAGACAGTACGCGGGGTAGGGTATAGAATTCGGGAGGCATAAGGATGCGTCGACTCCAAACACAGTTCATTCTTGGTTTAACTTTATTTATCCTACCGATCATCATCTTTCGGTTGTTTTGGATTCGACCGGGAATTGCCGTCCTTCTGCTGATCTGGTTTGTGGTTGTCGGGTATTTTTTAAAACGCTCATTTATTAATCCTCTTCGTGATTTACAACAGCAGGTACAGAAGACGTCTGCCGAACCGCTCTCCTTTGGTTATAAGGAGTTCATCGTCTTTTTGGGCAACCGCCTGGAGTATCTGGACAATAAGCTGTACCGGGAGATTGAGGCGCGTAGAAAGGTGGAGTCGATCCTCTTTAGTATGGTGGAAGGGGTAGTGGCCACGGATTCCACAGGGAGGATCTCCTTTATTAACCCCGCGGCCGAGCGCATCTTTAAACTGGATGCCGGTTCCGCTCTGGGCAAGTTTCCCAGGGAGGTTTGGAAAGAATTTGAGTTGGCCGAACTGTTCCATCAGGTCTTTGTCACGGGGAAACCCCAGACAAGGGAGATACAGTTGGAACACGGGGCAAAAAGATATATCAAACTTGAAGTGACCCCCATCTGCCTGGCTGAAGGCGAGGAGACTCAGGGTGTGCTGGCGATGGTCAGAGATTTGACCCGTCTACGGCATTTGGAAACGGTCCGTACTGAGTTTGTGGCCAATGTTTCCCATGAGTTACGCACGCCGATTACTTCGATCAAGGGCTTTGTCGAGACCATCCTCGACGGCGGGCTGGAGAATAAAGAAGCCACCAAGAGGTTTTTGACCATTATCTATCAGGAATCTGACCGCCTGAACCGGTTGATCAGTGATCTTTTGGATCTGTCCAGGATTGAGTCAGGCCAGGTCGAGACGAAGAGAACTCGCACCTTTGTACCTCCACTGGTGGAAGAGGTCAGGCAAACACTGCAACCGCGCATTACCGAGAAGAACCTCAGCTTCTCCGTGGAGCTTGGTCCGTCGGCGGTCTGGGCCGATGAGGATCAAGTTCGGGAAGTGCTGGTGAACTTGATTGATAATGCTATAAAGTATACGCCGGCGGAAGGCTCCATCAAAGTAGAGGAGAAAGACCGGGGTTCGATGATGGAGTTTATTGTCTCCGATACCGGCTACGGTATTCCGCAGGAGAGTATTCCCAGGATTTTTGAACGGTTTTACCGGGTTGACAAGGCCCGTTCTAGAGAGATGGGAGGAACTGGTTTAGGATTATCCATTGTCAAACACATAGTGGAGAATTTAGGCGGAAAAGTATGGGTAAAAAGTGAACAAGGCAAAGGAAGTTCCTTCCATTTTACACTACCTAAGTATCAAGAAGAATAAAGGATCAGGCAGATTCGGTACGCATGCCCCCGGCAGGGGGCATTTTTCGTCGCCGTACCCAGCTGTTCTATAGCCTTAGGTAATGAGGAAAGGCAATATTGGCGGAAAAAGGTGATGGCATGGAGAGACTGCAAAAATTTATGGCCCGGTGCGGGGTGGCCTCACGTCGGCAAGCGGAGAAGATGATTATTGCGGGCCGGGTCAGAGTCAACGGCCGGGTTGTACTGGAACCGGGGCATAAAATCGATCCGGAAATCGATCAAGTGCTGGTCGACGGGAGAAACATTCGGCCGGAGGCGGAGAAGGTCTATATCCTCCTACATAAACCGGAGGGTTATGTAACCACAGTACATGATCCGCAGGGCCGTCCGACTGTTTTGGATCTGCTGAAAGACGCCCCACAGTTACAGGGGATCAGACTGTTCCCCGTCGGACGCTTAGACTATAACACTACCGGGCTTTTACTGCTCACCAATGACGGTGGACTTGCCTATGCCCTAACTCACCCCAGGCATCAGGTGGAAAAAACCTATGAGGTGGTGGTCAAAGGTATACCCTCTCCGGATGCCCTTACTGCGTTACGTAAAGGAATCCTATTGGAAGATGGCCTCACCGCGCCGGCAAAAGTAGATATATTTGCGTATAAAGCAGGGAATGCTATTTTAAGATTGGTGATTCACGAAGGCCGGAAAAGACAAGTGCGTCGGATGTGTCAGGCCATCGGCCATCCGGTCCTCGCCTTACAACGGATCGCAATTGGCCCACTTAAATTGGGCAATTTGGAGCCGGGCGCTTTTCGGCGCCTTTCCGGTGAGGAACTGCGCCTCCTGAAGTCAATAGAATCCCAGATCGTGAAGAAGGAGGAAGTTGATGCTGCGGGTAAAGAAAGGTGATTCATGGGATTATTCCCCAATCAGAGCCAAGATCAGGTTTGACTTTCGCGGAGAGACCGGCCGTCAATCCTTCCTCGGCGCCTTGGCTTTTGGCAAGACTAAACCGGAGGAAGTGGCGGAGAGTATCCGGCAGCGAAGAGTGGCTATGCTCAAGAATCTGCCATGGCAAGGAGTGGCTTTAGAGGAGATCCAGGCTGATCAGGAGATCTACACCATCCCCGAAGCAGAGCAGGGAGAGCGTCTGGCCTATGCGCCGGTGGAGCTGACCGTCCGCGCGGATTCACTGGAAGATCTGCTTCCTTTTGTCTTGCGGGAAGAATTTCGGAAGATTAAAATCATCGAACCTGAAGAGATGGTCTTCTCCAATTTTGACATGGAGAGGGCTATTTACAAAATGGGACAAGAGTTCCGGTCGGAGTTGAATAATGAAGGAGATCCGTTTTAAAGATTACTAAGCGCAAAAGAAGGAAGTTGTCGTATGCCGAACCATATTTTGATGAGGCGCTTTTCTAAAGATTTAGGGATAGACTTGGGAACAGCCAACTGCCTGGTGTATATCAGAAACAAAGGGATCATCATCCGGGAGCCGTCAGTGGTTGCGGTTCGTAAAAACACCAATCAGGTCCTGGCAGTGGGAGATGAAGCCTGGCAAATGATTGGACGGACTCCCGGAGATATTGTGGCCATCCGCCCCATGCGGGAGGGGGTAATCGCCAATTTTGAATTGACCAAAGAATTGATCCAGTATTTGATTCGTTCCGCTTACCGGGGACGAATCTTTATCAAGCCCAGGGTAGTGGTGAGTATTCCCACGGGCACTACCGGGGTGGAGCGGCGCGCGGTCATTGACGCTTCCATCAAAGCGGGAGCGCGCGAGGCGTACCTGATCGAGGAACCGGTGGCCGCCGCGATCGGAGCAGGCCTACCGGTACATGAGGCCATCGGCAATATGGTGATTAATATCGGCGGGGGGACCAGTGATGTTGCTGTTATTTCCCTGGGCGGGGTGGTTAGTGGGCTGTCGGTCCGGGTGGGCGGCGACGCCTTGGACGAAGCGATCGCTAGGTTTATTCGGAGAAATTATAATTTAATGATCGGAGAACGCAGCGCCGAGGAACTCAAGATCAGCCTGGGTTCGGCCTTTCCTTTACCGGAAGAACTGAGCGGGGAGGTCAGGGGCAGGGATCAAATCACCGGTCTACCGAAGACGATCACGCTTACCTCCGAAGAGATGCGGGAGGCGTTGAAAGAGCCGGTTGGGATGATCATTAACGCCATTCGGCAAGTGGTGGAGCATACTCCTCCTGAGCTTGTCTCCGATATTATGAATAAGGAAATTACAATGACCGGGGGTGGTTCCCTACTACGCGGGCTGGACCAGTTAATCTCTAATGAACTTGGGATGAAGGTCAATCTGGCTGATGATCCGATGGCCTGTGTAGTGCTGGGCGCAGGGAAGACCCTGGAAAATCTGGACATTTTAAAGCGGGTCTTAGTTGAGGGTAACAGGAAATAACAGGTGTAAAGCGGCATAGGGAAGGAACAGACTCAATCAAACTCTCCGCTGAAGGGGAAACCCGTTAGAAGAGGAATTTTGGTGGTTCTGAAGAAATACTTCAGAAATGGCGGGAATTTCAAAACGCGTTTTGTGTGGTAAGATCCTCCATCATCAGAAAAAAGGATTGTGTAATATAATGAATAAGCGTAACATCGTACCGAACTGTAGAGATGATTCTTTCCCACACCAAACGCTGAAAGGCGGAGGCAGATGCAGATACAGATACGAAGCTGGCAGGTAGGTGTAGGCCTGGCTTCAATGTTCCTGGGAATGCTCTTAGTATTTCAGCTCAGGACGGAAACCAAGATCAAACAGAACCTACCAACGAAGAATATAAACAGCTTAGCCACTTTAATCAAAAAACTGGAGACGGATCGGACCCGACTGGAGGATGAAGTAAATAGACTCCGGCGATATCTGCATGAGTACGACAAAGACGATGAAGTCAGAAGCTTACGCATGGCCTCCGGGCTTTATCCATTAAAGGGAGAGGGCATTGAGGTGATCCTGACCGATGCTTCCAGGGAATTGAGGGCATATGAAGATCCCAACCTGTTTATCATCCACTATGACCACTTGGAGTTATTGATCAATGAATTGTGGGCCGCCGGTGCAGAGGCAATCTCGATCAATGGAGAAAGAATAGTCACCCGGACCGGTCTGAGCTGCGCCGGTACCACCATTTTGGTAGATACAAAACGCATCGCTCCACCATATATCATCAAGGCCATAGGCGACCAGAAAACACTGAAGGCGGCTCTAACCATGCCCGGGGGGTATGTCCAGACTCAGATTCTCCCTTATGAACTGGGAATCTTCATCGAAGAAAAGTCCGAACTCTATATCCCCGCCTTCAAAGGCAGTCTTGTTTTTGAGTATGCCACGGTAGTATCTGAAGAGGAACTGGAGGCTGCCTTATCGGCAGAGGAGAAAGGAACCGGGGACAAACGGGAGGTTCTTCCCTTCGAGGATCTCTTCGATTTCCTGAATTTTCGTGAGAATGGAGGGGAGAGCAGATGATCTTCATCCCGCTTTTGGGAGCGGCCTTAGGTGTGGGCATCGCTTTATTTTTACCGTATCAGATTCCAATCACCTTCGCAAAATACTCGGCGTTGGCTATTTTAGCCACCTTGGACGCGATCTTCGGGGGCCTTAGGGCCCAAGCCGAAGGGGAGTTCATTATCTCCAAATTCGTGGTTAGTTTCTTTGTTAACGCAGGACTGGCAGTCCTTCTGGCTTATCTTGGTGACCAGTTGGGGGTCGATATTCACCTCGGCGCCGTAGTTGCCTTCAGCATCAGAATCTTCCATAACCTATCCCTTCTGCGCGAGATACTCTTCAAGAAGTTTACCTATAAGCAATAAGCAAATAAAGGCAGGCAGGAAAGAGGGTTTCTTCTCTTTACAAACCAACCCACTAAAGAAAGCTTTGTCTTTTTTTTTATATTTTTTTGGATAAGCCTTCATAAGGTGAATACATTGTGAATAGAGTAGTTAAGAATCATATAACCATCCCCTGTTCTCATAGAATAGAGCCAAAGGACGGAGGGAAGGAAGGTGGGTAGAGGGTTTTATAATTTTCAAAAATGGGTTACCACCAATCGTTTATTGGCCTGGTGGTCACTTTTTCTGCCGGCGTTAGCTCTGCTGCTGCTCCACACTAAAAAAGACCTAATCGTAACTGAAGAGGTATTAAATGATACTGCCCTTTCTTTTCAGGATAAAGTTTTAAACGCGCCTTCCCTCGTCATTATGGTGCGGGCTCTTTTCTTTACCGCCTGTTTGGTGGTGTTCTTAATCTGCTTACTCCTCCCTGTCTTCAGGGTGAGCAGGACAGGAGTGCAGTGGACTAAAGAACTGGAAGAAGAACTGACCAAGGCCTCCAGTGAAATCACTGCTGAAGAGGTGGGACTCCTCATCAAAGAAGAGGCGAATCGGTGGAACCAAGTGCTGCAATGGATGAATATGGAACGCTGGCAAAAGGGGGGGAGCTCCCTAATCCTCCGTGAACTATTAGGGGCTCTTTGGGAGTCTTTCCCCGAGCACAACATCAGCGTGACTTTGGCTGATGGAGATGAGATCCGGGTCTTGACCCATCCGCTCTTGCCCTGGCTGACCAAAGAACCGGCGCCAGTAGAAGATACCATCGGCTTTCGAATCAGCTTCTCTGGAGTGCGTCAGCTTTCAGTCCTGATTTATTCTAGGGATGAAGAAGGATTCTCCTCAATTGATGAATCTTACCTGTTAATCATGGGACATATCCTCTCCCGGATCATTGAGGAGAAAAAAATTTCCACCAGCGAGCTGATCGCCTATTTTCAGGTGGACACTTTAACTGATGGGGAATAATTTGTATATGATACTAATATAAAAGATTCATGAGAATTTTTAAGGATTATAGCCAAGTATCATTATATTCGAGCGTCACAGACTCTTCTATGGAAAATTGGTGGAAAGTCATAGTCGGGGTACACAGCAGGGTATACCGACTCCGCAGCAACCACCAACCAGAATACTGAAGGAGGTGAAGGAAGTGGCGGATGCGGAGAACAAAGACCAGGTTAAATGCTATAATAGCAACGGTCACGAAAAAAGAAGTTTCTGCCTTGATTTATCAAAAAAAAGGCAGAAAGACCCATATGAACTTAGGGCGATGAAGAACGCCAAGGATAAGATTCGCACCCGACTAGTTCATCTAAACGGGAGCAACATGAATTGAAGGCCATACCCGACGGCAGGCCTCAGTGCGCTTAAGCGCACTTTTATTTTGGGCGGGACAGGTGGTTGCTATGGGCAAGAGGCACTCTTCTCTTGGGACACTGATCCAAGCATGGAAGTAAGAACGAAGCATCGCAAGAATGTTAGTGTAAAATTATTGTAGATTTGACGGAGGAGAGATCTATAGAAAAGAGAAGAGGAACCTCACATTCGCCTAAGAATGAAAACCCCCAGAAGGAGGCCGAGGTTCCTCATGGATTTAGTTCGTCTAGTAGAAGAAAA
>DATCJV010000045.1:0-4276 GCA_036562625.1 Bacillota bacterium | reverse complement strand
TTTTCTTCTACTAGACGAACTAAATCCATGAGGAACCTCGGCCTCCTTCTGGGGGTTTTCATTCTTAGGCGAATGTGAGGTTCCTCTTCTCTTTTCTATAGATCTCTCCTCCGTCAAATCTACAATAATTTTACACTAACTTGGTCATTCCCGGCGCGGCGCACTCCGGCTGTGACTCTATGAAAACCTGACCGTAAAAACTGTGACGCCCACAACCAGCACAGCCACGATAATTAAGATGAGGCAAAATATCTGCCATGGACGTAAATAGCGGGATTTGATGAAGTCAAAGTCTGCTCCCAAATTGTCTTTCTCTTGCGGGCTCCGGAGCAGCTCAGCCAAGAATTTTGTGGAGTTCAGCGAGATAAGATACCCTTGATCATCTGCTGTTTCCGGGCTTTTCCGCACTCTGCCGCCATCGTTCTCTTCTTCTACCGTTATCTGTACTATTGGAAACACCTCACGGATACATAGAATCGGACGGAAATCTTTTACTTAATATTAACATTTCCAATATTTCTTTTAATTCTGCACAGCGCGAAAAAACCCTTTTTTTCACGGAAAACAGTTGGCCGCCGGTCGCCCTCGGCAACTGATTACTAATCTTATCCTGTCTATCCTGTACAGATCCGCAAGAAAACAAAACCCTGGAAATCCGCTGGTAAAACCGGTTGCTTCAGCCGGACAAACGCCAACGACTCCTCAATCAGTAGAGAAGCTTATAACCGTTCTTCTGCAACCAGTCTTTTGACTCCTGATAATCCGGGAGTATTTCCGCCACCTGCCGCCAGAAAGCGCCTGAATGATTCAAGTGCTTGAGATGGCTTAACTCATGAACCACCAGATAATCAATGACCGGCGCCGGGGCCATGACTACTCTCCAGTTCAGCAAGACAGTTCCTTTTGAGGTGCAACTCCCCCATCGCTTCTTGGCATTTGATAATTTAATCCGCTCCGGTTTCTTGCCGATCCTCTCGCTAAAAAATTCTATTCTCTCCGTAAAAACCTCGATCGCCTTCTGTCTATACCATTCTTCCAGAGCTGCCTGGATTACCGTCCTCTCCCCGGCGGGAGTTTCCACGATCAGCCGGCCGGCGCCTGTGCCCTGCCCGTCCAGGCGCACCGTGGCTTTTGCAAGCAGCGCATTACCGGCTACTGTCAAGGTCATTTCTTCCCCTAAAAACAGGAAGACCTCCCCGGAGGTATACTCCCGTTTCGGCCGCAGCCTCTCCCGGGCCTGCGCTTCAGCTAATTTCTCCCGGATCCATCCGGCCTTTTGCGCCAGGCAATTCCGGATAAAACGGTCCGTGGTTCCCCGGGGGGCCACCACTCTCACCAGGCCGGAAGGGAGCACCCGGATCTCCATGGTCTTCCTGTTCCTATAGACGACCTCCACTTGAAACTCCCGGTCTGCAAGTTGAAAACCATCTCCCATTATACCACCATCAATCTTTCTTTGAAGTAGCTTGCGCGACTCTACCTCCGGTCTTGACCTTCCTATAATACTCCTGTCGTCATCAAGAGTGACGCTTTCTGTAGCCCACCGGCCGGCGCCGAGTAAACTTTTCTGACCGGAAACGGCGTTCCTCATTCTCCAGTGTAATGCGGTATGTGCTGTGATCGAAATCTCCGGGTTGTCCAGATCACCCTCCGGCATACCCGTTTACTCCCACTGCACTCCGTGATCCTTAATCACCTGGCGATACCACAGCGCGCTCTTCTTCCAGATCCGCTCCTGGGTCTCATAGTCCACGCCGAACAGTCCAAAACGTTTACTGTACCCAAACGCCCACTCGAAATTGTCCATGAGCGTCCAAACATAGTATCCGGCCAGCCGCACGCCATCTTGCAGGGCGCGGTGGGCGGCGGAAAAATGGGCTTTCAGATAGCTGATGCGGTCTTCATCAATGATCACCCCGTCTTGGCGGATCTCATCCTTAAAAGCGGCGCCATTTTCCGTAATATAGATACAGGGGGCTTGATAGTCTCTGGTTACCCGGACCAACACATCATATAGGCCTTGCGGGAAGATCTCCCAGTTCATTTCGGTGAATGCAGCCTGGGGATCCTCCGGCCCTACGTGTTCAAACCCCAGATTCAGCAGGGATTCCCCAGCGGCTTTCTTCACAATCGACCTGGTATAATAGTTGATCCCTAAAAAATCAACAGGGTTTTGGGCCAGCCACTCCAGATCGCCTGCATCAATCGGCGGCGCGATGCCCCTTTCTGTATATAAATCCAACATATCCTGGGGGTAAGCGCCACGGAACACCGGATCAAGGAACCACCGGTTTTGAAAACCATCATAAACCATGGCCGCTGCCTGATCCTCAGGCGAATCTGTAGCCGGGCACACGTGTACAAGATTAGGGGCGAAGCCGATCTCTCCCTTTTGCCCCAGTTCCCTATATCTGGCCACCGTCTTGCCATGAGAAACCAGTAAATGATGAGCCACCCTTAATGCGGCAGACGGGTCTTTCCGTCCGGGCGCATGATCGCCAAAAAGATACCCGTTAAAGGCGATTACCGCCGGCTCATTATGGGTGATCCATTTTTTTACGCGATCCCCGAAAGTTTCAAAAGCAAAACCGGCATATTCCAGAAAAAACTCAATAGTATCGCGTTCCAGCCAACCGCCAAGCTCCTGTAGGGTTTGGGGGAGATCCCAGTGATTTAAAGTAATCACCGGTTCAATTCTTGCCGCCAGCAGCTCGTCGATTAACGAATTATAAAAATCCACTCCTTTGGGGTTGGGACGTCCGGCGCCTGTAGGGAACAAGCGCGGCCAAGCCAGGGAGAAGCGATAACCTGAAAGCCCCATCTCTTTCATCAACGCGACATCCTGCTTATACCGGTGATAATGGTCGCAGGCCACATCACCGGTGTCTCCGTTGTGAATCTTGCCCGGCGTATGGGCAAACCGGTCCCAGATCGATTCACCGCGCCCATCCTCAGAGACCGCTCCCTCAATCTGATAGGAAGCAGTGGCCGCCCCCCACACAAAATTCTCCGGAAAAATCATCTTTGTCATCTTTTTTCCTCCTATTGAATTTGACTTTAAGCCACTAAAACCTTCCACAATTACTCTCCTTTTTCATCTCCAGATTAAGTATAGGATAAAAGACCGGCCGGAACATCCACTTTTTTGCCTACTTCTTATCTAATCTTGCTACCGAAGGGTTCTGACGAAGAAAAAGACCCAGCAGAAAAACCCGGCGCAAAGGATTGATTATCCACTGGTTTCTCAGTAAACACAGGAAACTCCGGCCTGCCCGCAACCGTATAAGAGCTTGAGGCGGAGTGGTCAGCCACTTGCTGAAGGTAATTGCTTGAGTCCAAATGAATAATGCTGCTATTCTGCGAAAGCTCCTTCCGTGTTAGTTTCTTTCAACCCGTAACCCGGCTTTCCGCCTCCGGGTCGTCTACTTAATTCACCACCAAAGCAGGAGGACTTCCCTCTTCCAAAACCCTCTGCGCACAGAATAAGCAATCGTCCCTCTCCAGAGAAGACAGACGTGGACCACCGGCCGACAGCCGGGGACGGCTGTTTTTAGGTATAAAAAAAGCCCGTAGTATGATACCTACGAGCCGTTGCTTGCCCCAACCACACCTATAAGCCGAGTTCTGTAACGGCCATGTTGCGCATAGCCGCCGGTAACCATTTATCTGGTACGGCAGTCACCTGCCGTCTCGTGCGACCGTACCCGAGGGAAAGACGGGCCGCCTTCGTGTACACCCTAAGGCATACACTCCCTCCTATTCGGTCTTGCTCCGGGTGGGGTTTACCAAGCCGACTGATTACTCAGCCGCTGGTGCGCTCTTACCGCACCTTTTCAGCTTTGCCATGAAACAGACCGGCCAGAGACCGGACTGCCATTCGGCGTCTTCTTTTCTGTGGCACTTTTCTTAGGGTCGCCCCCACTGGACGTTATCCAGCACCCTGCCCTGCGGAGCTCGGACTTTCCTCAGACACCGCCTTTCGGCGCCTCCTCCCTCCGGGGAGAAGAATGTGCCCGCGGTTACCCGGTGTAGTTGGGGTCCAGGATTATTAATAATACCATAGATTCTAATGGCGGGCAAGAGACATTTTCTTCCTGGCCCGCCGGCAGACTCTTCTGCTGCAGACTCACCATCTCCCGCCCTCTCCTTCGCCTTACCGGAAGATTCCCCCTACCGCCGGGGCGACCCGGCTTTCGTCCGCAGATAACGGTCCATGGCTCTGGCGGCTTTCTTCCCCGCCCCCATCGCCGCGATGACCGTTGCGGCGCCGGTAACG
>DATCJV010000085.1:0-17993 GCA_036562625.1 Bacillota bacterium | reverse complement strand
CCCGCTCCGATCTCCGTACAGGTAAAGATCCGGGCAAAACAATCCATAATCTTCAGCCTTTTCAGCGCTCCTTCGACCACCCGCCGGTCACTGGAGGTCGCCGCCACCATTTTGATCCCGGCTTCCTTCATCGCTTTCAGGAACCCGCCGGCCCCTTCCTTCAGCGGTACCTGCTGAAAATAGAAATCTTCAATTGTGCGGTTGATCCCCGCAATAATGGCCTCGACCTCCCACTCCGAAAGGTAGCGTTCCTTTAAAAAGGCGGCCCCTTGTTGCATGCTCATCGTAAACATGGTTTTGCCAAGGCCTTTTTCCGCTTCAATCCCCATGCTGTGCAAAAAAACCTCGGCCGCCTGTTCCCAGATGGGGATCGAATCGAGGATCGTCCCGTCCAGGTCAAATATCGCGCCGGCAATCATCTTCCCACCATCCCCCGGGCAGTCGCGTACATCAACTTTCCTTTTCCCCATAATCAATTTCCCTTGACCGTAATGCTCAATCCTACCGTTTACTTTTCGCGGCGGCCGGTTGATGCGCTTTCCAGGCGCTAACAAGCGCCATGGCAGCCGCTTTGGGGTCATCCGCCTCCGTCACAGCCGTAACCACAAAGAAGCCGTCAACGCCGGTTTGGGCCAGCGGAGGGATGTCGACCAGTTTCACCCCGCCCCCCACAACCACCGGGAGGGGGCTGATGCGGGCAAGTTCGGCAAGTTCGTCAAAACTTCTGGTGATCACTTTACCATCCGGGCCAAGTCCGCAATCGGGTTTCGTCGGGGTTTCATGGACCGGTCCGGCGCCGAAGTAGTCAATCTGCGAAACATCGGCGGTCTTGACGTAGTCAAATAAATCATGGGTCCGCGCGGACAAGCCGACAATGGAATCTTCCCCCAGGTATTCCCGGCAAACCTCGACGGGAATATCAGATTGCCCGACATGGATCCCGTCAACTTTGATCCCTGCCTTGCGCGCCGCCAGGACAACATCAAGGCGGTCATCGACGAGCAGTGCGACTTCGCCGGCCTTGCCGGCTGCGGCAATCACCTGCGCGGCTTGGCGGGTCAACTCGATCAGTTCGCGCGCCGAAGCAACCTTGGAACGGATCTGCACACAGGTAAACCCGGCCGCAACGGCATCCTTGACCATGGACGCCACCGGCCGGCCTTTGGTATTCTCGGGGCCTACCACCAGGTAGGCTGAAATGTCAAGCTTTTTGCGGATGCTCATTTTCTCCTCCTAAAATCTTATTGATCTTCTCGACTTTGGACGTCATCATGTTTGTAAACCCCGGGCGAACATCGGCCTTCAGCACAACTTCCGTGCGGATCCCCTTGTTGGCCAGCACGAAAGTGGCCTCCTTCACCACCTTCATCACCTCGTCCCAGGGGCCTTCAATCTCCGTGAACATCGCCGTCGTCCGGTTCGGCAACCCCGACGCCCGGATTACCTTTACCACTTCTGCCACTTCGGCGGCGAGTTCATCCCCGATGCCAAACGGGGCAATGGACACGGCCACTAACGTATTCATCCCTCAAACCTCCTCGATTTCAAATGGATTGTCCGCGATCTCCGCCGCGGTCGCCTTATAGAGTTCATCCAGGAAATACACCTGGAAACTGCCGGGGCCATCCGCCCGCTTTTCCGCACGCTTCCCGGCCAAATTGTAGACGGCCGTTGCCGTGAGCGCAGCAATAAACGGCGTGGCGGCGGTGGCATACACCGCGACGACTCCCCCCAAGGAACAGCCCGACCCGGTAATCTTGGGCATGAAGTGCGACCCGCCATACGAATAGGCGATGATTGAACCATCGGTGACCAGATCGGTCTCTCCGGAGACCGCCACCGCCCCGCCGGTCCACTTGGCCAGTGCGACGGCCGCCGTCTTGGCCGCGTTGACCGGATCGGTGGAATCAACCCCGCGCACCTTGGAGACGGCCGTTCCCCCGGCCAACTCCCATAACCCGGCCAGGGCAATAACTTCCGAGGCATTTCCCCGGATGATCGTGGGTTTATACTCCTTGAACAGCCGTAACAACTTAGTCCGCATTGTGCCGATCCCGACGGCGACCGGATCCAGCACCCACGGCTTGCCGGTTTCGTGCAGCGCTTTAGCGACATGCGGCAAGGTCTGTTCGTAGACCGGCAGCAGGGTCCCGACGTTGATATACAAAGCGCCGCCGGCTTTCGCCAAAAATTCGCCCTCATCGGGCAGATAAACCATCGCCGCGGAACCCCCGACGGCCAGTTGCGCATTGGCGACGAAATTAATCGTTACCGTGTTGGTGATCGACCCGGCCATCGGATTCGTCCGCCTGACGGTTTCCACGGCCTGCCTAATCTCCTCTTGGATCTCCTTTTTCGTCATCTCCGCTCCATCCTTTCTCTAGGCATTACCAGCAGATTATTGCTTACCCTTGAGGGACCAACAACCTCCGCCCTTTTTCCGGCAGTTAAGGCAAAAAAATGCTTGCCCATAGGCAAGCATCATTCAATCCGGTTTTGCTTCCCTACGACAGTGTTAACTGACAGGTTCAAAGGGTCAGGTTTTACCTTCTCAACTCCAAGGAGTTCCCCCGCAACCGATCCGGTTTTTGGTAAAAAAACGCCTCCTTCGCAAGGAGGCACTTAATCATTATTATTCTTGATAATAATAATGTTGCTTCCCTACGACAGTATTAACTGACAGGTTCAAAGGGTCAGGTTTTACCTTCTCAACTCCGAGGAGTTCCCCCGCAACATATTCAATTTTTCAATTGACTTTATACTACTACTGGCTGCCGTCTTTGTCAAGTTTGGTCTTCGAAGGCCCTTGCAATGCTTTATGTTTTGTAATAATAGAATTTCGCGAATCCGAGTAAACGCTGGGCATTGCAAATTCTTGCCAAAGTAATTGTAGCCGGTTTAAGTCAATCTCTTCCAGAGTCAGTCCATCATCAAAACAATGCTTCCCCCTTCGGCCGAAAGCGCCAAACATATCACAGGAGAAGCTGTTTTACCATTTGGAAAATTTGTTCTTGCCGCTCCCTCGGGAGCTGATTGACATATTTCTCCAGGTATAATCGGACTACCTGTTCCCCTTCGGATAAATCTACAGCTTGAATCGGCGAATGAAATGGGTGTCTTTTAATCATTGCCGCTATCTCAATATCGCCAAGGGTATTAAGCAGCGAAATAAATTCCTCTTCCTTTAGTTGCCCATCAAGTAATACATCCTCAAGATCATCAAAGGATTTCACTTTTTCCTTTATTAGTTCCAATTTATCCGATGAATACCGGCAGCTGAGCAACTCTTCGATTAACTTTCTGTATTCTTCATCCTCCATTTTGACACCGGATTCAAATTGGATTTTCGGTTCTAAATCCGGAGTAACCGGTGTTATAAATACTTTGTTCAGGGTATTCAATTTTAGCGCATTTTCTATAACCGATGCGATCTTCGGCAAACTTCTTTCAACATAGCTTTGGAGCGAAAGATTTGTAATCTTCAATTCTTCAAACATATCCTCCATCGCCTTCTGCAGAATTGACATAAGGGTATCATGATCATAGCTAAGTAATTTTATATATAAACTCTGAAGATCTTCCGGCGTAATCCTTAGTTCCCTAATGTTACGGTTAGCAAGAGCGCATCCCAAAGCCGCTGTTAACACATGTTCAAAAATATTAATCAATAAATCCGCATACCCTTTGTCATATCCGTAAAGAAGATGATGAATGTTCTCCGCTGCAAAATTCAGGCAAAATTCGTTCTCAAGGTATAAACGCTCAAGGTATTTTTGGATAAATTCGACTCCTGCCAAGTCGTCAACAGGGTGGCAAAGCTGATAATCGATAGAAGCAGGGAAATCATGAGCTTCATACTCCCGGTTGTATGCCTTAAAGAAAATGCCAATGCCATTTTCACTAAGGGTGGAATTATAAGAATGATTTAGTGTATCCAGTTTGTTCTTTTGAACCATATTATAGATCCACTTTGCCGCTTGAAATCTGGTATGAACTAATTTCTTGCCCCGCTCATACAACTCAGCGATCTTTACTGTTTTTAACTCGGCTGCCGCCTGGTCCGGATCCGGTAAAGACTTCAAGTATAGTCCTATTGAATAAAGATTAGATTGCATAATCCTTTCGGCAAGCTCTACCCTTATCGAACTGCTTGCACCCATATTATATCTTCCACATTTATCTGCCAAAAGACTAATACATTGTAATTGAATCTGCTCTAAATCATACGCATTCAAAAGTCCACCGTTATATGCCTCCCGTAAAATGGAATTAAAGTAGAATTCGCCACTTAATTTATTCCCATCGATGATGGACCGCTTTTTAAGCTTCGCCATCGCCATTATCCTCCTCTTCATTATCCTCTGCATAATCCAGGGCATATCCGGATCGCAAATTGCGGGCCATTTTTTCAAGTTCCCGTCCTGATAATAATTCCAAGGATCCCTGACATTTACCATCAAATGATTTTTTCATAAATTTAATAAGTTCATCGTCGCTTATTAAGTCCAGAGTTTCATTTTTATAAAAATAAAAAACTTCAATTAACCCATGAAGTGTTTCCACGTAGTTTTGCCTGGAAAGATGAGGAGAATCGCAAAACACTTTAATTATTTTATCAATTACACCCCCGCCAAATTCGATACGTCCATATCTTTTTAAGGATAAAGTTCTCGTTTCAACCAGTTCAAGAGCATCTTGAGGGGATAAAGATAATCCAAACTGAGAAGTAAAATCATTACATTTTAAAATTTCATCAACAGCTTGTTTTTGGATCAGGGATGAAAATACATTCATAACCTCAAATGGCAAGAGAATCCTCCCCCAAATAGGAAAATAAAAACAAGCATTTTTTTAAATACACCCTTGACATTTCACTTGAAATATGTTATAATATTATTGGTGTATTATAAGTTAGTTTATTCGACTGTAAATCTGATTATACCTCTTAATTTTGATAAACACAATAATGAAAAACTAAAGCCACCGTTGATCGAACAAGCGGTGGCTATCTTTATAATTATAAAACATCTAATCTCCTCGCTCATGACCTAGGGCTTTCCTTGCGAATAATAGGATAAGAAAGGGCATCATGACGCCCATGTTGAAGACAGTAGAGAAACATGGTACAATCAGCGCGAGAAAGCATTTGGAAAGGTGACCCCGATGAAGCAAAAACGGCCGTATCCCAAAGTCATAATCTCCCCCAAGGCGGAGCGGAGTGTCAAGAATGGGCATCCCTGGATCTACGGGGAAGAGATCCGTAAAATAGTGGGCATACCCGAGAGCGGCGGGCTAGTGGATGTCTTTGCCGGAAACGCCTTTATGGGTACGGGCTTTTACAACAGTGCCAGCAAGATAACCATCCGGCTTATTTCCCGCAACGCCAATGATGTATTTGACGTCCGCTTTTGGCGCCGACGTGTAGAGTATGCCGTTCAATACCGCAAAACTGTCATGCCCGGAGCAGACTTTGCCTGTTGCCGCCTGGTCCATAGCGAGGCGGACCAGTTGCCGGGGCTGACCGTGGACCGTTACGGCCACATTCTCTCCGTCCAGATTACCTGCCTCGGTATGGAACTGGTCAAGGATACGGTTTATCGGGCCCTTTGGGATGTCCTTACCGAAATGGGCGAGACCGTCACCGGCATTTATGAGCGAAATGACACTCCCCTGCGGACACGGGAAGGGCTGCCGGAGGATAAGGGCTGGTACCGGGCAGAGGGCATCCCCGTGCCGGAATCCGCCGTCACGGAGATCTGCGAAAATGGCGTGAAATATCTGGTCGATGTGGAAAACGGACAGAAAACCGGCTTTTTCCTGGACCAGAAGTACAACCGCGCCGCGGCGGCCCGGATTGCCGAAGGCAAGCAGGTACTGGACTGCTTTACCCATACCGGCTCCTTCGGCCTTAATGCGGCGCTTCGCGGGGCGGAGCATGTGACCTGCGTGGATATCTCACCCTCTGCCATTGAGATGGCAAAAGCCAATGCCGTCCGCAATGAGCTGGACGGAAAGATGGATTTTATCTGCGCGGACGTCTTTGACCTCCTGACCACGCTGGCCGGCCGGAGATGCCGGGACTATGACTATATCATCCTTGACCCGCCGGCCTTTACCAAATCCCCCAAAACAGTGGAGGACGCGGCCCGCGGCTATAAAGAGATTAACCTGAAGGCCATGAAGCTCCTGCCCCGGGGCGGATATCTGGCCACTTGCAGTTGCAGCCACTTCATGACGGATAACTTATTCCGGAAAACATTGGCCAGCGCCGCCAGGGATGCCGCCGTCTCCCTCAGGCAGATCGAAGCCCGCCAGCAGGCCCCGGACCATCCCATCCTGTGGAATGTTCCGGAGACGTCCTACCTTCAGTTTTATCTTTTCCAGGTTGTATGACTAGACTCAAATATGTACCCGCCATTAGCCGGGCACGAAGAACTTTATTCCTTTTCCACAATAATCAGGGGAATGAGCAACTCGTCTTCCGTCAGTCCCGCATGCACCCCAATAAACTTCTTCGCCTCTCCTTCTGTGTGGAAGATCGATAAGTCATCGATGGCCACGGCAAGATAATCCCCCAGCATGTTACGGAAGTCTTTATGCTCTGTTCCACATCCGAATAATTTCAGCTCAAGAACCTTCTCTTTGGGTAAAAGGAGAAACTTGTCACCAAATTCGTCCGTAAACGCTTTTTCCAACTCGTCTCTTCGGCCTTCCTTCGCAAAGAGGTTCAAAGCCCTTGGTTCAATCGTGGGAATCCTTTTCAGGCATTTCATAATCGCTGGATATTCCCTGATCCATACAGCTTTCGAGTCCACCATGCCATGGTCGGCGGTTACAACGACAATAGTGTCCTCGAGCTCAGCCGTGAGTTCCTCAATCATTACCTCCAGCAACAAAATCACCCGTTTTGTTACGATACTGTAGCAACCGGTCAGGTGCATCGTATAATCGGGCTCAAGACAGTAACAATAGATATACTTCTGTCCAGGCTCCCTACAATATGACTTGATCAGCGCACAACTTTCCTCAAAGCTTCCCGGATAAGGCGGGAGAAATGGTGTAACATAATAGGCTTTTCCCCCGGCTGCCTTGATCCGGTTAACCACACTGGAATAACCATAGTACTTCCAGGCCACATTCTCCTCGGCTACCCTCTCCCCGGACTCAGTATCCGTATTACGAAAGACGGTTACATTCCTATCGATCTGCGGGAAATAACAGTCCCAGCCCAACCAGCCATGTTCGCAGGGAGTAAGGCCGCTGTCAATTGATGTGGTTGCCGCCACCGTCGTCGGCGGAAAGGTCGAGCTGTAGATTCCGGCCAGATGGGCGCGGAAAAAGCCATCCTCTTCCAGGTTACGCTCAATAATACACCTGCCCATTCCATCAAGAAGAATAACCACCACATTCTTATAATCTTTCGCCAGATAGTCATCGAGCGGTTCAAGCGTTCCCCCGGTAGCCGGAAGTCCCCACTTCTTCAGAACTGAATTGGCAAGACTCACGATGGAATTGTTGTAATCCGGATAGATTATATTTCCCCTCATGTCCTTACCCCTTCCGAATATCTATAACCACTTGCCTTTCCCGGTTTTACCATCTATAAAACAGTTTATACATCAATTTTGGTGCTTCTTCCGCCAGAATTCTGATTGTTCGTCCATTTTATGTTAATTGTATCATAAATCTAATCTCCCTGCGCGTTGACATATCACAAAAAATGTCAAAGCAACCGCCCTCTTGATAACTGCGGCTATCATCCAAAAAGTTGGGAGATTTCTTGTAATGATTGATAAAATTACTCGTAAAAAGTGGTATAATAATATGTAAATCATAATAAAATAATAGGAGAATGCGCATGAAATACTATGTGGATGTTAATGCCGTCAAGGACGGCGACGGTACCAGCGAAAGACCGTTCCGGCGGATCAGTGACGCCGCCAAGGTGGCCCTTCCCGGCGACGAAGTGTTGGTCGCGCCCGGGATTTACCGGGAATATGTGGATCCGGTTCATGCCGGCACCGAAGAGGCCCGGATCACTTACCTCAGCACAACGCCCCTTGGGGCGGTGATTACCGGTGCGGAACAGATCAAAACCTGGCAGCCTTATCAAGATAAGGTCTGGGTCTGCCGGATCCCCAACAGTGTTTTTGGCGATTATAATCCTTATACAACTTTAGTCTATGGCGACTGGTATTTCGCGACCCCGACCAAACATACCGGCTGTGTTTTCTTGAATGACAAGGCGATGTACGAAGCCACAACTTTGGAGGAATGTCTCAAAGGGGAAGTTTATGAGTATAGCTGGGCCCCGGAGGATTCCGTCTATAAGTGGTATACCGAACAGGACCCGGCGACGGATGAAACCGTCATTTATGCCAACTTCCAGGGTTTGGACCCAAACAAAGAAAACGTGGAGATCACTGTCCGCCGTCGGTGCTTTATGCCTTCCAAAACAGGCGTCGGTTATATTACGGTCAGAGGCTTCAAGATCGACAAGGCGGCCACCACCTGGGCTCCGCCGGCCGCTTTCCAGGACGGCATGATCGGTCCCCACTGGAGCAAAGGCTGGATCATTGAAGATTGCGAGATCGCCAACAGCAAATGCGCCGGCATTTCCCTGGGCAAATATCTTGATCCCGACAACGAGCATTATTTCACATACAAGCAGGTAAAAAGCCCTACCCAGATGGAGCGGGATGCGGTTTGCCGGGGCCAGTATCATGGTTGGCTGAAAGAAAAGATCGGCAGTCATATCATTCGCCGTTGCAATATCCACCATTGTGAACAGGGCGGGATTATTGGCCGGATGGGTGGCGTCTTCAGCATCATCGAGGACAACCACATCCACCACATCAATAACATGCAGGAGCTTGGCGGGGCGGAAATTGCCGGGATCAAACTGCATGCGGCCATTGATGTCATCATCCGCCGCAATCATATTCACCATTGCACCATGGGAATCTGGTGCGACTGGGAGGCCCAGGGCACCCGGATTACCCAGAACCTGCTCCATGACAACCAGCGGCCGTCCTACGCCAAGCATCTGCCCGGAAATATGGTCTCCCAGGATCTGTTTGTGGAGGTTAGCCATGGCCCGACCTTGATTGATCACAATATCCTCCTCTCCGACGTCAGCCTGCGCTTTGCCACCCAAGGCGTGGCACTGGTGCATAACCTGATCTGCGGCGCCTTTACCAGCGTTGGCGGGGGAACCACTTGGCGCTATACCCCGTATCACATCCCGCACCGGACGGAAGTGATGGGCTTTATGACCATCCTTCACGGCGACAACCGTTTCTACAACAACATTTTTATCCAGAAATGGCCGGTTGAAGACTGTAGGCCCCACGATGACCGGGACGCCCAAGAAAACAGGCTGGTCGGCACCTACGTTTTCGACGGGTACCCGACCTATGAGGAATGGATCTCCCAGATCGATTTTACACAGCGTCCCGACATGCGCGCTTTGGAACCCGTCCATTTCGGCCATCTGCCGGTCTGGAGCGAAGGAAACGCCTACCTGAACGGGGCCAGACCCTGGAAAAAGGAGACCAAAGGTCTGGTGGTCGGGAATGAGCACGAGATCAAGGTGGAACTGGTCGAAGAAGACGGCCATTATTACCTGGAGACAAACCTCTTTGATTACCTCAAGGATTTCAAGGTCCGGATGATTAACACCGAAATCCTCGGCAAAGCCTTCGAACCGGAGCAACCCTTTGAGAACCCGGACGGGACACCAATCCGCTTTGACGCGGACTACTTCGGCAATCATCGCGGCGTGCATGTGATCCCGGGCCCGTTTGCCTCACCCTCGGGCCGGATTAAACTTTAACGGGAAAGACCATCCTTATCTGGAGGACACTCATTTTCGTTCACCTCTTGATCAAATCAAGGCACTCTGCGAATTCTTGCGCAGAGTGCCTTGTCGTTGAAACCCAATCCAATACACACATATTAGTTTAGGTTAATCCAAGCCATCCTTACTGGCAAGGATGTTTTTGTCAAGTCTTTTTGTTTTACCCTAATTTTTCTTCCAATATCTTGGCGACAGGGTCAAGCCAGTCACCCTCAAAGTGTTCGATCATGCCCTGATCGCAGGCAGCAGAAATTCGGGGGTCAATCGGAAGTTTAGCCAGCACCTTCAACCCATGCTTCCCGGCAATTTCATCAATGTGGCTGTCACCGAAAATTTTGTGCTCTTTCCCGCAATCCGGGCATTTAAAATAGGACATGTTTTCTACTAAGCCAATGATCGGGATATTCATTAACTCAGCCATCTTGACCGCTTTGGACACAATCATGGAGACCAGTTCCTGAGGCGAGGTTACGACAACAATTCCGTCGACAGCCATGGATTGAAATACCGTAAGGGGTACATCGCCGGTGCCCGGTGGCATATCGATGAACATAAAATCCACATCGCGCCAGATCACATCCGTCCAGAACTGCTTAACTGTACCAGCGATAATAGGTCCTCTCCACACCACAGGATCGGTCTCTTTTTCTAAAAGCAAATTGATGGACATGAGATCAATACCTGTCTTGCTTTTAACCGGGAATAAGCCGAATTCACTTCCCGTAACTTTTTCACTTACACCAAATGCTTTTGGGATAGAAGGTCCGGTAACATCTGCATCCAGAATAGCGGTATGATAGCCCATTCTATTCATAGTGACCGCAAGCATGGAGGTTACCAACGACTTGCCAACCCCTCCTTTGCCGCTGATCACGCCAATAACCTTTTTGATTCTGCTCATCTCATGGGGTTTCTCTAAGAAATCATTTTTCTTTTCCTTTCTTTCAGCGCAGTCCTCCGCGCAACTGCTGCAGCTTTGATTGCAATTTTCGCTCATAATCTTAGCTCCTTTATTTTATATTTTAGTTATAGAGAAACGAGGTTTCCGGAACCCATTAGCTATGGCTACATACTTGTCATTTGCCATTTACTTCTCAAATTATACCCGATATTTGTCATATGTCAATAACTGTTTTAAATAAAATACACTTGCAAGTTTAATACAATCAAAGCAAAAAAAGACCACTGTCCTTCAGTGGTCTGCCCCGGAGGCCGAAATCTCGTCTCACCCGGACATAGAAAGGGCCCGTCCCCTTCTTGGCAACAAAGAACCTTTCCTTATCTCCGCCAACTTAGAATTTGATGACCCTTGGTGGTTCGGTGAAAGAATAGAAGGTAGCGGTCGCGTCCACAAAATAAAGAACCTCGGTATTGTCGTCCTCCGGCGAATACATGCCATGGAGTTCAGGGTAATTGTCAAGCAAGTGCTTTTTGGCTTCCACCCGGTCATCCCGGATCAGCTTGCCGGCCACGCGCAGCCATTTTCCGTCTTCACAAGCACAGAGTTCCGCCTTGGGATTGGCCTGGAGTTGCTTGGAGACGGCTTTGACCTTGCCGGTTTGAATATAAAGCTTGCCTTCGAAAAGATCCACGGTGCCAAAGGGCCTGACGCGCGGCTGATCTCCTTCCACGGTCGCCAGATAATAGGTCCCGCACTTCTTCAAAAATTCATAAACTTCCTGGATTCCTTCCATTTTGCTTTCCCCTCCGCCGTCATTATCCTTGTTTCGTCTATATTTCACGCGCTTCAATCTAGCGTTTCCCGAATCGCATGGGGCACACCGTGCGGCATTTGTTGCAGTCAACAGTACTGAAGCCTCTGGCTGTTTTCCCATAAGTATTCATCCGGCAAAGCTTTTGGTTCACCCGCCTACCGGCGATCGCCTGCATGGGGCCTGCCCTATTCAACTACTTTATTCCCCATCTTCTTTATCAGCTCCAATACTCCAGCTTCCACCTTAATGAGGTCTTCCTTCTTTGGCGCGCCTTCAAACTCTACAGACTCAACAAAATCCCACTTCATATTATTTCTTTCCATTATTTCCTGGAGTTCCTTCTCGGCGCCGCCGGACCACCCATAGGACCCGAATCTAAAGGCCGTCTTACCGGTGATCCTCTTGCGCCCCAGCTCATTCAAGGCCGCCGCCACTGGGGGAAAAAGCTTGTACTCATAGGTAGGCGCCGCAATAATGATCCCGGCCGAACCAAAAACCGTCGCCACCATCTCACTTTCGCTTTCCAAGGGCATTTCCAGCTTGTTGTATCTGACGCCTTCTCTTTGCAGGATGCTTTCAACGTAAGCCACCGCTTTGGCCGTCATGCCGTACATGGAGCCCCACAAGATCGTAACTTCCTTCTTCCCCGCCCCTTCCGCGTACCGGGTGAACCTGGCATAATCAGCGATGATTTTTTGCGGATTTTTCCGGTAAACCGGGCCATGACCGGGGGCGATTACCTTGATTTCCAACGTTTTCGCCTTTTCAATCGCCTTTTTCACACTGGGCGTAAAAGTGGCCATAACATTGGAATAATACCTAATTCCTTCCGCTTCAAAAAAGTCCATCTCTTCGGGGGTCAGCTCATCATCGAAACAATGTTCCCCCATTCGGCCGAAGGCGCCAAACATATCACAGGAGAAGAGGGTTTTTGTCCCCCTTTCATAGGTATACATGGTATCCGGCCAGTGCACATTGGGTACCGGATGAAAACTCAATACCTTGCCCCGGCCAAGGTCCAGAGTATCCCCTTCCTTCACGATCTTTATCCTGTCTTCACCATAAAAGGAGGATACCATCTTTCCAGCTTTGTCAGTACAAATAATCGTAAAATCATCCTTGATTTTCCGGAAGTTTGAAATCCAGCCGGAATGGTCAGGTTCCATGTGATTAACAATCAAGTAATCAATCTTTCTAGGGTCAACACCTATTTCTGCCAAGTTTCGATAAAGGGTCTCCGGTATTCCATCCCAACCGATTACCCCGTCAATAATAGCCGTCTTTTCTCCCTGTACAATATAAGAGTTAAGGGTCACCCCATTGGCAATTTCCCAAATTCCCTCAAAGAGAATGTCCTCCACATTCATCGAAAGCATATGGACACCATCGGCAATTTTCAACTTTTTCATCCCCGAGCCTCCCCTATTAAAATTTCTACTGCTACCGGAATAAGGCCGCGCGTCTTGCTTATTACATATTTACAATTCCCTGTCGCAGAGAAAGATAAAATCATATGGTCACTACAATTTTTTATTCTTCGGATTCGACTGGCTTCCCGTTTTAAATAATTCAGGCCAAGCCGGATTATATTCGACAAGAGTAATCTCTCTCAAGCACCGTTTTTACTATACAATTTCTTTTTCTATATGATCAATACCTTTAAACTTTTCAACTATACTTGATTTAATATTTACCCTGATATCTGCCTTCACATTTGTAATACACCATTCTTTCCCTCCGCCAATGCTCGTGCAGTCATTTTCTATTAAAATATCGGGGCGGACCCGCGCTACCAGATCGCTATATTGTCCTCCCTCATCGCTACAAAGTATTTGAGTGTATTATACTCTGTATTATTTCATTCCGGCAATGACCACTGTCTTTCAGTGGTCATTAACAACTTAAAACTTGATTACCCTTGGCGCTTCAGTAAATGAATAATAAGTGGCTGTCGCATCCTCAAAATAGAGCACCTCGGTATTGTCGTCCTCCGGCGAATACATGCCTTGAAGTTCAGGGTAATTGTCAAGCATGTGCTTTTTGGCTTCCACTCTGTCATCCCTGATCAGCTTACCGGCCACTCTCAACCATTTTCCATCAGCGCAAGCACAGATCTCCGCCTTAGGATTGTCCTGAAGTTGCTTGGATACAGCTTTTACCTTGCCTGTTTGAATATAGAGCTTACCTTCGAATATATCCACTGTGCCAAAGGGCCTAACTCTTGGCTGATCTCCTTCCACGGTAGCCAAATAATACGTCCCACACTTCTTCAAAAACTCATACACTTCTTGGATCCCATTCATTTGCTCTTCCTCCTGCTCTCATTATCCTTGTTTCGATATTAATATGTGAAATGTCCATCTTTATCCATGAATATTTAATGATGGAGTTCTCAACGTCCAAGACGTGGTGATGCCCACAAAGGCAATCTTGGTGTTATCCTCTCTGTCCTCCAGTATCTGCTGCTGATTAACACCTCTTAGCATTACGTGATATATTCCAGTTGACCAAAGCCGCCTTCCATACCTTGGCATTCTGCTTCACCCCGGTTTTAACAGATCAATCCATTCAGTCAGGACATAGAACCGTGCCCTGTCTTCTGTACCATCAGTAGACGGAGACATATCCATAATATAATTATAACGCCAATTGCTATGCTTGCAATTGGCGTCATAAATCGTTCCGCCAGAACAATTCAAATATAGAAAGGTAAAAATTCAAAGTCCGTTTTATTCTCCACATCCAGCACGATGCTGATGTTCATGGCAAACAGAACCAGAAGATTTAAGCGTGCCTTGCAGGTACGCTTCTACTGCTGCTTTGGCATTACCGCTTGCCCCGACAATAACCTCTATGCCTTTTTCATTGAAAATATCAATGGCGCCACTGCCCATACCGCCTGATATAACTACACTAACTCCCATATCATTCAGGAAGTTAGGAAGGAAGCCGGGCCTATGCCCTGGGTTAGGTATAGACTCACTCTTAACTATCTGCTTGTTTTCCACTTCAAAAATATTGAAGTTGGCGCAATGGCCAAAGTGCTCGGTTACCATTTCATTTTCACTTGCTACTGCAATTTTAATCATAGTTTTCTCCTCCATTCTTTTTACTTAAAATATATTCATCAAGCATCCTTGCGGCTTGCTCAACAAGTTCTGCGCAAGGACGCTTTTTCTGATAATTCTCCTTTCTGTCCCCGGGTATGGGGTTATCATGCTTTATTGAAAGGCCTAACAGTTCCCTGCATATAATCGAACCGTTTTCTTCTGTAAATTGTTTTGCCAAATCCTGAATGCGCCTGTAATGTTCTGTTTTTGCTCTTTTGTCGGACGCATCTGTATAGCCATATTTCAGACCGACAACCATAAACATTCCTGTCACTGCTCCGCATACTTCCCGCAGTCCGCCCATACCGCCGCCAAAAGAAGATGCTGTTTTTAACGCCGTATCAATGGCCAGTCCCGTTTCATCGTAAAAAGCAGCAAAAACAGATTGAGCGCAATTATAGCCCTTTATAAATAAGTCTCTGGCCAACTCTGAGTGTGTGCTCAATTATTATCCTCCCCTGTTCTTTCTTTCAATATTCTTGCTACAGAGTCGAGCCAATCGCCGTCAACGAATTCTATCTTGCCCTGATCGCAGGCGGCGGAGATTTTTGGGTTGATTGGAATTTTAGCAAGCACCTTTAACTTATGCTCTTCGGCAATTTCGTCAATATGACTGTCGCCAAAGATTTTATGCTCTTTACCACAATCCGGACATTTAAAATAGGACATATTTTCTACTAAGCCAATGATCGGGATCTTCATCAGCTCGGCCATCTTGACTGCTTTTGATACAATCATGGATACCAGCTCCTGTGGCGAGGTTACTACAATAATCCCGTCAACAGCAATGGATTGAAATACCGTAAGAGGTACATCGCCAGTGCCCGGTGGCATATCAATGAACATAAAATCCACATTGTTCCAGATCACATCCGTCCAGAACTGCTTTACCGTATTGCCGATTATAGGTCCTCTCCACACCACAGGATCGGTATCATTCTCTAAAAGTAAATTGATGGACATGATCTCAATGCCCGTCGTGCTTTTAACCGGGAACAAGCCTAATTCACTACCTGTGGCTTTTTCTCTGATTCCAAATGCTTTAGGGATAGAAGGTCCGGTCACGTCCGCATCCAAAATCGCGGTGTGATAACCCATCCTGTTCATGGTAACTGCAAGCATGGAGGTGACCAGCGACTTGCCAACCCCGCCTTTGCCGCTGACAACACCGATAACCTTTTTGATCCTGCTCATTTCATGGGGTTTCACAGAGAAATCATTCTTCTTTTCTTTTCTTTCAGCACAGTCCTCCGAACAACTGCTACAGTTTTGATTGCAGTTTTCACTCATCATCTTAGCTCCTTTGTTTTAGATTGTGATTACAGTAACCAAGTTTCCGGGAACCATCAGCAATCTTTGCTTACGTTGATGGTTGGGTTCTTAAGCCTTAAGGCCCATCACCTTCTTCCAACAGCAATTCCATTGTCCTATTGTAAACTGCTTTCACTGCTGCACCTGATAGACAGTCTATGTCTACGATGGTCTGTCCGTTATTAATGGCTTTTACTGCTTCCGAATCAAAGGGTATTCTTCCCATATAGGCAAGCCCATGCTCTATGCAGAAACTTTCTATCTTTTCAGTGTTTTGTATATTTGTGTCGAATTTATTAATGCACACCGCCGTCTTTATACCAAATTTCGCCGCTGTATTTATAATTCTCTCCATATCACTAATTCCCGATATAGAGGGTTCGGCCACAATCAAAACCATGTCTACACCGCTTAAAGACGCTATAACCGGACAGCCTATACCAGGAGAACCGTCAATAATGGCCAACTCCACATCTGCCGCTGCAGACTTCATTTGTTTTTTTACCTCAGTGACCAACATTCCAGAGGTACCGCTGCCCATCTTTAGTTGGGCTGTAGAGAAAACTTCTCCTTCACTTTTATATAACATCAGCTCACCGGCAACAGCCGGTTTTAAGGCAATCGCTCCTGCCGGACAAACAAGCTCGCAAACTCCACAGCCTTCACAGGCAAAAGAATCTACTTTGTATTTCCCGTCTGCTGAAATAGCGTTAAATCGGCAGTTTTGCCTGCATTGATCGCACTCTATGCACAGATCTGTATTTATCTCTGCTTTTGGTAAGCCATAATAATCTGTCTTCCTCGACTGGGAGGTTTGTTCTGTTATAAGATGCAGGTTAGGCGCATCGACATCACAATCCGCATAAGCCTTAGCCTCGGCAAGCTTGATAAAAGCACTGGCTATGGTAGTTTTCCCCGTACCGCCTTTTCCGCTAAGAATCAGAAGCTGCTTCATGATGCGCCTCCTTTTCTACAGTTTCCAGCAAAGAGGAGAATATTCTTCGATATTTTTCACTTTTCCTTACGGCAATTTCTGCATTTGAATTTAACCTTCCGAGCTCTTGATCGAAGGGGATCCGGCCTAAAATCCGAATGCCTTTTTCTAGGCAGAACTTCTCTGACAGATCTTCTCCGTCAAGGCATTTGTTAAGAACCACCCCGAATGGCTTGTTAAATAACTTAACCAGTTCATATACAATATTAAGGTTATGAACTCCAAACAAGGTAGGCTCTGCTACTAATATACAGTAGTCTGCGTCCTTGATACTTTCCATGACTGTACAAGCGCTTCCGGGAGGACAATCGATCAAGGTGGTCTTTGTAATTTCCAGTTTCGCCTCAGCAAGCAATTTCTTTATAATCGGTACCCCCGAAGGTTCACCGGTGTTCAATACTCCAGTATATACCGTTACCTGATCCGAAATTCCTTTTTGGACCTTGCCAATAACCTTTTCTTTCTCCGTTAAAGCCTGCTCAGGACAGAGCAAGATACAGCCGCCGCAAGAGTGGCAAATATCTTCAAATATGATCAGCTTATCTTTTATATAGGCAAGAGCATTAAACTTGCAAAAGTCAACACACTTACGGCATCCGCTGCATAGCTTGTCATTCACCTTTGGAATCCGTACACTCACTTCTTCTTCCTGAATATTTCGGGGCTTAAAAAACAGGTAGCCATTGGGTTCTTCAACATCACAATCTATATATGCTGATGTTTCCGTTGCCGCAGCTAAATTAATCGATACCAGCGTTTTTCCTGTGCCGCCCTTGCCGCTTAGCACAGCTATCCTCATTTTAATTTCCTCCGTGTCCATGAAAGCCGGGATGAATTTCATCGAGCAAGGACAGTTTTCCGTTGATCAAGTCAGTAATGTTTTCCTTCGCGTAAACACTCCCCGTTTTATATATTTTGACATCAGCGGATTTTAGCACATTAGCCGCATTTTCGCCGCAACGGGGAGTAAGCAAAATACTTACCTTGTTGTCCACTATTATTTG
>DATCJV010000025.1:0-4817 GCA_036562625.1 Bacillota bacterium | reverse complement strand
ATGCCGTTCTGTGCATGCGGAGATGAATGCGATTATCCACGCTTCCCGGGACCAAATGCTCGACGCCACCTTGTACCTGGCTTGCCTGGACGCGAAGACCGGGAAGCGGGAGGGGGGAGTCCGTCCTTGCAAGTTATGTTCCAGAGTAATCATTAACGCCGGAATCAAGTGGGTGGTCGCTGAAGATGAGGATCTACGGATTATCCGTTACTCGGTGGCGGATTGGGTACAAAACGACCGGGGTGAATGGAATGAAGAAAACTCCCATGGTTACTAAGAGCCGATCCGTATTCAAGCGCAGGTTGACAAAGAATCAGTAGATGACAGGGAAACAGCAGCAGGCCCTGGAGGAAACAGGGCTTTACTTGCTGAGACTAGAAGAAAAGGAGAGATTGCATTGTCTTACCGTGTAACATTAATTCCGGGTGATGGCACCGGACCGGAGTTGGCTGAGGCCGCCAGAAGGGTGATTGATGCCACCGGAGTAAAGATTGATTGGGAAATTCACCACGCCGGAGTGGATGTGATGGAGAAGACCGGAACTCCCCTGCCTGATGAGGTCTTGGAGTCAATCAAACGGAATAAAGTGGCTCTAAAGGGGCCGATCACTACACCGATTGGCACCGGTTTTCGCAGCGTAAATGTGGCTTTACGGCACGCCTTAAACCTTTATGCCTGTGTACGGCCGTGTAAACTCTATCCGGGAGCCAGATCAAGATATTCTCAGGTTGACCTAGTGGTGATTAGGGAGAATACCGAGGACTTATACGCCGGAGTCGAGTTTGACCTGGGGAGTCCGGAGGTTGCACAGATTATGGGGATGGCCCCGGCCGGAAAAATCAGGGAGGATTCCGCCATTTCTATAAAACCAATCTCCAAGACGGGTAGTGAGCGGATTATCCGCTATGCCTTTGAATATGCTAAAAAGAACGGCCGTAAAAGAGTAACGGCCGTCGCCAAAGCAAATATTATGAAGTTTACGGACGGTCTTTTCTACCGGGTAGGAAGAGAGGTCGCCAAAGAATATGAGGGTGTCGTGGAATACGATGAGGTCTTGGTGGATGCCGCCTGTATGCGTCTGGTGCAGCGTCCTGAGAGCTTTGATGTTCTGGTGTTGCCGAATCTTTACGGTGACATCATCTCCGACCTGTGCGCCGGTTTAGTTGGTGGTTTGGGTGTCGCCCCTGGGGCCAATATCGGTGAAGGCGCCGCTCTCTTCGAACCCACCCATGGCTCAGCTCCCAAATATAAAGGGTTAAACAAGGTAAACCCTGCAGCCATTATCCTTTCCGGTGTGATGATGCTGCGTCATCTTGGGGAAATCGAGGCGGCTGATCGTTTAGAGAACGCTGTCTCTGAAGTGATTAGGGAGGGTAAATACGTAACCTACGATATGAAGGCCGACCGGAACGATCCCACAGCGGTAGGCACCAGCCAAATGGCGGACGCCATCATCGAAAAGCTGAAATAATTCGGCGCTTGTTTTTTGGGTAGCGCCTAGGCATTCGCCTAGGCGTAAACCCATACTACTGATGTAATGAGGAGGGGAACCATGCTAAACCGGGAAAGTCAAATGCATGTAGAGATTAGAGAAGGGATGCGCGGCGGGAAAGGTAAAGTAAGAATTCAACACTTTTTCACCGAAGAGACCGACTTGAAGGGTCAGGCCAGGCTGGTTGGGCGGATTACCATAGATCAGGATGCCTCGATCGGTTTGCACTCTCATGAAGCAGAGGAAGAAATTTATTATATCCTCAAGGGTTGTGGCCGGGTTAGGGAGATCCGGCCCGACGGTGAAGAAGAGGAATATGAAGTAAGACCCGGTGATGCTATCCTTACCGGTAACGGCGGCAGTCATTCCATAGAGAATATCAGTGCAGAACCTCTGGAATTGATCGCTGTCATCTTAACCTATTAGGTTTACCTGGGCATACATAAGATTTAGGCCACATCTCGTATACTATGAAAGTGATTCCCGAAAAAAGGGCGCTTCTTTTCCGGGCTAATCAGGTATTTCTTCCGGATTACTACTGGACAATTGATTGCTGTATGATATAATTATGAACGCCTTGAGCGTGTAGAGCATAAAGGTGAATGATTGGCAACAGTAGGTGATGAACGATGTTAAGCAAGTTTTGTCCTCATACCCGGACCGAAACAGTGGCGAACCTTTCTCCGGAATTCTTTATTTCCCGCGGGATCAGGGGTTTGATTATTGATCTAGATAATACTTTGGTGGCGTGGGGTAGGTATAAAATTACCAGAGAGATGAGAGCCTGGGTCCAGACTATGCTCACTTCCGGCCTCAAGATCTGTATTCTCTCTAACGCTGTGGAGCAGAGAGTACGGTTTTTCGGAGAGTTTCTGGGCATTCCTTGGATTTCCAGAGCCACGAAGCCACGGAAGAACTCCTTTAAAAGAGCTATGGAGATCTTGCAGACCACTCCCCAAGAAACAGCGGTGATTGGGGATCAATTATTTACCGATATTTTTGGGGGAAACCGCATGGCCTTATATACCATTTGGACTGCGCCCATCAGTTCGCAGGAGTTAATCAGCACAAAAGCCATGCGGCCCTTGGAAAGACTGGTGCTGAAGAGTTTTCGCAATAAGGAGATCTTTGAATGAAGAGCCAAATTTGTCCTGGGTGCGGTATCACTTTGCAGAGCCAAGATGCGCAAGCTCCGGGGTATGTGCCGAAGGACAAGACAGGAACGGCTGTTGTCTGTCAAAGGTGTTACCAGATTAAGCATTATAAGAAAATAACCGGGGCAAGAGTTACGGAAGAAAACAATTACCAGGCGATCCGCGCCGCTACGAGTAAGGCTGATCTCACCTTATTAGTAGCGGATTTTTTCGATCCGGAAGGATCATTCGCCCCGGACTGGGCTGAGTTAATTAAGACCGGAAGCGGTCAGCCCCTCAAACTCTTAGTGAATAAGAGTGATCTATTGCCGCCAAAGACGAAGAGAGAAGAGATCGAGGAGTATCTGGCCTGCTTATGGCAGAGACGTTTCCCCGGGTTCAGCCTGGCTGGGGTTAAAGCGCTCAGCGCTAAAGAAGAGACAGACTTAACAGCAATGCTGAAAGAGTTAAGCGGTTTGCGGATTGCTATTGTCGGAGCGGCAAATGTTGGAAAGTCTTCGCTTTTAGTCCGGCTGATCACGGAGAACGGAAGACGCTATGGGCAAAAGTCTCCCACCATATCTTCTTTTCCAGGGACTACCCAGGGGATCACCAGGTGGCCTCTATCCAAATATAAAATAGAGTTGTTCGATACACCGGGGCTGATTCCAGGCAGTAGAATCGGTGATCTACTCTGTCCCGCATGTTCCGGATGTTTGCTTCCCAAGCGGAGGTTACAGGTGAAGATCTGGGAATTGCCCAAGGATAACGCCGTGCTTTTTGGGGATTTGGTCGGAGTCTGGAATTCGTCCCCCGCTGCGGTGAAGACTGTCTTTTTTTCTGCCGAATCCTTGACTTTACACCGGACAAACAGTAAAAAAGCAGAAGAATTGCTCAAAGAGTCCCCGCAGTGGTTACGGGCGGTCTGCGCCCGCGATCGCGGCGCCTTGCAGTACACAGAGCAGAGATTCACAGTAAAACCGGGAGAAGACTTGTATATCTCTGGCTTGGGATGGTTGGCGGTAAAAGACAAACCTGCCCGGTTCAGAGTGGAGGCTCCGGCTGGAGTAGAGATGGGGGTTCGTCCCAGCCTGATTGGGAAGAAGTAACACTGATCACATAGAGATTAATCATGGTCCTCTTCTTTATTGGTCTGATCCAGGCTGGAAAGGATATGGCGTAATTCATCTTCCCACCAAGCCTGGTGTTGCTCCAGTTCGTTCTGGCGAACCAAAGACACTGTATGACATTGCGAACAGGCAATGCCTACTCTCTCACTTCGCCTGGCCATGACATAATGGGGAGTTTCCATTCGGCAGTGAGGGCACGGGAAAATCTGGCTTAATTCTAGTTCCAATCCAGGCACACCTCCCAGTCTAGTATGACCATTTCCGGACGGGAAATACAGGACCGCTGGAGGGTATAGAAGACATAGCGCCCATATAACGCCCGGGGCGCGCCCGGGCAATGATGGGAGTGGAATGAAGATGACCATTGAGGAGAAAGGGTATTGGGTGGCGTTAAGTATGGCGCCGGGAATTGGGCCGAAACGCTTTCAGAAAATTCTCTACTTCTTTGGCCGGGCGGAAGAGGCTTGGCAGGCCTCGCCAGAAGTATGGCAGAGACTGGTAGGCAGCAAATTGGCTGAAGGATTTTCCGCTTTTCGAAGGAGTGTCGATCCCAGAGCCGTTGTAGAGGATTTGGCGAAGAAGCGGATGAAGTTTGTATGTTCCTGTGAAGCGGAGTATCCCCGGCTGTTATCGCAGATCTATGATCCTCCGCCAGTGCTTTATTATAAAGGAGAGATTAAAGCAGAGGACAGTATAGCCGTAGCCATCGTCGGTTCCAGATCCGCCTCACCCGGCGGATTACTGATTGCCGAGGAATTGGCCAGGGATTTGGCGGCAGCCGGGGTGACGGTGATTAGCGGGTTGGCCCGGGGAATTGATTCCGCGGCCCATCGCGGAGCGCTCTCCGCTCCCACCGGTCGTACCATCGCTGTTTTAGGAAGCGGACTGGATCGCATCTATCCACCGGAAAATAGCAGACTGGCGGAGAAGATTATGGAAAGGGGGGCGCTTTGCACGGAATTTCCTCCGGGGACAGCGCCGTTAGCCAGAAACTTTCCGGCCCGCAACCGGATCATCAGTGGACTGGCTTTAGGGGTAACAGTGGTAGAGGCCGCCGCGGAC
>DATCJV010000147.1:0-2536 GCA_036562625.1 Bacillota bacterium | reverse complement strand
TGATCGGGCCGAACGGCGCGGGCAAGACCACGATCTTCAATATGTTGACCGGTGTTTATCATCCGGAAGCCGGGGAGATTATGCTGAATGGCAGGTCCGTGACGGGCATGCCTCCGTATAAGATCAACCGGATGGGGATTGCCAGGACCTTTCAGAATATCCGGCTCTTTAACGACCTTTCCGTCCTGGACAATGTGAAGATCGCCTACCAATATCTGGGCGGTTATTCTTGGCGAGATGCGATCTTCCGGAGTAAAAGGTATCGCCGGAAGGAAAAAGAGATTACCGAGTGGGCAATGGAGCTTTTGACCATCTTCGGGTTGGCGAAGAACCGGGAGGAGCTGGCCAGGAATCTGCCTTACGGCGCGCAGAGACGTTTGGAGATCGCCCGGGCGCTGGCTACCAAACCCAAGCTCCTGCTCTTGGACGAACCGGCGGCCGGCATGAATCCCCAGGAGACTATGGATTTGATGAGTTTGGTGAAGAAGGTCAGGGCAGAATTCGACCTGACTATCCTCTTGATTGAACACGATATGAGTTTCGTCATGAATCTCTGTGAAAGAATTATCGTCTTGGATTATGGACAGACGATTGCCGAAGGAGCTCCTGACGAGATCAAGAGTAATCCCCGGGTGATCCAGGCCTATTTAGGGGGTGAAGTATCCTGATGCTTGAGATCAAAGAGATGCGTGTGGCTTATGGCGCGATTAAGGCTTTGAAAGGGATCTCCTTCTCTGTGCGCGCCGGAGAGATCGTGACTTTAATCGGAGCGAATGGCGCGGGAAAATCCACAACTTTGAAGACTATCTCCGGTCTGCTGCACCCGCAGTCCGGTTCGATCACTTTTGAAGGAAAGGAGATCTCCACGGCGCCTTCTTATGAGATCGTAGCCTTGGGAATCTCCCAGGTTCCCGAGGGGCGGCGGATCTTTCCCCGCCAGTCCGTTCTGGAAAACCTGGAACTCGGAGCTTATCAACGGAAGGATTATAAGGGAATTAAAGAAGATATTCAGCGGGTCTTTTCTTACTTTCCTCGTTTGGCTGAACGCCAAAATCAGCTGGCCGGCACTCTCTCCGGCGGCGAACAGCAGATGTTGGCCATCGGCAGAGGCTTGATGAGCAGGCCGAAACTGATGCTGCTTGATGAACCGTCGATGGGATTGGCTCCTTTGTTGGTCCAAGATATCTTTAGGATCATTAAAGAGATCAATGCCAACGGCACCACCATTCTCTTGGTGGAGCAGAATGCCAATATGGCGTTATCCATCGCGAAAAAAGCCTATGTGCTGGAAACCGGGAAGATCGTGCTCTCCGGCCCGGCTGAGGAGCTTTCCCGGAACGAACAGGTGCGGAAGGCTTATTTAGGAGGATAAGGAGGAAGAAGGATGCTGGTAAAGAACAGAATGTCAACACAACTGCTGACTGTGAAAGAAGACACCCCGGTGTTGGAAGCAACTGAACTGATGCGTAAAAATAGTGTTCGCCGCCTGCCGGTGGTGAAGGGAGAAAAGGTAGTGGGGATTGTCACTGAAGACGATCTGTTGCGCGTCTCTCCTTCCACTGCCACTTCTTTGAGTGTTTTTGAAGTGAACTATTTATTGTCAAAGCTTACAGTGAAAGACGCCATGACCAAAGAAGTAATCTTGATCGATCCCGACGCCACCTTGGAAGAGGCGGCCTTGATTATGCGGGAGAAGCATGTCGGGGCTCTACCTGTAGTAAAAGACGGGAAACTGGTGGGCATTATTACCGAAAGTAACATCTTTGACGCCTTTATTGAGTTGATGGGGTTAAAAGAGACCGGCGCCAGGGTAACGATTGCCACCGAGGATCGCATCGGGGTGCTGGCTGAAGTCACCGAGATTATTAAGTCGTTCGGGGTGAATATTATCAGTATGGCCGCGATGCATAGACCGGACGACTTGCCGGAGGGCGCCAAGGGTGAAGTAGTGTTTCGCCTTGATACGAAAGATCCCGGGCAAGTGCTGAAGGAACTTGAAAAAAGAGGTTATAAAGTGACACATGTCGCCCATATGGCTACGGCAAACTCGTAGGAAATGTTTTGGGTTTGTACTTGACAGAGGTTACCGCCGTCTGTATAATTGCTATAATTCTATTTGTCGGCGGATTGTCGATTTAAATTGTGAAAAACAAAGCTTTTACTGAAGAGGGGGATTTTAATGCGGAGTATCCAGCGTTATTCCTTGGTATTTCTCTGTTTCCTGCTTCTCCTGTTCGCGCTCTCCGGATGCGGACGGAAGGAACAAGAGGTGAAGATCGGGATTATAGTTCCCTTATCCGGACAGCTGGCCGTGTACGGGGAAGGAGTCCGGGACGGCGCCATTTTGGCTTTTGATAAGGTCAATGCCGCCGGAGGCATTGACGGGAAAAAGATCGTGCCGGTCGTGGTGGACAATAAGGCGGATGGGGCGGAAACCGCCAATGCTTTAAATAAACTGATTACCAAGGATAAAGTGGTGGCTGTAGTCGGCCCGGTAATTAGCGCCACCGCCAATGTGGCCGGCCCGATTGCGGTC
>DATCJV010000145.1:0-26859 GCA_036562625.1 Bacillota bacterium | reverse complement strand
AGTAAAGACTCTGGAAGAAAAGGGGATTGGGCGGCCGAGCACCTATGCGCCGACGATCGACACTATTTTAAAGCGACACTATGTGGTCATGGAAGAGAAGAGGTTCCGCCCTACCGAACTGGGTCAATTGGTTGTGGATCTATTAAAAGAGAATTTCCAGCAAATTGTCGATCCGGATTTCACCGCAGTGATGGAAGAGAAGTTCGACCGGATTGAGGAAGGAAAAGAAGACTGGGTGGAGGTAATCAGAGAGTTTTATCTGCCTTTCGCCGAAGATTTGGAGAAGGCGGAAGAATCGATCGAACGGGTCAGGCTGGATGATGAGGTTAGTGATGTTGAGTGTGAGCGCTGTGGGAGAAAAATGGTCTATAAATACGGACGGTATGGTCGCTTTCTAGCCTGTCCGGGGTATCCGGAGTGCAAGAATATTAAGTCCATCACAAAAGAGTTGGATGTAGACTGTCCGCAATGCGGCGGTAAAATAGTTGAACGCCGTTCCAAGAAAGGACGCAGGTTTTACGGGTGTGACAATTATCCGGACTGCACCTTTACCAGCTGGTATCCTCCGGCAAAAATCACCTGTCCTGAATGCGGGTCTTACTGCGTAGTAAAGAGTTCAAAACGGCAAGGAGAGATGATCGTCTGCTCCCAGAAAGGATGCGGTTATAAAGTGAGTCAGGATACACTGGAAAAGAAGGGAGTATAGGTTTGAAACGGGAGGTTTGGGTGATCGGGGGCGGACTGGCCGGCAGTGAAGCTGCCTGGCAGTTGGCGCAAGCCGGAGAGAGAGTCCGCTTATTTGAGATGCGGCCGGTGCTGAATACCCCGGCCCATAAAACTAGTTATCTAGGGGAATTAGTCTGCAGCAATTCGCTGAAAGCTGACTATCTGGAGAATGCCGCCGGTTTACTCAAAGCGGAGATGCGGCTGATGAATTCGTTGATCATTAAAGCCGCGGATCTAACCCGGGTGCCTGCGGGAGGCGCCTTGGCCGTAGATCGGGAAGAATTCGCCCGTACAATCACTAAGCTTCTGATGGACCGGCCGGAAGTGGAGATTGTACGGGAGGAGATCACTTCTCTTCCTTTGGATCAACCGGTCATCATCGCGACCGGCCCATTGACCTCGCCCGCGTTTACTCAATGGTTGGGAGGGCTCTTCGGCCGGGAATACCTCTATTTTTACGATGCGGTGGCTCCGATCGTCACTAAGGAGTCGATTGATTTTACCAAAGCCTTCTTTGGCTCAAGATATGCCAGAGGAGAGGCGGCCTATATCAATTGTCCTTTGAATGAAGAAGAATACAACACATTTTGGGAGAATTTGGTCTCCGCTGAAAGGCACCTAGATCATTTGACGGAGGAGGCCGGACTGAAGTACTTTGAGGGGTGCATGCCTATAGAGGTTTTGGCAGCCAGAGGACGTGATACTATCCGTTTTGGACCGATGAAACCGGTTGGACTGGTTGATCCGAAGACGGGAAGACGGCCTTATGCTGTTCTGCAATTACGACCGGAAAACAAAGAAGGAACCCTCTATAACCTGGTCGGCTTTCAAACCAGCCTACGCTGGGGAGAGCAGAAGCGGGTCTTTTCGATGATTCCAGGTTTGGCCAAGGCCGAGTTTGTCAGGTATGGGGTTATGCACAGAAACACCTTTATCAACAGCCCAGAACTGCTCCTTCCCACTCTTCAATGGAAGGGGCGGGAGAACTTTTTCTTCGCCGGTCAATTAATCGGGGTTGAGGGTTATGTGGAGTCAGCAGCCGCCGGTTTGGTAAGCGGTTGGAATATGGCAAAGTTTTTAAGAGGGGAAACACCAAAGGCTTTTCCACCAGAGACAGCATTAGGCGCGCTTTTTGACCATATTACCTCTGCGGATCCCAGGCATTTCCAACCAATGAACATTAACTTTGGGCTCTTTCCCCCGCTTACCCCGGAAAATACCGGACGCCGCGGCGGAAAGAGTAAAAAAGAAAAAAATCTGGCTTATGCCGAGCGCGCCTTATCAGTACTTGCCAGATTTATTGGGGATTTTGTCGAATAGTTGGCTTGTAGAATATAATTTTTATTAATTGCTGAATTTTTCGATTGTCAAGCGGAACTTAATATGTTATGATTATAGAAAAAGGGGGGATGGCCTTCTGGCAATTAATAATCTAATCGACGATTTTCTACTTTATATCAAGCAAAAAAACTATTCAGCACATACCAGAATAAACTATGCGGAAGATCTGAGGCAATTTATGGAGTTTGTGAACGGAGAAGGAATCGAAGAGATTAAGAATATTGATCTGACTTTGATTAGAAGATATTTGGCTGCCATGAAGGATAAGGATTATTCCCGTTCTACCATAATGCGAAAGACATCGTCTTTACGCAGCTTTTTTAAATTCCTGACACGCCGAGGGATTCTGGAGCAGAATCCTTTCTTGATTTTGCACAGGATGAAGAGAGAAAAAAAACTACCGCAATTTCTCTATGTTCACGAATTTGAGGAGTTAATCGCCGCGCCCGATTCTTCCCCAAAAGGACTGAGAGACAAGGCTATTTTAGAGGTTTTATACGGCGCCGGGATCCGAGTCAGTGAGCTTGTTGGGCTAAATCTGGACGATCTGGACTTGAGCCGCGGCTATCTGAGAGTCTTTGGGAAAGGGGCGAAAGAACGAATTGTTCCTTTGGGCAGCAAAGGATGTTTGGCTGTACAGCGTTATCTTCAAGAAGCCCGGGAATTTTTCTTCCGAAAAAACAAGGCGATGGAGGAGAAAGCCTTATTCTTAAACAAACGAGGACGTAGATTGTCGGCTAGAAGTATCAGAAGATTAATTGATGATTATGTGCGAAAAGCCGCTTTACAAAGAAGGGTAAGTCCTCATACTTTACGGCATTCGTACGCCACACACTTATTGGAGGGCGGAGCCGATCTGCGAGCCGTCCAAGAATTACTTGGACATGTAGATATCTCAACCACCCAGATTTATACGCATCTTAGTCGGGATAGGGTTCGCCAAGTCTATAAAAAGACACACCCGCGAGCATGAATTTTTGCCTGACGGGTATTATTTTACTCTGAAGTAGTCAGACTATTAAGGAAATGCGCATTAGTTGAAATAGCTAACCATAAGCGGAAGAATTTCCCGTTTACGTTTCAGACAAACCAGAATTATCTTCCTAAGGAACGCTGCTGAATAGGTAATGACGTGGACAGATTATGTTCTGTGCTATTCATCGTAATACGATGGGATTTCGGATGCAATAATTGCTCACGCACGACACTAAACTTTTGACTATTGCTCATGTTATGGTTTTTAGATTTATGAAAATATTAATACAATAAGGAGAGATTGGCATGAACAGACTGGAAGATATCAGAAAAATGAAAGCATTGTTGGAAAAAGAAGGAGCAGCTTCAGAACTGGAGGCCGCCGCACAAAATATGGGGGAGGTCCTCCGCAGCAACTTATATATGATCAGTAATGACGGACGGGTGCTTTCCGCTTATTGTGGACAGGGTGAGGATTGCACAAAGGGAAGACATAGTTCCATGTTGAATCCCAAATTCCAACAGAGGCTGGCCTTTATTTTTCAACCTGCTTTGAACTTGCCTCTGGAGACTTGTCTTTTTGATGATGGCGATTGTTACCCGGAAAATACCCTGTTTACCATCTATCCTCTACAATTAAATGGGGAGCGCATCGGTAACCTCCTGTTGGTGCGCAGAAACAATCCTTTCTCCGATGACGAACTGGTCTTAACTGAGGTTGCCGCCATGATTGCGTCTGTACTCATGGCCGGGATCGGGCCGGAGAGTTCCAGTACGGAGGCGCAACTAAAAGCCCATGTAAAAATTGCCTTGGATTCTCTTTCCTATTCCGAATTGGAAGCCATCTCCAATGTATTTAGCGAATTAGGCGGAGAGGAGGGCTTCTTGGTCGCCAGTAAGGTGGCGGACCGGATAGGGATTACCAGATCGGTAATTGTTAATGCCATGCGTAAGTTGGAAAGCGCCGGAGTGGTTGAATCGCGTTCTCTGGGAATGAAGGGCACTTACATTAAGGTAAAGAATCCGTATTTCCTGGAACAGCTGGTAAAAAGGGCTAAATAACCTGAACACGTTTTCGATGAATTTCTGCTTGACCCTGGTGAAAATAGAAACAGATTAGCCGTTCTCTTGCCGGAACGGCTAATCTATTCTTCTTGATTGTGGCGGGGAGAGGATTTGCAAAGTTTGCTCCAGAGTCAAGACGCATTTTGCCGAAAAAAGCAGAAATAAGCAGGAGATAGCCACTGCGATACCTTATGTTATTAAACTACCAGCTAAAAATGAAATTCACTTGGCAGCCAGGGAAAAACTCTTACAGACAGTCGAAAAAAAGGAAAATATCAGCAGGAAAAACCGGAAATTTGGCGAAAATATGGAATTATCCAAAATGGCTTTTTACATTGTATGTTATAAGTGAAGCCGTTTTGATTAATTTCTCTCACTATTCTTTTCTGGCCTTCTTTACTAATTGTGGCGCCTGGCAGTTGTTTGTCTAATGCTGTCAATGGAACCCGGAAATGGTAATTTTACACTAAACATCCTTGACAATCGAGCCGATATTATAATTAAAGCACATTTCACTCATGTTTTCTTTATTCCACAGCATGCTCCTTGTTTATATTGAGCGCTTGGCTAATGGGGGGATTGAGATGCTCTTCTCCAAGAATATGGAATTATTGGTTAATTCACTGGATTGGTCAGCCAACAGGCATAAAATAATCGCCCATAATGTAGCTAATGCCGATACCCCCGGCTATAAGAGGAAAGACTTGACGTTTCCCGCACAATTAAAGGCCAAATTGGAATTGGTGAGGACTGATCCCAAGCATTTACCGGCCAGTTCCGTCTCGGGATACCGGTCATTCGTCGATTGGGGCGCTGTTAGAGTCGATGATAACAATGTGGATCTGGAAGCGGAGATGGTCCGTATGGCGGAAAACAGTCTTTATTATCAAGGGATTGCTCACCAACTATCCAACAATATTAAGCGTTTACGCACGGCCATTCAAGGGAGGAATTAAGTAGATGCGGTTTTTTCAAGGATTTGATGTAAGCGCTTCTGCGCTTTCCGCCCAAAGATTAAGGCTGGATCTGATTTCCAGCAATATAGCGAACGTCAATACCACCCGTACTCCGGAAGGCGGTCCTTACCGGCGTAAAGTACCGGTCTTTGCGGAATACATAAAGGGTGCGCTCGGGAATACCGCTTTAAAGGGTGTGAAGGTAATCTCGATCACTGAGGATAATGCGCCGTTTCGTAGAGTATACGAACCATCGCATCCCGATGCCGATCGGGAAGGATATGTGTATTATCCCAATGTCAATATTGTCAATGAGATGGTGAATCTGATCGAGGCCGGTAGAGCTTACGAAGCGAATGTAACCGCCTTTAACTCCGGAAAAGAGATATTTAAAGCAGCTTTAAATATTGGGCGGGCCTAATGTCGCGCCTCGACAGAGAGCCGATTCATCAAGCGGATTACATACAATTTATGCAAATTTACTCAGAAGTATGACTGGAATTGCCTGAGCTTGAATGGCGGGAAAGAAAGCCCATGGAAGGTAAGAATTCTGTGATTGCCAAAGGAGTGGCGCATATTCACAGATTATTCTGCTATTTCCAATGGGATTCTTTAATATTTGTCACAATTGTTATATAATTGTCGCATAGTTTTCAAAGCAGGCTTATATGGTTTTATCCCAACCGACATACTTGGCAATTGATTGTTAACAGGTTGTTCCCCGACTATCTTGTAATAATTATTCCGTAACAAACTACCCACTGGCTTTGCGTTTTTTGCGGCTACGGGTGGATATAAGATTATTTTCTTCGAACATAAAGGTAAAAAGGGGTTGAAAAGATGAGAATTACACCGGATTTTAGTGTCTCCAAACCACTTATTAACCAGAGTAAAAGTGAAACGCAGAATCATTCCGGGGTAGGATTCGGTGAATTATTGCGAAAATCCGTTCAACAAGTCAATGATCTGCAGTTAAACGCAGAGAATCTTGATAAACAGTTGGCTATGGGAACTCTGGAAAATGTGCACGAAGCGACCATCGCGGCGGAAAAAGCCGCTCTGGCCTTGGAACTGACTGCTCAAATTCGTAATAAAGTGCTTGAGGCCTATCAGGAAATCATGAGAATTACTCTATAAGATCGGTTTCTTTAGTTCTGGTTTATTATTAATTATTTATTTCTGAAGAAAAGAGAGTCGATTAATGGGCGAGTTAATTCAACAGGTAAAACAAATCTGGGATCAGATGGACCTAAAGAAGCGGCTGCTTTTTGGCGGCGGCCTACTGGGTCTGTTGATCTTTTTCATCTTTATTTTTCAAATTAATAAGCCTTCATATGAATTGCTGTATGGTAACCTCTCCCAAGTAGAACAGGATGAAATCATCGGTGAGTTGGTTGCCATGGGCTTGCCTTATAAAAAGGAGTACGGCGCCATCTATGTTCCTAATGCGTCGGAAGTCCGGGCTCGACTAATGAAAGCAGGCATCCCCAAAGGCGGTGTTGTCGGCTTGGAAATTTTTGACCGAAGCAGTTTGGGGGCGACCAGCTTTCAAAATACCGTCAACTATAAACGGGCTTTACAAGGCGAACTGCGGCGGACATTAAGGGAGATTGAGGGGATTATTGACGCCCAGGTCTTGCTGGATATTCCGGAACAGGAGCCGATCTTTGAGGATGAAAAGAAACCCCCCACAGCAGCAATAACTCTCACCCTGCGTAGGCCGAACGCTCTATCGCAAGCGCAGGTTTCGGCGATTGTCAATTTTGTGGTTGGCAGTGTGGTGGGGATGAAGGAAGAAAATGTAACCATCATTGATAATTATGCCAACGACTTAACCGCCGAACTGAGAAAACGCACTTCCCTGCATGGTGGCCAATCACTCGAGGAAAGACTGGCTGTGAAGTTCGCTTTCGAGAAGGAACTGGAACGAGATATCGAACGGATGCTTGCCCGGGTCTTCGGTCAGGAAAAAGTGGTCGCCAGAGTAAATGCTGAGTTAAACCTGGATTATCAGGAGATCAAGAAGGAATTATATGGAGACCGGGGAGTTCCCCGCAGCGAACAAGAGATCAGCGAGGCTTATGAAGGAACCGGAGTAGGTCCCTACGGGATACCCGGGACTGATTCCAACATTACTGAATACCGACTCTTGTCTGACCAGCAGAGAAGTAATTACGAAAAAGATGAACGGATCGTTAACTACGAAATAGACCGCATTGAAGAACGTATTGTGAAGGCCCCGGGAGAGGTCAGAAGGCTCTCCGTGAGTCTCTTTATCGACAACGAGACCTCTCCGGAGTTACAGATGCAACTGGAAGACAGCGTTGCCGCGGCGTTAGGCTTGGATTTCAGCAGGGGAGACCGGATCTCTGTAGTGAGCTTGAAATTTCATAAAGAAACATCCCCGGTTACTATCTCCCGGGTAATTTCCTGGCCGGCGGTAGCAGGGTTAGGCTTATTGGCCTTGCTTTTGGCAGGCGGATTAATCTACTTGGTTCTGAGGAGGGCAAGGCTGAAGCGGAAAGAAGCTGAAGGCATAGACCTGGTTGTGGGAGAAGCGGCGGATGAGACTGCGGCTACGGAAGAGCTTACACCTGAAGAGATTAAGCGTCGCCAACGGCAAGAATATTTAGAGACATTAGCCAGAGAACACCCGCAAGATGTGGCAGTATTGATTAGAACATGGATGTTAGAGGATTAGGATTGAGGTGGAAATATGGCGCGCATTGAATTGACGGGAAGACAAAAGGCAGCCGTGCTACTGATCTCTTACGGCTCGGAATTATCCGCTAAGATTTTAAAACACATGCGTGAGGATGAAATCGAAGATCTTACGCTGGAAATCGCTAATTTGCGACGGGTAGATGTAGAGACCAAAGAAAAAGTCTTGCAAGAATTCTACGAGATGTGCTTAGCGCAAAATTACATTTCCACCGGCGGTATTGAATATGCCCAAGAGATGCTGGAAAAGGCGCTCGGGCCTTCCCGTGCTCAGGATATCTTGACCAAACTGACCAGTTCTCTACAGATCCGTCCCTTTGACTTTGCCCGGAAGACCGAACCAACTCAGTTGTTAAACTTTATCCAGAGCGAGCACCCGCAGACTATTGCGTTGGTCATGTCTTATCTCCATCCGGAGCAAGCAGGGATGATCCTTTCGGCGTTGCCTCCTCCGCAACAGGTGGAGGTGGCCAAGAGAATTGCCACCATGGATCGGACCTCACCGGAGGTTTTGCGCGAAGTAGAGTCTGTACTGGAAAAGAAGCTTTCCTCCTTTGTGATGCAAGATTTCACGGCGGCCGGTGGGATAGAAGCCGCTGTCGCCATCTTGAATCGGGTGGACCGGGGAACGGAAAAGACGATTATGGAAGCTTTGGAAGAAGACAACCCCGAACTGGCCGAAGAGATCAAGAAACGGATGTTTGTCTTCGAGAATATTGTCACTTTGGACGACCGCTCCATCCAGACTGTCCTACGGCAGGTGGATATGAAAGATCTGGCCTTGGCGCTCAAGACGGCCAGCGAAGAAGTGGCCAACCGGATCTTCAAGAATGTGTCGAAACGCGCGGCCGAGATGTTGAAGGAGGACATGAGTTTGATGGGTCCGGTGCGTCTCCGCGATGTGGAAGAAGCCCAACAGAAGGTGGTCAATGTCATCAGGCAGCTTGATGAAAGCGGAGAAATTGTGATCGCCCGGGGCGGAGAGGATGAGATCATTGTTTAGGGAAAAGATCTTAAAGGCGCCAATCTTGGATCAGAATACGTTCCAGTTTCAGAGGCCGCCTTTACCCGAATTTCAGCCTTTCACCGAACCGATGATCGAGGAAGAACCTGATCCGGATGGGGAAGAATTATTGCAGGATGCTGAAACCGAACAGGATGATTTGGATCAATCCGTTGACCAACGCGCTCTTCGACTGTACACTGCAGAAGCCGCCGCCATGCTGGAGGCGGATTATCGTGCCGAAGCTGAGTCCATCATCGCGCAGGCTAAAGCCGAAGCGGAAACCCTCTTTACTGAGGCGCGCAGAGAAATTCAGGAGTTAAAAGCCGCTGTAGAGCTTTCTTGCCGGGAGGTCGCGGCCGAAGCGGAGCAGAAAGGTTATGAGGCGGGGTTTGACAGAGGATACGCCGAAGCAACCCAAAAAGCGGAGGATGAGTACAGCGCCAAGTTGAAACAGGCTGAGGCTCTGCGAGAAGAAGCCGCGAGCCTTGTCGAACAAGCCAAGGCCGACGGGGAGCGTATCCGGAAAGAGGCCGAGGAGGAGAGAACCAGGAGGATTCTAGAATCAGAAGATGAGATCCTCAAGTTAGCCATAGATATTGCCGAAAGAATAATTAGAAAGGAGATCTCCCGTACCAGTGATAACTGGTTTGAAATGGTGAAAGAAGCCGTGGAAAAGGTGGCGGGCGCTACTGAGATCACCATCCGGGTCTCAGTCGAGGATGAGGCATATTTAATTCAGCATCTTTCCGAAGTGCAGAAGCTGCTCACCGAGGCTCCCGTCATCAGAGTAGTTGCGGATTCCTCTTTGGAACCGGGAGATTTGATCATCCAGAGCAACCTGGGTCAACTTGACGCCAGAATCAAACAGCAATTACGCTTAATGCTCAATTCCTTGCGTGAAGAGGCGGTGGGGTGATGGATACGGTACCGAATAATCCCTCACCGATCAGTCGGAACTTCACGGCGGACAGGTATAAGCGGAAGGTGCAGAAAACGGAGACTTTTAAAAGACTTGGGCAGGTGCAGAAAGTTGTCGGACTGACCTTGGAAGCCATTGGACCACCGACTTTTTTGAGTGAGGCCTGTGTGATTCAACCCTCGGTGCGAGGCGGAGTTCTGGCTGAAGTGGTTGGCTTTCGGGAAGGAAAAGTCATCTTACTGCCTCTTGGTGAAATGGAGGGGATTGGCCCCGGCTCTGAGGTTCAAGCCTTAGGCAGAACCTTGGAAGTGCCGGTAGGACCCGGTCTGTTAGGACGGGTGGTGGATGGGCTGGGAGCGCCTATGGACGGAAAAGGTCCGATTCAACGCGCCGGAGTTTATCCGTTGGTAGCCGACCCGCCGAACCCTTTGGATCGTTCCAGAATTAAAGAGCCGCTCACCTTGGGGATTAAAGCATTGGATGCTATGTTGACCTGTGGTAAAGGACAACGCTTGGGTATTTTTGCCGGGAGCGGTGTGGGAAAAAGTACTTTACTGGGGATGATTGCCCGTAATACCTCCGCGGATGTGAATGTCATCGCCCTGATTGGTGAACGCGGCAGAGAGGTACGGGACTTCCTTGAGAAAGACTTGGGTCCTGAGGGATTGGCCCGTTCCGTGGTGGTGGTGGCTACTTCCGACCGGCCGGCTTTAGTAAGGATCAAGGGGGCTCTCACCGCTACCGCCATTGCTGAATATTTCCGGGACCAAGGCAAAGACGTGATTTTAATGATGGATTCGGTTACCAGGTTTGCACTAGCCCAGCGTGAAGTGGGTTTGGCCACTGGAGAACCGCCGGCCACCAGGGGTTATACCCCTTCGGTCTTCGCTATGCTACCCCGGCTTTTGGAGAGGTCTGGAACCTCGCGAAAAGGCAGCATCACTGGTTTATACACTGTTTTGGTAGAGGGAGACGACATGAACGAACCCATAGCCGATGCGGTCCGGGGAATACTAGACGGACACATCGTCCTTTCGCGAAGCCTGGCTCAGGAAAACCACTATCCGGCCATTGATATACTGGCTAGTGTCAGCCGGCTAATGAATGAGCTGGCCAGTGAGGAACACAAGCAAGCGGCGGCCAGAATCCGTGAATTGATGGCAATCTATAAGACTAATGAAGATTTGATTAATATCGGCGCTTACGTCAGCGGTAGTAATCCCCGTATCGATCTGGCCATCAAGATGTATCCCCACATCATGAGTTTTTTACGGCAAGAGGAGAGGGAGAGCAGTTCTTTTGAGAATACGGTGGCGGGATTACTTTCTCTCCGGGCAAAGGAGGATGAGGCGTGAAGTTCAGGTTTGAACCGCTTCTTAACTTACGGAAACATCATGAGGACGACTGCAAGTATAGATTAAAAAAAGAAGAAGTAGTTCTCTTGAGTATCCAGCGGGAGCTCGCGGCCGTGGATCGCAGAACGGCCCAGGAAGCCGAGTACTTGAAAAAGGTGGGAACCGGTAGAATAGATCCGTTTCTGTTGTCTTCAGGGAGCAGGTTTTTATCCTATCTTCGGCAAAAAAGGATAGAGATTGACGAGGCCAGAGCCTTACAAGAGCGACAAGTGGCGATCGCCAGAGAGGACTTAATTTCCGCCAGAAAAGCGCGGAAGACCATGGAAAGACTGAAAGAGAATTTTATGGAGCAACAAAACAAGTCCGCCCTGTACAGAGAACAAAAAACACTGGATGAGATCGGGATCAGCCTCGTTCATCTTGGCAAGAGGTGAGTGTAGTGGGACGTTATTTTTTAGGCATACTGACCGCGTTTTTATTCTTCGGTTCCGTCTGTGGGATGCTTTACATATTTGATCAAGCGGATGTCGTAGATTTGAAACCCTCGGTTTTGCTTGCTTTATCACAGATTCCGGGCTGGGAAGAAGTAGCCGAAGCATATAAGCTTGGCTTGAGTGAAAGCAAGTACCTGGAAGAACAAAAACGCGTAATTAAAGAAGAAAATGCCATTCTAGAAGAGAGAGCGGCGCTGCTCCTCAAGATCGAGGAAGAATTGGAGTCGGAACGAAGGAAGCTGGAATTGGAGAAAGCCCGTATCCAAAGGTATGCGGGGAATATGGGAACTTCTCCGCATAGCGCTGGAGCAGCCGATAGTGATCATCCGGAGACAGTGGCGCGTCTGCTGGAGACGATGAAACCTGAACAGGCCGGCCAGAACTTGCTGAAGTTACCTTTTGAAAAAGGATTGGCAGTTTTAGCTCTGATCGAACCACGGAGAGCCGGTAAAATCTTGGCGACCATGCCTGCGGAGAAGAGCGCCCAGTACTTGGAGAAATTGTCCACCTTACCAGTGGAATAATACCAGTGGAATAATAGTAGTTCTCATCCGTGTTAACGCGACTCGCGCGCGATAACGTGCGAAAACGCGATAATACGTGAGAAAATGCATCAGTCTAAAATACCCTGAAAGGAGGTGAAAATGTGTATCAGGCAGTACAAGTTCAGGTGATGCCTGCCGAGCAACAACCAGCTGTAGCACAAGCGCGGAATTCCCGGGTCAACGCCGGAGAAAGGCGGAGCCTTTGTAAAGCTGAGAACCAAGACTTTGCCGATCTGGTCCGAAAAATGCTGGCGCAAGAAGAAACTGCAGCGTCAAAAGGTAAAGCGAAAGCCAGACCCGGAGAGACGGAAGAGCAGAATCCTTTGTATGTTGCCGGACTGGCGATGCTGCCGACCGATTTGCCAGTGGAGCAAAGCATGGTAGATACCGATAATATAAGTGAGGAAGAGCTGATGGCGACTGGGGGGACCGTATTCTCAGCGGTGGAACTACCGGATGTGACAGGCTTGGACACAGGAAAACAAGACCTATTTGATACTGCAGTGGAGGCCACAGAAGAAAGCAGCCTTGAGGCTGGGGTTACTCCGATTGAAATGGCGCTGGAAGAAGACGCGCCGGAATTTACGGACTTGCTCTCCGAAGTTAAGGGGAAAACCACGGAGAATATCCCGGAAGTGACGCACAGCGTTGGAGAGGAGATCCCGGACGTTGGCGGACGGATGAAGAAAGGGATTGAAAAATTCAGCGGGACGTTCACGGCAAAACTCGGTGAAGAACCATCCATAACCGGCAGTGCACAGAAATCAGAAGAACTTCTGCTGAGAGAAGACCCCGGTGAATTGGCAAAAGGCAATGACTCCGTAGGGGCAGAGATCTCCTCCGGCGCGGTACAGGATGCCCGTGAAGTAAAGAGGGAGTTCTCTGTGAAGAACGCTGGAAATGAGAGATTGACTCATCATCCGGCGGTGGGCTTCAACGAAAACGCTGACTGGACGGAGACCGGAACAAGCAAAGTGACCACCAGTGAAACACCTTCCATCGCTCAGCGGATCGAAGTCCAAGAAAAAGTGGTTAAGCAAGTATTAAGCCAGGCTAAGATAATGGTGGAAAACGGTGTGGCCAAAGTCGAGATGAATCTGGAACCGAAAGAACTGGGCAAATTAGAATTGTCATTGGTGATCGAGAGAGATGTGGTCACCGCCAGTTTTATAGCGGAATCAAAAGCGGTGCAGTCCATTATCGAGGCAAATTTAAGCAACCTGCGTACAGCCCTGCAGGAGGCAGGCTTAAAAGCGAATCTGCTTGAAGTCGGGGTCCAAACCGGGAACTTTGGCCAACAGGAAGAAACGGCTTCTGCCTTTAAACAAAGTTCTTCTTATATCAATCCGGACTATTTACCGAAGGAGACAGAAGAGTTTCAAACAGCGGAATCCTGGATATGGGGTAGGGTCGATTTCCGGGCTTAGGTTGTAACCCGATTTGACGGTTCGTTAATTTTACAGAAAGGAGGGAGTAGCGGAATGGTGACCAGTGTTAATGGGAATTCAGGCGTTGCCGGATATGGAACAACGCAAGCCACCAAAGGCAATAGCATGCTGGGAAAGGATGAATTTCTGAAACTGCTCATTACCGAACTACGGTTTCAGGATCCTCTAAATCCCATGAATGACCGGGAGTTTATCTCGCAGATGGCGGAGTTCAGCGCCTTGGAGCAGATGACCAACTTGAACCAGGCGTTCCAAGTCCAACAGGCGACTTCATTCATCGGCCATACAGTCCTAGCGCAACAATACACTGCGGATGGTTTGCCCGAAGGCGTCTACGGACGGGTCATGGGTGTGAAGAACATAGACGGCCGGACTTACCTGGTCTTGGATAACGGCAGGGATATTGAAGCCGACAAAGTCGTCACCGTCCTGGATGAGATGGGCTTGGAGAACTATATGGAAGCCATTGTTGGCCGGATTGCCTTGGTGAGGGTTTATAATGAAGCTAAAGAAGTGGTTGACTTGCGCCAGGTTATGATTGACGATTACGTGATTGAGAACGGTAAGGCCTATATCATCTCAGGAAAGGAAACCGAGGGCGAAGATACTGAACAGAAAGGGAAAGTTGAGAAGATCCCCCTCTCCGAGGTCTGGGGTATTATCTAGAGATTGTGGAAAGCAGCTGCGATTGGACAGATCTTTATGGAGAGGAGGAATAAAATGAACGAACGGATTTTCCCGCCGCTATCGCCGGTCAATTCACCGTCAGGAATCCAGTCGGGGTTGCCGATGAAGAGACAACCTGGTCCGGACAGTGTGGGAGGCGGATTCAAACAGATTCTCAACGAAAAGCTCCTGCCTGAGCTGAAGATTTCCGCTCATGCACAAAAACGTATGCAGGATCGGGGTATTACCCTTTCCCCCACGGAACTGGCAGGAATCAGAGAAGCGGTTGGCAAAGCCCAAGCCAAAGGGTGTCGGGATTCCCTGGTGGTCCTGGACCGGATGGCCTTCATCGTCAGCGTGGAAAATCAAACGGTGGTGACGGCTGTTGATCGGCAAAGCCTGAAGGAGAATGTGTTCACCAATATCGACAGCGCTGTCTTTGTCACCAGATAATAGGCTGGACCTCCTAGAGGAAGCCTAGACGCTCTCCAACCGACCGCGGAGAGCAGATAGAAATTAACGGGTCGGCTTCGCCATTGACATTAAACAACAGGGACGACTTTCTAGAGGCTGAAGAGTCAAGGGTGGCCTGCTCGCAGAGGGACGACTTTCGTCCAGTAACCGACGAATACAAATAGGAGGTTGATTTAGTTATGATGCGTTCTATGTTTGCCGGGGTCTCCGGACTGAAGAATCATCAGATCCGGATGGACGTCATCGGTAATAACATTGCCAATGTGAATACAACCGGTTATAAAAGCAGCAGAGTGACCTTTCAGGATACTTTGGCACAGACCTTAAGCGGGGCGACAGCCCCCCAAAGAAACCGGGGTGGGATCAACCCCATGCAGGTAGGGTTAGGGTGCGGTTTGGCCAGCATCGACGTATTGCATACCGCCGGTAACCTGCAGACCACCGGGGTCAACACCGATTTGGCCTTGCAAGGCAACGGTTTCTTTATCGTGGGCGACGGCATTAATAACTACTACACCAGAGCCGGAAACTTTAGTATGGATGCTTCCGGACGGCTGGTCTACACCAACGGGCTGCAATTGCAAGGTTGGATCGCGGATCCGGTAACCGGTGTAATCAATACGAACGGACGGATCGAAGGCATCAGATTACCTATTAACGATACGGTGGATCCGCACGCTACCACCTTGGTTACTTTAACCGGCAATTTAAATTCGGAAACCCCGATTGCTCCCGCTGCTGGTAGCCAATTTACGCGAAATGTCAGTATCTACGATTCCTTGGGAAATCCACATGTATTGAGTGTTATATTTGAAAAAACCGGGGTGAATGCCTGGACCTGTTCAGTAGAGGATGCGGCAGGAACTGTTCTGCACACAGAAAATATCACCTTTACGACAAGCGGTTATCTTGAGACCGGAGGACCTACTTTTACCATAAACTATAATCCGGGGACCGGCGCCGCCAATGTTAATGCCACGATTGATCTTTCAGCTCTTAAGCAGCAACAAGCCGACGAATCTTCAGTCGGTTATGAACAAGATGGTTACGCCATGGGCTACTTGAATACTTTCAAGATTGACAGCGCCGGAAAGATCGTTGGCGTCTTCACCAACGGGCAAACAAAGGATATCGCTCAAGTAGCGGTGGCCACTTTTAGTAACCCAGGCGGTCTGGAAAAAGTAGGCCAGACCATGTTTCAGGTCTCCAGCAACTCCGGCGCCCCGCAGATCAATCCTTCCGGAGTAGGCGGCAGCGGTACGATTACCCCGGGCACGCTGGAGATGTCCAACGTTGACTTGTCTCAAGAGTTTACCGATATGATCGTGACCCAAAGGGGTTTTCAGGCCAACTCGAGGATTATTACCACTTCCGACGAGATGCTGCAGGAACTGGTTAATTTGAAGCGGTAATCTAAATAATCATTGGCGTGTGATGTGAGAAAGGCTCCGGCTTCTCTCACATCACACATCTTTGGATGAAAGGGCGCCTGAAACGCCCCGACGCCCGGAGGATGGAGAACGGCAAGTATCGCTCAGGCCTCCAGGTCGACAAGTGTGACAGGAGTGGTGTGATGATTACCGTTACCAGGTTTAATGGGAAAGAATTCCTTGTCAACCCGCATCTGATCGAGTTTATGGAAGAAACCCCCGATACGGTGATTACCTTAGTGACCGGCAGAAAAGTGGTAGTCCGGGAGACAAGCAAAGAAGTTCTGGAACGGATTATAGCCTACCGCCGCAGGCTAGGGGAAGGCGGGGCGGAAATCGCTTCCACAGAAATCCGAGGTGAGTCTTGATGGATATAGCAACGATTATAGGTATTGGAGCTGGGTTTATTGTATTATTATTGGGAATGGCGACCGGTGGAGGGATCGGTGTTTTTTGGGATTTGGCATCGGTCTATATTACCATCGGTGGTTCTCTCTGCGCTATGCTGATCAACTTCCCTCTTCCCCAATTTATTAAAGCAATTAAGGCAGTAAAGTGGGCTTTTTTTTCCAGGCATTATTCAGCACAAGAAGTCATTAATAAATTGGTCGGATATGCGGAAAAGGCCAGACGGGAAGGACTTTTGGCTTTAGAGGATGAGTTGGAAAACGCTGATGAGTTTTTACGTAAAGGGATACAGCTGGTGGTAGACGGCACTGATCCGGAATTGGTCAAGAATATTTTGGAGATTGAGATCAGCTTTATAGAGAATCGGCATCAAACCAATAGGTCCTTCTTTGAGTCCTGGGGCGCGCTGGCGCCGGCTTTTGGGATGATTGGTACTTTGATCGGGTTGATTCAGATGTTGCGAGAGCTTGATAATCCGAGCACTATCGGAGCAGGAATGGCGAAAGCCCTGGTCACCACCTTTTATGGTTCAGTCATGGCTAACCTGATTTTTCTGCCGATCGCTGGTAAACTTAAGCTTCGGAGTGAGGAAGAAGTGATCATTCGCCAAGTGATGGTGGAAGGGATTTTGTCGATTCAAGCCGGGGAGAACCCGCGGATTGTGGAAGAAAAACTCAAATCATTCTTACCGCCTATGGAAAGGGAAGGGGTGGATTACCGGAGAAGCAGGGAGGAAAGGATGGGAGTAAATGGCTAGAAAGAAAAGAGAAGAGAGCAATACCTACGCCACTCCTTTGTGGATGACGACCTATTCGGATATGGTCACTCTGCTCTTATGCTTTTTTGTGCTCCTTTTTTCTTTCTCCCATATTGAGCAGGAAAAATATGAAGCAGTGGCCGAATCATTGCGCATGGCTTTCAGCGGTCTGCCTAACATTTTAAGCGGCGGGAAGACTTTGGATGGCGCCCGGGTTTCTGTAGCGGATCCGATCCCCCAGGAGTTTAGGCATGTCCGGGATCAGATCCAGGAATTGCTGGTTAGAGAAGGGCTCACCGGTCAAGCCGAGATCTATATGGAAGAAAGAGGAATGGTGGTCAGTTTTAAAGAGGGACTGTTATTCGCCATCGGTTCTGCAGATCTGAAGACTGAGGCCAAGAAGTTATTACAAGAGGTTGGCCGGATTCTGGCCCGTGATAAACACTTTATCAGAGTGGAAGGGCATACCTGCGATCTGCCGATTCGTAACGCCAAATATCCTTCCAACTGGGAACTCTCTACCAGCAGAGCGACTAATGTGACCAGACACTTGATTGAACAAGTTGGGTTGGACCCAAGGAGACTGGCAGCCACCGGCTATGCGGAGTTCAGACCGCGTGTCCCGAATACCAGTGAAGAGAATCGGGTGAAAAACCGGAGAGTTGATCTGCTTCTGCTTTTCTCGGATAATCCTTTTAGCAATAAGATGGCTGAGTGATAGGGCTTTGCTGCGTAATGATTTTTGAGGTTTATTAATTCGTTTAATCAGCTACTTATGGGGATTTTGGATGAATGACGGCTATTGGGTTTAGTGTAGTAAAGGTGATTAGAACAAATTTTAGGTGGGATAAGGATGGCGCGAAAAGAAGGAAAATCTAATTTTAACCAAGTATTCTTAACAATAACTGTCTGTCTTGCCATATTCTTTGCAGCAGTATTCGCTGCGACGATGTTCTTTATCAAACAAGTGTTACCGGTGAGAAATCAATTCACTACAGTGAGGGGTAACGGTAATTCTGTCAAATACTTGGTGCCCTTGGATGAACCATTGGTGATCAACTTGGCCGACACTGGAAGCCGGCGCTATATTAAACTAAACATGACCATCGCGGTGGATGCCGAAGAGACACAAGCGGAGATCGTCAAACGCGGCCCGCAGATTAGAGACTTGATCATTAGTGTCTTCCGGGCAAAGACCGCAAGCGAAATTAGCCAAAAAGAAGGATATGATAAGCTTCGTAACGAATTAATAATTGCTATTACAGAATTTCTTTCTGCTGGAAAAGTTGTTGATATCTTTTTCACTGAATTCTTGATTACGTGAGGGGGTGGTAGTTTGGCCGAAATTTTAACACAAAATGAAATTGACTCCCTCTTACAGGCCTTATCAACCGGAGCGTTGGATGCGGAATCGGTTAAAAGCGAGGATAAGCGGAGAAAGGTAAAACCATATGATTTTCGCAGACCAAGTAAGTTTGCAAAAGAACACGTGCGAACCCTGGTGATGTTGCATGAAAACTTTTCCCGGTTACTTACCACTTCACTCTCTGCTTATTTACGCACTATGCTCCAGGTAGAGGTAGCATCGATTGATCAATTGACATATGAAGAGTTTACCAAATCATTACAGAATCCTACGGTGATTAATATACTTAAACTGAACCCCTTAGAAGGGAATATCATCTTGGAATTTGCTCCCAACCTGGCCTTTGCCTTTATCGACCGTTTATTGGGAGGGACCGGTTCATACACCGGCGGGATCCGGGAATTAACCGAGATTGAGCAACAAGTCATCAAACGGGTGGTCATGAGGATTTTCGGTAATATCCACGATGCCTGGATGAATGTTTATGATTTGGAACCCGAGTATGAGAACATGGAGACAAATCCCTTGTTTACTCAGGTTATACCGCCGACCGAGATGGTGATCCTGGTTACTTTGGATTTGAAGATTGCAGAGATCAGTGGACTGATGAACTTATGTTATCCATATATGGTCTTGGAACCGGTGCTTAGCCGGTTAAGTTCTCAGTATTGGTTTGCCAGCTCACGCAAGAATTTTTCCCCTGAAGATATGAAGAACCTCCAGAAAAAGCTGAAAGAGGCGGTGGTTCCGGTTAGCGTTTGTCTTGGCAAGACGACGATTACAATTCGGGAGATGCTGAATTTAACTAAAAATGATGTTATCCGCTTGAACCAACCGGTCAAAAGCCCCTTAACGGTTAGCGTGGGACAGGAAGAAAAATACCTTGGGTTTCCAGGGATAGTTAAGAATAAAATCGCTGTTCAGCTATATGGGAAGAAAATAAAGGGCGGTGAAGACGATGGCTAGTGAGATGCTTTCTCAGGAAGAGATCGACGCTTTATTAAAGGATGATTCCAGTGAATTAACTTCAGCGGAAGAAGACGCTCTCGGTGAAATCGGTAATATTGCGTTTGGTTCCGGTTCCACCGCATTGTCTCTTTTACTAAACCGTAGAGTGGAGCTTAATACCCCTACTGTTGATGTGACCAACATGAAACAGTTAATCGATGATCATCCAACTCCGTGTGTATGCGCGGAAGTCGATTATCTGACGGGGTTGAAAGGATCAAACCTTCTTCTGGTGGAGATTCCGGACGCCGCGATCATCGCCGATTTAATGCTGGGTGGAGACGGAATCGACCCGAAGATGAAATTGGGGGAGATGGAGTTAAGCGCGATTGGAGAGGCCATGAACCAAATGATTGGCAAAGCCTCCACCGCGATGTCTTCTATGTTTGATATGAGGGTAGAGATTGCGCCCCCCAAAACGTCGATCCTGGACTTGAATGACGCTGAACAAGTTAATGAGCTCTTTTCGGAAGACAGTAAGATTGTGCGCATTCATTTCCGTCTGATCATCGAAGGGTTGGTCAATAGTAAGATAATGTTGATTATCCCTTATGGTTTTGCCCGGGAAATGGCGTTGAATTTGATTAAAAAAGGCTCTGACGGACAGGATGAAGAGGCCGTGCGACAAGCACAGGTGGCCGCGAGCGCAAGTATACCGGAGATGGCCGCGTCCATGCCGGGTGGAGGCGGGCCGCAAACAGTTCAACCTGTACAATTTGGGCCGATTACTCCTTCATCGGTTCCACGTGGCGGCGGTAATCTTAATTTGCTTTTGGACGTTCCTTTACAAGTCAGTGTCGAACTTGGAAATACCAGAATGAAGATTAAAGATATACTCGATCTGGGGATTGGATCCGTCATTGAACTAGATCGCTTAGCCGGCGAGCCTGTTGATATTTTGGTCAACGGCAAACTGATAGCCAAAGGAGAAGTTGTAGTAATAGATGAAAACTTCGGAGTGAAGATTACCGATATAGTCAGTCCATTAGAAAGAGTAAATAATCTTCAGTAGAGGGGGGATATCCATGGGTAATCGGGTGCTTGTGGTGGATGATGCGGCTTTTATGAGAATGATGATTAAAGACATTCTAAAAAAAGGCGGTTTTGAAGTAGTCGGCGAGGCGGAGGACGGGCTGAAAGCCGTGGAAAAATATAAAGAGTTAAAGCCGGATTTAGTGACTATGGATATAACCATGCCTGAGATGGATGGAATTGCCGCAGTTAGAGAAATTCGCAAAATAGATCCTAATGCCGTGATTGTGATGTGCAGCGCTATGGGTCAACAAGCAATGGTGATCGACGCGATTCAAGCGGGAGCTAAAGACTTTGTTGTCAAACCGTTCCAACCGGATCGTGTTTTAGAAGCCATTCGTAAGGTACTGTCATGAGCTGGCTACAGTCTTTTGCTTTTACCCTGGCGGCCAACAATTCCTTATCGACTTTTGAGAGCGCCTTTGAAGAGAATCCTGATCTAGCGCGAACTCCAGAAATCGGGTTACATAACAGTAGCGCTAATCTGATCTGGTATTTACTGTCTTTCCTTGTTGTTCTATCCTTAGTGGTTTTGGGGATCAGGTGGATGGCTGGGAAGACGGGGCGGATCGGGGGACGTTATCTAAAATTGATGGAAAGTTTATATCTGGGTCCGAACCGGGGTATACATCTGATCCGTGCCGCCAATCGCGTCTTCTTAATCGGGATGGCGGATCGGCATATGGAGTTATTGGCGGAGATTACTGACCCGGAGGTGATTGCTGAAGCGGAAAGAGAAGCTTCAGCTGACAAAGAAAAGGACGGGTTTCCATCATATAAGGATTTTTCCTTTTACTTACAGCGAATTCTACGGATGAAGAATAAAAAACCGGACCCTACCGGTAGCTCCCGTTTACAGGATGAGCTGACCAAATTTAAAGGTTTTCGGGATAGATAATTACGGGAATTAAGGAGAAGACGATGTATAATTCGCGTCTAAAAAAACGTTTTTATCTATGCATAAAACTTCTTCTACTGGGATTGGGATCAGTCTTCTCTTCTCCGAGCTTATGCTCTGCTCAGCCAGTATTTCCCAGTATCCAGATTGGAGTAGGTCCGGCGGAAAATCCGCAGCAAGTGGCGTCCAGCATCCAGATTCTTGCCCTGATTACTATTATTTCTCTTGCCCCGTCTATCTTAATGATGACAACGGCATTCATCAGAATAGTAGTAGTCTTATCCTTTACCAGGAATGCCATGGCTCTGCAACAATCTCCGCCAAACCAAGTATTAATTGGGTTGGCTTTGTTTATCACTTTTTTTGTAATGGCGCCTACCTGGTCGAAAGTGCAAACCCAAGCGCTTACCCCTTTTCTAGAGGGGACAATCTCTCCGGAAGAGGCTTTTGACCGGGCGGCAGGGCCGGTAAAGGAGTTTATGTACAAACAAACCAGACCAAAGGATTTACGACTTTTTTTAAAACATGGCCGGATTGATCGGCCACAGAGCTTGGACGACATTCCGCTGCATACGTTAATTCCGGCTTTTATGATCAGTGAACTACGGACCGCTTTTATGATGGGTTTTCTGTTATATGTTCCATTTTTAGTGATTGACATGATCGTGGCCAGCACACTGATGTCTATGGGGATGTTAATGTTGCCCCCGGTCATGATCTCCATGCCCTTTAAGATTCTCCTTTTTGTAATGGTTGACGGGTGGAACTTGGTGGTCAGTTCGGTTTTGGCCGGCTTTCGTTGAAAAGTAACGGATCGACACACTGCAGTAAATCTTAACTTGTCAAACGGTGGTGGCAATAAATGGATGATGTCATGGTTGTCAGTATTATACGCCATGCTCTGACCACTATTTTACTGGTTGCCGGGCCAATGCTGGGCTCGGGTCTGCTGGTCGGGTTGCTCGTCAGTGTCTTCCAAGCCACAACCCAGATTCAAGAACAGACACTCTCTTTTATTCCGAAGATTATTGTAATCTTTTTGGTGATGGCAATTTGCGGACCATGGATCTTACGCACGCTGCTGGATTTTACCAATGAGATCTTCCATTATTTGGAACAGATTTATAGATGGTGAGGTAAGTAAGGGTGAATCTGGCAGAATGGACTGAGTTACAATTCGTTTTATATCTCTTGGTATACGCCAGAGTCTTCGGCCTCTTGCAAACCGCACCGGTCTTCCAGAATAAGAGTATCTCAGGGTTTCTCCGTTCCGGATTGGCGCTCTTTGTTTCACTAGTGATCTTTCCGCCTCTAGCAAACGTGACAGATCTTAACCTGCCCCATATTGGAAGTTTTCTGCTGTTAGTAGGTGGAGAGTTAATTATCGGTTTTACTATTGGTTATATTTTGAACCTGGCTTTTGCCGGAGTCCAGTTGGCTGGGTCATTTATAGAGACACCGATGGGTTTAGGCATGGTTAATGTAATTGATCCGCAGTATGGGGGACAAATTCCCATTATTGGTCAGCTTTTTCAACTCATCGCCTTATGGCTGTTCTTGCTGGTCAACGCCCATCATTTACTCTTTGACTTTCTCTTGATGACCTATAAGCTACTACCAGTCGGTAAAGCGCTCAATATCAATAACGGCGCCGCCATGATCCTACGGGCCTTTGGCGGAGTGTTCTGGCTTGGGTTACAAATTGCCATTCCTATTATGGGAGTGCTTTTTCTGACCGATTTGGGCCTAGGGGTGCTGTCCAGGCTGATACCGCAGATTAATGTGTTTGTGATCAGTTTCCCGGTAAAAATTTCCTTGGGACTAATTCTGATTCTCCTTTCTTTACCGGTTTTTGTCAGGTGGCTGGCTCAGTTTTTTTCTTCCATCGGCAATTATTGGCCGGAGGCTGTCAGCATGATCAAGAGTCTGGCCGGTTCCTAAGGAACTTTACCTGGTCTGAATTAATTAGGATTACGGATCAGACCGATGAAATGATGGGGAGCGAGTGGCTGTGCGGGAAGTCTGGGAAGGGGAGAAGCTTTATATAGATTCCGCTTTTGATCTTCAATTCTTTGCGGATGAAGAAAAAACGGAAGAAGCAACGCCAAAGAAGAAGAGGGAAGCAAGGGAAAAAGGGCAGGTCCCCAAGAGCGCCGAGTTGAGCACAGTGTGCACGCTGTTAGTTGGGTTTTTAGCACTTAATGCTTTTAGCACCGGTTTTATTACCCGCCTTTATGAGTTTATTAGATATAGTTTTTCCATGCGTGTCCTTAATAGTAACCTGACGGATCTTGCGGTACATAACATTTTTACTACCAGTCTATTGTTTATCTTGACTTGTTTTCTTCCAATCGGGATCTTTGTTTTACTCGGTGGGGTGGCCGTGAATCTTCTCCAGACCGGTTGGCTCTTTACTACAGAGACTTTGAAGTTTAAGTTTGATAAACTCAACCCGATTGCCGGATTCAAGCGGATTTTTTCGCCGAGAAGTCTGGTGCAGTTAGTGAAATCCGTCTTTAAATTGGTTATTGTGGCCTGGGTAATCATAGGGACCTACCGTAAGCAAGCGTTGCCTTTAGCCGAGTTGTCCTTACTCACCCCTTCGTTGCAAGCAGCCGCCAGAATCTGGCAGATCATAATAAAGATGATTATCAGAATTTGTCTGATCCTGCTGGTCCTGGCGATATTTGATTACATGTACCAGCGCTATGAATACCGCCGTAGTTTGCGCATGACCAAAAAAGAAGTGAAGGAAGAATTTAAACAGACGGAAGGGGATCCGCAAGTCAAGAGCAGGATCAAGCAAAAACAACGGCAGCTGGCGATGAGAAGAATGATGCAACAGGTGCCAAAAGCGGACGTGGTGATTACCAACCCTACGCACTTGGCCATCGCCCTACTGTATGACGAAGAAAAAATGACCGCTCCCCAAGTATTGGCCAAAGGGGAAGGATTTATAGCAAATAAAATAAAAGAGCTGGCTCAGGAGAATCAAATTCCCGTGGTTGAAAATAAGCCGTTAGCCAGGATGCTCTATAAAACAGTGGAAATTGGCGATTTTATCCCGCCTAATCTGTATCAAGCAGTGGCGGAGGTCTTGGCCTTTGTTTATAATCTACGTAAGAAGCGGAGCAGTGTTTAAATGATCAGTCGTCTGATCCGGGAGGGGATGTTCCTGACCCGGTAGGGGCGGCTACAGATCTGTAGTGGGAATTGGTGAAAACATGGCGCAAAATATGAGTCGAAGATCATATCTATCCAGAATTGGCGGAAGCGGCGAATTGATCGCTGTGGGGATTATTGTCACAATTTTAGGGATGTTCTTTATCCCCTTGCCTTCATTTATTTTAGATTTCTTTTTGTCGATTAATATTTCGCTCTCCTTTTTAATACTGTTATTAACCATGAATGTCCGAAAGACGCTGGAATTTTCGGTCTTTCCTTCCTTGCTTTTGGTCACAACTCTTCTCCGGTTGGCCTTGAATGTCTCGTCCACCCGACTAATTCTGCTTCACGGTTTTGCCGGACAGGTTATCCAGGCTTTTGGGGATTTTGTAGCCGGAAGCAACCCGGTAGTCGGTTTTGTAATTTTTATTATCTTAACGATCATCAATTTCATGGTAATTACTAAAGGCTCGGAGCGCGTGGCCGAGGTGGCGGCCAGATTTACCCTGGATGCCATGCCTGGTAAACAAATGAGTATTGACGCGGATTTGAATGCCGGGCTCATCAATGAAGAGCAAGCCCGGGCCAGAAGAAGTGAGATTGAGCGGGAAGCGGACTTTTACGGGGCGATGGACGGGGCCAGCAAATTCGTGAAAGGAGACGCCATTGCCGGGATTATCATTACGATCATTAACTTACTGGGTGGACTGGCCATCGGTATCCTCCAAAGAGGACAGGATTTGGCGGGCGCGGCTCAAACTTACGCACTCTTAACGGTTGGAGACGGTCTGGTTTCGCAGGTGCCGGCGTTGTTGATCTCTACCGCCACCGGTATCTTGGTGACCAGATCCGCTTCCGAAGCTGATTTGGGTTCCGATCTCAGCGGACAGCTTACGCTTTATCCTAAAATTATCGCGCTGGGGGCCGGAGTTATCGCCCTCTTTGGTTTAGTCAGAGGCATGCCGACTCTTCCCTTCTTAATGGTCGCTATTACCTTGGCTGTTTTGAGCCGCTTTTTAGCCAGAAGAGAGGAGCAAAGGGCCGAGGCGGAAACAGAAGAGAAGGCTGCCACAGCGGAGCTGGAAACACACCGTCCGGAGAATGTTTTAACTCTACTGACCGTAGATCCGATGGAGTTGGAGATTGGCTACAGTCTGATTCCTTTGGTTGATAAATCCCAAGGTGGAGACTTGTTTGAACGGGTTAGCTTGATTCGGAGGCAGGTTGCTTTGGAGCTGGGAATTATCTTGCCGCCTATCCGGATTAGAGATAATATGCAGCTTTCCCCCGGTCAATATCTAATCAAAATTAAAGGTGTTGATGTGGCGCAAGGAGAATTATTAACCAACTATTATTTGGCGATGGACGCCGGCGCCGTTACCGAAGAGATAGACGGAATCCCCACCAGAGAACCGGCTTTCGGTTTACCGGCCATCTGGATTTCAGAAAAGCAAAGGGAAAAGGCGGAGCTTAACGGCTACACCGTGGTTGACGCACCCTCGGTCCTGGTTACTCACCTTACAGAGATTATCCGAAACTATGCCCATGAATTGCTGGGCAGACAAGAGACTCAGACCATGCTGGATCATATTAAAGAAGACTACCCGGTGGTCGTGGAAGAGTTGATTCCGAACTTGATGACCGTTGGAGAGGTGCAAAAGGTCTTAGCACAACTTCTAAAAGAGGGCATTCCCATTAGAAATCTGGTTTCGATCCTGGAGACACTGGCTGATTATGCCCCGATGACCAAAGACACCGGGTTGCTCACGGAGTATGTGCGGGCGACTTTAGCCCGGCAGATTACGAAACTACTGGTTGGCGAGGGAAATACCTTATACGTCTTGACGGTGGCGCCCAAAATTGAACAAAGAATTCAGCAAGCGCAGAACGAAGGTCAACCCTTGGATCCCGCCTGGATCAACCAGTTTGACCAATCTTTGAGTAGGGAAGTTAAGAAGGTGATGGAAAGTGGATATAATCCGGTGATCTTGGTCTCACCGGCGATTAGGAGATTTACCAAGAGTTTGGTGGAAAGACTTTATCCGAAAATTCCCGTTGTATCCTTTCAGGAAATCACCTCGGAGACTGATGTTCACTCATTAGG
>DATCJV010000143.1:0-6366 GCA_036562625.1 Bacillota bacterium | reverse complement strand
TTGCCTTGTGCGGTTAACCTCTCTTGTCATTCTCTACGTCATAAGACAAAAGTCTTATAAGGGAGGAATTTTGATTGTCAGTAATCACCAAAGTATGCTTACCGCTTGATCCTCAGCAGGCGGAGACGTTGACCGCGGGTACTCCGGTCAGATTATATGGCAGCCTCTATACAGCCAGAGACGCGGCGCATAAAAGGTTAATTCAGTGCCTGGCGAAGGGAGAAGGCCTTCCCCTCTCCTTAAAGAACGAACTCTTTTATTACACCGGTCCCTGTCCGGCGCGGCCTGGACGGGTGATCGGATCGGCTGGCCCGACTACCAGTGGACGGGTTGATTCCTATACCCCCCGCTTATTGGCGGAAGGTTTACGGGGAATGATGGGAAAGGGTGACCGCGCTCCGGAGGTTGTGGAGAGTATGAGGAAGTACAAAGCGGTGTATTTTGCCGCTCTGGGCGGAGCCGGGGCCATCTTGGCGGCGAAGATCAAAAAGGCCGAGGTTTTTGCTTATCCCGAGCTGGGTCCGGAAGCCATTTACCGCTTAGAGGTGGAAGATTTCCCGGCGGTTGTGGCCATTGATGCGTTTGGAAACAACCTATACCGGGAAGGCAGAGAAAAGTATATAAAACCGTAATTGGATTTGGTATTAATCTGGAGACAGACATAAGAAGATGGAGGAGACCAATGGCTAGAATAGATGGTAGACAAGCAGATGAAATCAGACCGGTCAAGATCACCAGGAATTATCTTAAGCACCCGGAGGGTTCAGTCTTAGTTGAGATGGGAGAGACCAAGGTGATCTGTACGGCGACCATCGAAGACAAGGTTCCCCTTTGGTTAAGAGGTGGCGGCGAGGGTTGGGTGACAGCGGAATATGCCATGATTCCGCGGGCTACTCCCCAGAGAAATATCAGGGAGTCGGCCAAGGGGAAACCAAGCGGCCGTTCCCAAGAGATTCAACGTCTCATTGGGCGCGCTCTCCGTTCAGTGGTTGATCTGACTGCGCTCGGGGAGAAGACCGTCTGGATTGATTGTGATGTTATTCAAGCCGACGGAGGCACGCGAACAGCCGCGATTACCGGTTCATTTGTGGCTTTGGCCGAGGCCTTGGCTAAAGTGGCCAAAGACGATGAGGCGCCCCTTCCACTCTACGATTTCCTGGCTGCGGTCAGTGTGGGCATTGTCGATAATGAACTGTTGCTTGATCTGTGTTACGCCGAAGACTCCCGGGCTGGTGTTGATATGAACCTGGTTTTGACCGGTCGGGGGCAGATCGTGGAGATCCAGTCGACTGCGGAAGGAGCGCCCTTCTCCAGGGAAGAGTTTGATATCCTGATGGACTTGGGTGCTAAAGGAATTCAGGAACTAATCGCTATACAGCAAGAGGTTTTGGGAGAGCTTGCCGGGCGCATAGGAGGAGTAGCAGGTGTTAAAACTCGTCCTGGCCTCGAGGAATAAGGGGAAAATCGCCGAACTCCGCTGGTACTTGGCGAATATGCGTCCGCATACAATCTGGGAGCTCACCCCGCTTTCCGCTTATCCGGAAGCGCCCGAAGTCGAAGAGGACGGAGAGACATTTCTTGATAATGCCGTAAAAAAAGCCACGGTGGTGGCTAAGGCGGTGGGCGAGTGGGCTTTGGCCGATGATTCCGGGTTGGAGGTTGATGCCCTGGGAGGAGCGCCGGGGGTTTATTCCGCGCGTTATGCCGGTCTGGAACATCAGGGGGCACCTAATGACCAAAAAAACAATGAGAAACTCCTGAAGGAATTGGCCGGTGTACCGCTGAGCCGCCGGACCGCCCGGTTTAAATCGGTAATTGCCCTTGCCTCGCCGGAGGGAAAGGTGTGGACGGCCGAGGGGTCATGCGAGGGCTATATCGGCCTGGAACCCCGCGGGGAGCGGGGGTTTGGTTATGACCCCCTATTTTACCTTCCGGAATATGGTCTGACCATGGCTGAACTGGCAGAGGAAGAAAAAAACAGAATTAGTCACCGGGCCAGGGCGATGGAGCAGTTTTTGCAGATTCTCACCGAAGTAGAGAGAGAGATCAATAGCAAGACTAATACCAGGTGATCGATGGTGCGAATTGGAGTAGTCAGTGATATTCATGGCGATTACCAAACTTTAGCCGCCTTGGTACGAAGGCTCCAGCCTTTGGATCTACTGATCCACGCCGGCGACGGCGCTACAGAGATCGAACGGCTGTCCCGTTATTTTCCGGCCCTTTTGATCAGAGCGGTGATTGGCAACTGTGATTTTCCTGCCTTTTTAGGCTCGCCTTATCCCAAAGAAATCTTCTTCTCCCTTGCGGGCTGGAAGATCTTTTTAACCCATGGTCATCTCTATGGCGTGAAAGCGAATCTGGGGAGGATCCGTGCTCATGGACGGCGTTTAGGTGCAGATTTAATCATTTTTGGCCATACACACCTTCCGCTCTATGAAAAAGAGGGGGACGTAACGCTATTCAACCCCGGAAGCTTAAGCTCGGTTCGCTGCTACAAACAGCCGAGTTATGGATTGTTGGAGGTTACTCCGGAAAGTATAAACGGGCAAATTCTCTATGTGGAGTAAAATTGGCAGTTGACTATTTGCTGGTTTTGACGTAAAATATGTAAAGTCTTCGGTTTAATACTGCGGGGTGTAGCGCAGCTTGGTAGCGCGTCTGCTTTGGGAGCAGAAGGCCCAGGGTTCAAATCCCTGCACCCCGACCAGTCAAATTGAACTCTGCCTGGAAACTCCATATTGGTTGAGAGGATTTGCTCTTGACAGCAGACCAGGTTTTCGTTTATAATTAAAAATACTTCATAAAGCGCGGGAATAGCTCAGTTGGTAGAGCGTCAGCCTTCCAAGCTGAATGCCGCGGGTTCGAATCCCGTTTCCCGCTCCATAAAAAAGACAGGTGACACAAAAATAGTGCTCACCTTTTTTTATTGGCAGATCAGCAATAAACCTTTACTACTGTCACTATTGAGACTTTTTTAGCTTATGCTTCACTAGGAATTCAGGTTATAATGTGAGATAGGAAGATCGTATTCTAATAGAAAAATTACGTGGAATGACGCGGGAAAGGATCAGAAGATGGAACTTAGACACATCTCAATTAAATGTCCGGCCTGTGGTAGAATCTGGGGAAGCGCCGAGGAATATACTGAGCTGTTTTCTTATGATGCGGAAGAGGTTAGTGAGTACCGCCTTTGTTCGATTTGCCGGAGTCGAAAGAAGAATGCTAAGCAGAACCCTGAAGGTAAGAAAGGTCCATGAGTTTAAAATTTTGTCCGCGGATAGCTAATCGAAAAGGGACTCATAGCCAAAATGTAAAATGTACTTAGCGAGAAACATTAGAGAAGTCTTCCGGTCGTGATTAGTCAAAAACCAAGGCCGGATTTTCGGCCAGCAAATTGGTAAAGATCGTGACGATCTCCGGGTCAAATTGAGAACCTGCTCTATTCTTTAGTTCTTCAATACATATACTGAGTGGTAAAGCCTTACGGTAAGGCCGGTTGCTGCTCATGGCGTCAAAGGCGTCACATATAGTGAGGATCCGTACGCTTACCGGCAGTTCTTTACTGGAAATCTGATCCGGATATCCAGAGCCGTCATATCTTTCGTGATGATGGCGGATAAGAGGGAGCGTTCCTTGGAGGAAAGACACGGGCGTGACAATATCCGCTCCGATCACCGGATGCTTTTGGATAACGTTGAATTCCTGCTCCGACAGGGAGCCGGGTTTGTTCAAGATCAGTTCCGAAACACCGATTTTCCCGATATCATGGAGTAACCCGCCGTATTTTAGGTTCAGCAATTCATTGCTGGAGAGTCCCATTAATTCCCCAAGCAACAAGGAGAGCTTGGTAACGCGTTCCGAATGGCCTCTGGTATAGGGGTCTTTTGCTTCAATGGAAGAGGCCAAGGCTTTGATGGTTGCCAGGTAGTTCTCTTCCAAATTATTGTACATGCGGATTCTTTCCAGCGCGATGGAGACTTGACCGGCCATAATCTGCAAGAGGTTAATATCTTCTCGGAAGAGCTGCTCTTTCATGTTGCTGAGGATGATGGCGCCAAAGATGCCTTCTGTCCGGAAGAGGGGGATGCCCACTAGATTCCTGGGGACTTCTGTTGTCCAGAAGATCTCTTTTTCCAAGTTGATAATCTCTTCTTTTTTCAGCGTTACTGAACGAGCTGCTTCAAACAGTGATATATAAAACCAGTTTCTCCGGTCCGGACGAGGGATCCACAGTTCACTTAGTTTTCCCTTGGAATAGGAGTATACCCGAATCTCCTTTCCTGTTTCCAGGAAGAGTAGGTGCGCATGGTCGGCGCTAAAAGTTTTGCAGAGAAAAGAGGAGATTCTGGTGGTTAACAAATCTATGGATTGCGTGGTGCTGAGAATGTGAGTGAGGGTGTTGATGGCTGAGATATTAAGGGTTTTCCGATCCAACTCATGGGTGGTGAATTCCAGCACTTCGGTGTAGGCTTTTAATTGATTGTATGCGCTGGTTAATTCGGCGTGGCTCTTTGAGATCTCCTCATGGGCTTGTCTTAGATGGTTGCGTTCTTTATCGAACAGGATGGAAAATAAATACCCCAAGCCCAGGACAACAGCTGTATCAAAGAAGAAGGTGATCCAGAGCTTCGCCGGGTTCATATAATGCAAGGTTAATAAGATATAAATTGTGACGATGCCGAAAGCGAGGAAAGTTTTTTTTAGATCTGTCAGTAAGGAAAAATACAACAGCGGGATTAGGTAGATCCAGGTGGCATAGTGGTTGGCGTTTTCCAGATTGATCAGAAGCAAAAAACAGAGGAAACAACTGAGGAAAAGAGTGCAAAAGTCAATAATAGAGGGAAAAGGGATGAATTCTTTGGTCTTGGCGATGATTCGATCCCGCTGGGAATAGATTAATAATAAAAAAAATACAACGGAAGCAATCAGGCAGGTTTGGAATAAATAGAAATTGTTCTTGATGGTATGGGAATAAAGACTGGTACCACATAAAACTGCTAAAAAGTATACTAACAGCAATACACTGGTCTTCACATGCTACACCACCAATTCAAAATTAGTTTTGCTTTGAATACCGCAATTGTTGGGAGTTGTAAAGGCACAGCTTTATACTTCTATAAAAAGTATTCTTTGTGAATACTAGTACATATAAAGAAGTGTTTTATATTGAAAAACGATTTGACAGTAATTGGGAAAAATTCTGAATCCTTCTGATGCTTATTTCGAGCAGAAAATTGATTTTCCTGCATTTTCCGGCAAAAAAACAAGGTAAAGGTTTCTTTCCATAATTCTCTAGGTTACCCGTGGTCTTTCTGGGACAATAAATTGACAAAAGTCGAACAGAACGTTTATAATTATTAAGATCGTCTAAGAATGGGAGGAGGGTTTTTGTGGTTGAATCTATTATTGTAACGGTGGCTGTCTTTATTATATTTACTGTTTTTGGCCTAATCAGTCGTCAGGCGGAAAAGACCCTTGATCGTATGGCCATAGAGAGCAGGCAAGAATCTGTTAATAAAAAAGCCCGTTCATAGATGGAAAGCGCGAATGGGTTTATACGTTTAGAACTGACCAAAGCTGCGATTTTTTGATCCATGTTATGATTGTAAATTATGACAAAAGGAGGGATCCTGTTGAGACGGGATCTAAGGTGGAAGACCTGGCTTATTTTGTTTCTGGTCTTTTTTGCATTTATTTATGCCATTGCCCCTCAGTATTCACAGCAGTTAAAGGAAAGCTTCTTTAAAGGACAAGACCCCATCCGTAAGGGCTTGGATTTGAAGGGTGGGATCGAGGTGATCCTGGCTCCCGATTACCGGGCAGAAGGCCGGGTATTGGTCCAAGTGATGAATGAGATATTAAAGTCCGTCAACTCCCTTGGCGTGCAGGGAGCGGAGGCCCGGTTGTTGGGCCGCGCCGAGAATAATCGGTATGACGGGTTGGTCTTTACTTTTAAATCGGAGGAAGACGCCAACCGGGTTTTACGGTCCGCAGTCATCAAGCGGGAGTTTAATTGGAAATCCGGGATAGAAAGCAAGAAGCTGTTACTAAAAGTAGAAGCGGTTGACGGGAATCCCCGGGCTTTACAAGTTCTGGTCAGCGAAGACCCGGCCAATTTTCCTCACGACGCGCTTTATCAAGCAAAAGTCATCATCTCGAACCGGGTCAACGCCAGCGGCTTGGCGGAGACCGATGTCCGCTATGACGAAAAGAACGGACGGATCCAAGTGCAACTACCGGGAGTACAGAGTCAGGAAGAGGCGGACCAGTTAATCCGCACTACCGGGCGGTTAAATTTCCGCTTGAATGGAAAGATTGTGATGTTCGGCTCTGACCTAAAAGACGCCATGGCCCAATTTGATC
>DATCJV010000142.1:0-2879 GCA_036562625.1 Bacillota bacterium | reverse complement strand
CGGGGCGGACGGGGAATTCTGTCCGTCCGCAGCGGATCGCCCTCAGCCCCCTGTTAACCTTTATGCAATGCCCACGGAGGTTTTACTGGGAACACCGTTTGGGAGCGAACGGCGATTATGTGACAACCGGCGTAGAGCAGAACAGCATGGCTGATGCCGGAAAACCAGCCGGAATTATCCTGGGTGAGACGTTTCACCGGCTAGTGGCAGCCACCGGTGAAGCAAGAGCATTCAGTAGACAAGAAGTGGAAGGATACTTCAGCGGTCTGGCCGTGCCGGAGAGGGAAAAAGCCCTCGGTCTGCTGGAGACGATGTACACCAACTACTTGCAGAGCCCTTTTTCTCCTTCCCCCGAGGTGCGGATTTTAACTGAATATCCTTTTCTTCTTCATTTAGAGGGAGCGGTGATCAAGGGAACGATCGACCGGATTCTGTTTTATCCTGACGGCCGGATCACAGTGGTGGACTTCAAGACCAACAGGCAGGTTCCTCAAGGTTTTCTCTTACACGAATATAAGTGTCAGATCTCGGTTTACGCCATGGCGGTGCAGGAGATCTTCGGAAAAACTCCTTCCGGAGCCTACATCTATTTTGTCCGCCCGAATCAGATCATCTCCACTTCGCTGACGCCGGAAGCTCTATCCGCCGTAAAGAGAGAGATCTTGGAGATCATTGACTTTATCGGCAGTCACGATCAACCCGGTGCTTATCTTCGGGCGCTGGAGATGCAGAAGCAAGCCGATGCTTGTGGGACATGCCCATTCATCCCTTGGTGTGAGGCTGCTCCGCAGTAGTCCATTCCTCATGACGGGCAAAGGCGCTGTGATTATGGATGGACTCGTAGCTCTCCACTTCCAGCCGGAACCAAGTGATTCTCTTCTCTGCCCGCAGGCTTAAAACACAGTCTCTGAGGATGTCCTCTACAAATTTGGGATTTTCGTAGGCCTCTTCTGTAATGTGTTTTTCATCTTCCCGTTTTACCAACGGATATACACAGGAACTGCCTTGATTTTGCAGAAGCCCTACCAATTCTTCGATCCATAGATACCGTCCGGGGTGGCAGCGAATCCAGACTCTAATCATCGCTCTTTGGTTGTGCGCTCCGTATTTGGCAATAGCCTTACTGCAAGGGCACAGGGACAGAACGGGAATCTCCACCCCCATTCGGTAGTCGTATCCTGTCTCCGAAGAACAGCCGGCGAACTCACACTGGTAATCCAGGGGAGACACGATCCGGCTGACCGGCGCTTGTTGAGGGAGAAAATATCGGAAGATCAGGGAAATTTGAGCGGAAGGCGCCGAGAGGCGAGTCCGGATCTCGGTGAGCATCATTTTCAGCTCCCGTCCGGAGATGGGCTTTTCTCCCCATTCCACCAAGACTTCCATAAATCTGCTCATGTGGGTGCCTTTGAAGCTTTGGGGCAGACCGGCCGAGAGGGTGATCCGCCCCAGCACCTGTTGGAAAGAGCCGCTTTGAGTGGCGATAAGCACCGGGAGGTGCACGTCTTTCACTCCAACCTGTTGAATTTCAATCCCCCGTTGGTCGGGGGTATTTTGTATGTCCAACATTTTAACACCTCATACTTAACTCCTTATTATGGTATAGTATTCGTTTTTGGAAGAAGACTTCCTTTTTTTCGCTTCTCCGGAAGAGAACTTTTCGCACCTTGGAATAAAGCCGCTCCTAAATGTAAAAACTTCTGTAGAGCGCAGGCAATGTCGCACGCAATGCGCGCGTCTTTAAAGGAGGAACTTAGGATGCGGTCATTACTTACATCTTTACTACTCTTCACGCTGGTCTGCTGCCCGGCGACAGTGAGAGGCGAGGAGAAGGGGAAGACCACCTTACCTTTTGAGATCAAGTCGGAGTCCGCGATCTTGATGGAGTATTCCACCGGAGAGATCTTGGTGGAAAAAAACGCAAGAACCCTGTTACCACCAGCCAGTGTCACCAAGATGATGGTCATGCTCTTAGTGATGGAGGCGGTCGATTCCGGTCAGATCAAGCTAACAGATAAAGTAATCGCCAGTCCGGAAGCGTGTCGGATGGGCGGCTCCCAGATCTGGCTTGAACCCGGGGAAGAGATGACCGTGGCTGAATTGATGAAAGCCGTAGGGATCGTCTCGGCTAACGACGCCAGTTATGCGTTGGCTGAATATGTCGCCGGCTCTCATGAGGAATTCGTCAGACTGATGAATAAACGTGCCCAAGAACTAGGTATGAACAATACAAAGTATGTGAATACCACCGGTTTGACCCCAGATGCCGGGGAAGAGGCCAATGTAACCAGCGCGTATGATCAAGCCATCCTGGCGCGGGAGTTATTAAAACATCCGACGGTTCTCCAGTGGACGGGCACTTGGATTGACAGCCTGCGCGGCGGAGAATCATTTCTGCGGAATACCAATAATTTAGTCCGTTTCTATGAAGGCTGTGATGGATTGAAGACCGGCTTCACCGACCAAGCCGGCTTCTGCCTGGTGGCAACGGCAAAGCGTAATGGGGTGCGCTTAATTGCTGTAGTAATGAAGGCGCCTACTTCGCAAGTGCGCTCCAGTGAAATCAGTAAGCTCCTAAATTATGGTTTCAGTCAGTATAAGGCCTTTATGGTCTTAAAGGCAGGGCAAGTGGTGGGGAAGACCCGGGTCTTCAAAGGAGAAACGCGGGAAGTCAATTTGGTTATCCCCCAAGATTTATTGGTGGTTTTGAAACGGGATGAAGAGAACGAGCCAGAAGTTGAACTCAGTATTCCGGCTAAAGTCAAGGCGCCGCTGACTCAGGGTCAAGCCGTGGGAGAAGCCGTCGTCCGGGTTGGAAGCGAGGAACGAATGAAGGTCCCGTTGGTGGTAGGGGCTGAGGTGAAAGAAAGCGGGTTTTT
>DATCJV010000138.1:0-15672 GCA_036562625.1 Bacillota bacterium | reverse complement strand
GCTTGGGACTAAGACGCCTGTTCAGTAAAGATATTGGATACTGACAGGAAATTTTTTTAGCTTATATTGACATTAATATAAATTTGTATTAAAATCAAAATAACAATAAATACATAAAGAAAGGATGAAGAGAATGGAAACCAGAATACCGTTGATTGGGGAGAAGTTTCCCAAGATTACCGTAAAGACGACTCACGGGGTGAAAAACTATCCAGACGATTTGAAGGGGAAATGGTTCGTCTTCTTCAGTCATCCGGCGGATTTTACGCCCGTTTGCACTACGGAGTTTGTGGCTTTTGCCCGGCGGGCTGATGAATTCCGTAAACTCGGCACCGAATTGGTCGGGCTCAGTATTGACCAGGTTTTTTCCCATCTTAAGTGGATGGAGTGGATCAAGGAAAACTTGCAGACCACGATCTCCTTCCCGGTGGTGGCCGACGATACCGGAGAGGTAGCCAAGAAACTCGGTTTGATCCACCCGGGGCAAGGCACTAACACTGTGCGGGCGGTCTTCATCGTTGATCCGGAGGGGATCATCCGGGCCATTCTCTACTACCCGCAAGAACTGGGGAGAAATGTGGACGAGGTTTTACGTATGGTCAAAGGGTTGCAGGTTTCCACCGCCAACAATGTGGCGCTGCCCGCCAATTGGCCGGATAATGAACTAATTAAAGACCGGGTGATTATTCCACCGGCCACTGACGAGCAAACAGCCAAAGAGCGGCAGGCCACGTATGACTGTTACGACTGGTGGTTCTGCCATAAGGAGCTTTCGTAGCTTGCCGCATAAGCCAGATTGGGCTATTTCTCCGGTCGGGTGCGACGGAGAGAGGGGCGGTGGATTTGGCCGGTCCCTCTCTTTCCTTATCCTGGAGGCAGGGGGGCGTTGGTTTATGGAGGTTAATGCGGGCGGTGCTTGAGACCCGGCTGGCCCTGTGTTAAGATAGAAATGCAATCCGGTATACAACAAACACAGGGGAGTAAGGCCGTTAAATATGTCTCTAAGCCCGAAGCGAGGGGAAGAAGGATGAAAATGAGTAGAGATTCGATAAGAGAGATCTGTGATGCTTTGGAGCAGGCCGGAATACGCCCGACGCATCAGAGGATAGTGATTATGAAGTATTTGGCGGAGTACAGGGTGCATCCGACCGCAGAGATGATCTATTCCAAACTGAAAGAGGAGATTCCCACCTTTTCCAAGACCACGGTTTATAACACCCTGAAACTGCTGGAGGAGAAGGGACTCATTTCCGCGCTGGCCACTGATGAGGACCAGGTGCGGTATGAAGCGAACATGGCTCCTCATGGGCATTTTAAGTGTGTGCGGTGCGGAGCGTTATTCGACTTTGATCTATCCGGAATAGTTCCCCCGGAGAAAGAAGTGGACGGACATTTGGTTCTGGAATGTCAGGTGATGGTAAAAGGAGTTTGTTGCCGATGCCGGTCGGAGCAGCTTTAGTGTGAACCCGTTTGGGTGGGGGTAACATCCTGACATATGACATACACGAAAAAATTTCAAGTAAAAATAGATCCTCCCAAAATAAAGGGGGGATTTTTTATTACAAATTTGTGGGGTGTAAGGCTTCTATGGTGAGTGTCATGGGCGTCAAACCCTTTCAAAAAGTTACATTTAGTTACAAAAAATTATAATTATAAGCAAAAGGTATTGACATATAAAACTAATTGGTTTAAGATATGATTAAAATTGAAACTATAGGAAGGAGGGGTGAATTATTCTAACAGAAGAAAGAAAACGTTTAATCTTAGATATGCTCCAAGAGAAAAGTTTTGTTTCTGTAAAGGAACTCAGTGCGGAATTTAATGTATCAGATGTAACAATCCGAAAGATGTTGAATCAGTTGGCAAAATCCGGTTATTTAAAGCGGACCAGAGGTGGCGCGGCGAGCCTTACTGCTTCTATACGCGAGTTTGAGGAGAAAGAAAAGGAAAAGAGAAACACCGAGGAAAAAAAGGCTATTGCCAAGATGGCATACGATCATATAGAAGACGGGGAGACTATTTTTTTGGATGCCGGTTCTACTACTTTGCAACTGGCACGGTTAATCAGAGAGGGGAACAAGCGAAACATTGTTGTTGTGACAAACGCCATAAATATAGCGGTGGAGTTAATTGAGGCTGAAGATATTGAATTAATCTTGATCGGTGGAAATGTGCGGCATCGGATATTATCTTGTGTTGGAGGAATCGCCGAAAAGGCGATCGAGGGTTTGTTCTTTGATAAGTTATTTGTGGGTACAAACAGTTTAGATCTTGAGCATGGCATCACAACACCGAATACTTATGAAGCACAAGTGAAACAGTGCATGTTAAAGTCTGCCAAAGAAAGAGTGCTGCTGGTGGATTATAGTAAGTTTGGCACTGTATCACTTACAAAAGTGGCGCCCGTGACTGGTGTTGATTTAATTATTACCGATTGGAACATTGATCACATGTATGTCCATCACCTTCGTGAACTTGGTATTGAAGTGATCGTGGCCGATCCTGTCACATAGGTTATCATAAAATTTCTCGGATTGTGGTGAGATAGATGAATAAGATTTTTAATTCCAGGGATGATCTTGTCCCGGAAATGCTGGAAGGTTATTTATACGCTAATCCGGAGATGTTTGAGAGGGTGGCAAATACCAATGGCTTGGTCTTAAAGGAAAAAAAGGATAAAGTCACGCTCATTACCGGCGGCGGCGCCGGTAATGAGCCATGGAATATCGGATATGTCGGATATGGCTTAGCGGACGGAGTGGCGCTGGGGCATGTGTATTCAGCTCCTCCGGCCAGGTCTATTGTAAACGTGGCTAAGGCGACAAATACGGAAAACGGCGTCTTATTTTTGGCCACTAACCATGCTGGTGATGTTCTGAATTTTGAATTAGCGGCGGAACTCCTTCAGTTGGAGGGGATACGGACAAAGTGCTTGTTTGTGACAGATGATCTGGCGTCAGCCCCAGTGGATAAGATCGAGGAACGGCGAGGAGTCGCCGGAGTGGCTATAGTGCTAAAAATTGCTGGAGCGGCGGCGGACGCAGGCCTTGATCTGGATGAAGTTTGGCGGGTGAGTAAAAAAGCTAATGACAATATACGAACTCTTAGTGTGACAACTTCGCCCGGATATATGCCAGGTACGGGAGAACCGATGTTCACTATGGATGACAACATGATCGAGTTTGGGATGGGCTTCAATGGTGAACCGGGAATTTTAAAAATGAATATGCAGAAGGCTGATAAAATCTGTGACATAATGATGCGTTACTTGCTTGATGACCTTAAGTTAACCGTAGGCGAAGAGATTACCGTATTTGTAAATGGGTTAGGATTAACCAGTCTCATGGAGTTATGCATAGTTAACCGGAGCATCAAAAAGATATTGGCGGAAGAGAAGATCAGAATACATGATATGTTTATTGGCACTTTATTTGCGCCCCAGGGAACAGGGGGGTTCTCCATTAGCCTGCTTAGGCTGGATCAGGAATTGAAGAAATTCTATAATGCGCCGGCATATTCTCCATTTTTTTGGAAGAAAGGAATGTAAAGGTGGGCAGTTTTATGGAAGATCGCCTAAAAGTTGAGGATCTTAAAAATATGTTTATCTTTGTGGCCGAACATGTTATTGAGCATGAAGAGTTTTTAACAGCTATTGACCAGCGGATTGGCGATGGTGATCACGGCATCAATATGGCACTGGGCTTCAAGGAAGTTCGCAGAAAACTGGAGTTGGAAGCTCATGAAAATGTCAATGAAGTATTCCAGTGTGTGGGCATGACTCTCTTAGACACCATGGGGGGAGCTTCCGGTGTGCTTTTTGGGACGGTTTTCATCAGTGGGATCGTTGGTCTGGAGCCACAAAAGGATATTGATCTTTCCACATTTGCCCGTATATTTCAAAGTTCCTTGGCGGCATTGAAAAAACGGGGCAAGGCCAAAGTTGGTGATAAGACAATGATTGATGCCTTCGAGCCGGCGACATTGGCTTTGTTAAGTGCGGCCGATATAGGGTTAAGTTTTACAGAGGCTCTTACGTTAGCAGCAGAAAAGGCTAGGGAAGGTATGGAAAAGACAAAACAATATGTGGCCAGATTTGGAAGGGCAAAATCGTACGGTGAGGCGGCAATCGGTCATGCCGACGCCGGGGCAGTGTCAGTCAGTTTGATTTTTCAGGCAATGGCCCGGTGGATGAGGGACAATATCCGGTAAAACACAGCGGAAGGGTTTTGTTGAAGGAGATGCTATTAATTGATTACAACATTAACACTAAATCCATGTGTAGATAAGACTATTACAATTAAGGGATTTAATTACGGAGGTTTAAACCGGGTAGTTAGCACGCGCAACGACTTCTCCGGAAAAGGCATTAATGTGAGTATTGCCGTTCATCAATTGGGAGAACGGACTAAATGTTTAGGTTTTAGTTATTTGCATGACAGCGAGTTTGCCGAAGAAAGTCTGGCTAAGATCGGGCTTGATCATGAGTTCATCGGGGTTGAAGGGCGCTTACGGACAAATATTAAGATTTTTAACGAAAACGACCAGATCATGACGGAGTTCAATGAACATGGTCAGCCGGTTAATGCAGAAGCGCTTGATGAGTTGAAAAGGTTAATCACCGCACATTTGGGTTACAGTGAAATAATAGTTTTTAACGGTAGTGTACCGTTGGGAGTGCCTGAGGACATTTATAGAACTTTGATTGAAATAGCAAAAAAAGCCGGTGTGAAGACTGTGCTTGACGCTGAAGGAGAACTGTTTTTAGAAGGGATAAAGGCCGGGCCCTACTTGGTAAAGCCGAATCTTTATGAGTTTGAGTCTGCCTTTAATGTAAAGGTCAATAATAATCAGGATATTGTTAGGGTGTCTAGGAAGATCATTGAGAACGGGGTTGGTATTGTCTGCGTATCTCTAGGTAAAAAAGGCGCTGTAATCGTTAGTAAAGATGAAGCATGGTATGCGCCTGGCTCAGATATTAAGGTTCGGGGGGTACAGGGCGCCGGAGATTCTCTAGTTGCAGGGATTTGCTTGGCCATCAAAGGACGGCTCGGACTTGACCAAATGCTGCGGTATGGTGTGGCGGCAGCAAACGCTTCTTTACTTAGAGACGGAACCTTATTATGTACACTGGATGATTTCCGGAAAATGCTCGCGCAAGTTTCTGTAGAGAGAGTTGACTTTTGAGATAAAGCAAAGGAAGTGTTCTTATGTCATTGGTTACAAGTAGAGAAATGCTGGAAAGTGCGCGTAGAGAAGGTTATGCTGTTCCCGCCTTTAATGTGGAAAACATGGAGATGATACAGGCGGTGTTGGCTACTGCCGCGGAACTCTATTCTCCGGTTATCTTACAGACCACTCCATCGACTCTGAAGTATGCTGGCGCTGACTTAATGAAAGTGATGGTCACCGAAGTGGCGCAGGCTTATTCCATTCCCGTAACGCTTCATTTGGATCACGGAAATAGTATTGATTTGGTGATAAAGGCATTACGGGCCGGATTTACTTCTATTATGATTGACGGTTCGCCGCTTCCTTTCAGTGAAAATATTGCGCTAACCCAAAAGGTTGTGCAGATTGCCAAGGTCGTGGATATTCCGGTTGAAGCTGAACTCGGCAAAGTTGGTGGTAAAGAAGATAATGTGGAGGTCAACGATGAGGAGGCTGTCTATACTGATCCTCTGAAAGCAAAAGAATTTGTCGCAAGTACCGGGATTCATTCTTTAGCTATAGCCATCGGTACGGCGCATGGTTTTTATAAGGGAGAACCAAAACTTGATTTTTCCAGGTTAGAGAAGATTAGGAATGAAGTGGAGGCATGTTTAGTCTTGCACGGCGCCTCCGGTGTGCCGGATGCTGCGGTGCAAAAGGCGATTAAGCTAGGGATTTGCAAGGTTAATTTTGCCACGGAGCTCCGCGCGGCCATGACCAGAGGAGTCAGGGAGGCGTTAAAAGATGAGCACACTTTTGATCCAAAGGTATATTTGTCTCTCGGGAAAAAAGCCGTGCAAGAAATTGTAAAGAAAAAAATTCTCTTATGCGGAAGCGATCATCGAGTTTAAGACGGTTAAAAGGGGGATACACCCTTTTAATAAACTAAAAAAATGGAGGAAAAAGAATGAAAGGAACACACAAACTTCTGTGGCTATCGTTGGTTTTTATGTTGGCGATTGGCGTTACCGTGGTATCCGCAGCGCCCAAGAAAGTAGTAGTCGGTGTTAGCTTGCTCACTCGTGAGCATGTATTTTACAGTAGTATTGAAGAAGCACTTAAAGAAAAAGCTGATGAACTTGGTGTCAAACTGATTATTCAGGATGCGGGCAGAGATTCAAATAAACAATTCAATCAAGTTCAGGATTTTGTCACTCAAAAGGTAGATGCAATCATTTTGTGCCCGACAAACTCCGCCGGGAGTAAAACCATGGTGCAATTGGCCAATAGAGCAAAGATTCCCGTTTTTACCATGGATATTGCTTCGGACGGAGATACAGTGGCACATATTGCCACCGACAACTACAAGGGCGGAGAACTTGCTGCGGAATATGTAGCTACAAAAATGCTGCCTAGTGGCGAAGGCGAGGTGGCAATTGTTACCTATTCGGAGGTTGAAAGTTGCGTAAACCGGGAGCAGGGATTCGTTGATTATCTAGCCAAGAATTACCCCCGCATCAAGGTGGTTGATATTCAAAACTGTTCTGGTGACCAGGCTAAGGCTGCTGATGTCACCCAAAATATGCTTTTAAAACACCCCAACCTGCAAGTGATTTTCGGGGTCGGGGATCCCTTTGCCATGGGCGCCTTATCTGCCATTAAAGCTGCTAACAGAGATGTGAAAATCATTGGCTTTGATGGCAATCCGGAAGGAATTAACGAGATTAAAAAAGGCCAATTGTGGAAGGCTGATGTAGCACAAGATCCGAGAGCAATCGGAGAGAAAGCCCTGGAAGCAGTGATGCAAAAGTTAGCAGGGAAAGAAGTTCCAAAACTCATTCCAATTGCGCCAAAGATTATTGATATAAATAATCTATAAGCTTTTAGAACAAGGCAGACAATGAAAGGAGACCGCTCCTTTCATTGTCTGTTATTTCCCAGTCAATCGGTGGATACGGGGTGATAGCAGATGAAAGAGAGACCCTTAATCGAAATGATCGGAGTTAGTAAGTCTTTTCCTGGTGTAAAAGCTTTGACTGATGTATCTTTGAATATTTATCGGGGAAAGGTTCATGTATTGTTGGGCGAGAACGGCGCGGGTAAATCGACTCTAATCAAGATCATCTCCGGAGTTTATACCCGGGATGAGGGAATTATTCGACTAGACGGCTGTGAAGTGAATTTTCGCGATACCCGTGAATCACTTGCCGCAGGAATCAGCGTTATCCACCAGGAGTTAAGTGTTATTCCGGATCTCACGGTTGCAGAGAATATCTTTTTGGGCAGAGAGCCCAAGATCGGCAAATCCAGTTTTATTGATCAAAAAAAGATGAACCGGGATGCCGAGAAGCTCTTCGCTTCCATGGGCGTGAAAATTAATCCGAAAGCATTGATTCGTAATCTGAATAATGCCGACAAGCAAATTGTCGAGATTGCCAGGGCGATTTCGCAAAATAGCTCTTTAGTAATTATGGACGAACCTACTTCTTCTCTTTCTGAGCATGAAGTAGAAGCGCTTTTTGAGATTATTGATAGGTTGAAAAAGGAAAACGTGGCGATTATTTACATTACCCATCGCTTAAAAGAAATAAATAGAATCGGTGATACGATCAGTATTTTAAGGGATGGAAAAGTAGTAAAGACCACACCGCTCCAAGAAATAGATGAAAGTCAAATGATTGCGCTGATGGTTGGCAGAGAAGTAAAACAGTTTTATTATAAACCGGAAAAGTCACCTTCCAAACAAATTGTTTTGGAAGTTAAAAATTTTACCCGCCATGGAGTGTTTAACGATATTTCCTTCACCTTAATGAGAGGAGAAATCCTGGGGGTTGCGGGTCTGGTTGGCGCGGGCAGGACTGAAGTTATGCGGGCGATTTTTGGAGTAGATCAAATCGACAGTGGAGAATGTCTGCTTTTTGGAAAGCCGGTTCGGTTCACTCACCCTCAGCAAGCGATAGAAGCTGGAATCGGCCTGATCCCGGAAGACAGAAGAAATCAAGGACTTCTGCTTTCCAAAAGTGTCAAGGAGAATATCTCCCTATCCAATTTGGATGGTAATTCAAAAAATGGCTTTCTGGATTTCAAGTGGGAGATGGAAACGGCGAAGGAATATATTGAGAAGCTTAATATTAAAACTCCTGATGAAAACGCATTTACCAAGAATCTCTCCGGTGGAAATCAACAAAAAGTTGTCATCGCCAAGTGGTTGGTTGCTAACTCCAAGATATTGATTATGGATGAACCGACACGAGGGATAGATGTAAATGCTAAGGCGGAAATTTACATGCTAATGAAGAACTTTGTGGAGAACGGTGGTAGTATAATCATGGTTTCCTCAGAACTTCCCGAAGTGCTAGGGGTCTCAGACCGGATTATGGTCATGCGGGAAGGTCGGGTTTCAGGAATAATCAATAGTCAAGAGGCTACTGAAGAACGGATTATGCAGTTGGCCAGCATACAAGCAGACTAGAAGGAGGTATTTGATGAGCGGCAAGTTGGAGACACAAAAGCTTAGCGGTTTTTTGAAAAAGAATTCAATGATCGTCTTCTCTGTTATTTTGATCATGTTTTCCGCAATGTTTGTGCCACGATTTATTGAATTGACCAATCTTATGAATGTGTTGATGCAGATCGCGATAAATGCTTTATTGGCTACTGGAATGACTTTTGTTATATTGTCGGGAGGAATTGATCTTTCAGTAGGTTCAGTGGCGGCGCTTACCGGTATTTTAGCTGCCTTTGTAATAAAGTTATTTCCAGACGCTAGTGTTTTAACGAGTATACTTGTTATTCTAGGCTCGGCGCTTCTGATTGGCAGTGTTTGTGGTGGAATTATCGCCGTTAATGTATCTAAGTTAAAAGTGACACCATTTATCGCTACTTTAGCCATGATGAGTATTACCAGAGGACTGGCTTATGTATTCACCCAATCCCGGCCGGTCTTCGGCCTTCCTGATTCTTTTAGTTGGCTTGGAATTGGGTATATTGGGCCGATACCAGTTATGGTTATTGTAATGATCTTAGTTTTGCTTACCGCTCATATTATTTTGACCCGCACATGCTTTGGACGGTATGTATATGCGGTGGGAAGTAATGAAGAAGTTGCTGAGCTTAGCGGGATAAATACAGTAAAAATAAAATTCTATGTCTATATGATCTGTTCCATATTGGCGGCCTTAGGTGGCGCTGCTTTGGCTTCGAGATTACAAGCAGGGCAACCTGCTGCCGCCCAAGGTTACGAGCTGAATGCGATTGCTGCCGTGGCTATGGGCGGTACAAGCATGTCTGGTGGTCGTGGAGGTATTGCCCAGACTGTATTAGGTTTGATCATAATTGGGGTGATCAATAATGCCTTGAGTTTATTGGGTGTTTCGTCATATTGGCAGACTATAACTATGGGTGTGATCATACTCATTGCGGTGATTTTTGATCAAAACAAGAGCCGATAATTGCACTTATGAGTAAAAAGTCGCTTTTTTGGACAGAACGACTGAGTTTCAAAGCTTATGTATGGTTTAATAATTGTATAATCTTATAATCAAGATAAAATAAAAAAAGGAGTGTTACTACTGGAAAGTAGTCTGTACGACACTCCTTTTTGTTATATGTTCCAGATTCCAGACTTAACAAATGGAATTTCCGGCAGTTTTTTTCACTCCAAATCATGTCTTACTGATCAGGGGCTCTGAACAATTCACCATGGGGTTCGTAGGTGTTATTATAATAAGGCAGGTAAAGGTTTTTCGGAGCAGAATATATAACTTAAGGACGTATTTACGTAAGGGGACTTATTCATCTTGCGAAGGTGAAAAGCGAGGTTTCAAAATATCTAGGTGATAAAAGAAGAAAAAATGGTTTATACTTTGAATGACAGCGAAAATAAGCGTTGCATTGTAATAATTTTCTTCAGAAGAAAGGGGATCTTTGATGGGAAAACAAATCACGCGGGAAGAAGCGTTGAAGCTTTTGAAAGAGTACAACCAGGATGAGAGCTTAATCCGGCACGCGCTGTCCGTGGAGGCGGTGATGAGACACTTTGCCATGCTCTTTGGCGAGGACGTGGAAAAGTGGGGGATTATCGGTTTGATTCATGACTTGGATTACGAGCGGTATCCGGAGGAACACTGTGTGAAGGTGAAAGAGATCTTGACGGAGCGGGAGTGGCCGAAGGAGTATATTCATGCCGTACAGAGTCATGGTTGGGGAATCTGTTCTGAAGTGGAGCCGGTTCATCGGATGGAAAAGGTCCTCTATACCATCGATGAATTAACCGGGTTGATTACAGCCGCCGCATTGGTCAGGCCAAGCAGGAGTCTGCTTGACTTGGAGGTTAAATCAGTAAAGAAAAAGTGGAAGGACAAGGCCTTCGCCGCCGGAGTAAACCGGGAGATCATTCAGAAAGGCGCGGAATTGTTGGGTATGGAGTTGAGTGAGATCATCAAGGAAACGATTGCGGGTATGCGAAGTATCGCCGCAGAACTCGGGCTGAAGGGTAACCTATAATGTAATTCGCCGACCCTGGGCGGATAGTTCTCTCTCTATTTCATTATTTCCAAAAAAGAGAAACAATCTTTGTTAAGAATAGAGGAGTATGATTTAAAGGATAGATCAGATTATGGTCTTGACTGCAGCGCGCTGTAGTTTTATGCCTTGACGGATTTTGACTGTTCTTCGGCGCTGGTTACTTCCAGTCAAAGCAGGAGGAGATAAAATGCAGAAAGCCATTGAATTAGTGGTAAACGGCAAGACGTTACGGGGGATGTATCACCGTCCGGAGCAGGAAGGGAAGTACCCCACGGTCATCCTGTTTCACGGTTTTACCGGAAACAAGCTTGAGCCGCACCGGATTTTTGTGAAGCTCTCCCGGATTCTGGCCGAGCAGGGCCTGGCGGCACTTAGATTTGATTTTTCCGGTTCCGGGGAAAGCGACGGAGATTTTGCGGAGATGACTTTTAGCACGGAGGTGCGGGAGGCGGAAGAGATTTTAGGATATGCGCGGGCTTTACCCACTACGGATCAGGAGAGAATCGGCGTAGTTGGACTGAGTATGGGGGGCGCCGTAGCTTCTATTTTGGCCGGAAAGAACCCGGACTTGATCAAGGCTCTAGTGCTCTGGTCGGCGGCGGGGATCGATATTATGCTCAAGATCTACCGCAGCAAAGAGGCGCAACAGGATCTCTATCCGCGCAATCAGCGCGGAGAGATCGACATCGGCGGGCTCTGGCTGAATCACGGGTTTTATGAGGATTTGCAGAAATGGAATACATATGAAGCGCTTCGAAATTACCAGGGACCAGCCTTGATTCTGCACGGCACGGAGGATCAAACCGTACCTCCGGCTACCGCCGAAAAATACCAGGCTGCCCTGGCCGGACGGGCAAAAGTGGTCTATGTGGCCGGCGCGGATCATACATATAACCGCATTCACTGGGAGGAGAAGGTCTTGACGGAGACCACGGCCTTTTTGAAGAAAGAATTGGTTGGAAACTAAAATTGCAATCCCGGATGACACACACTTTTCCAATATTTAAGTAAGACGAACAGATAAAGAGGGATAACCGCTTTTCTGTTCGTTTTGTTTATCGTCTCATCAATCATGGGATTAGTCCGAGTCTGCCTTAGTTAATACATCACAGGTCTCTGCCTAAGATGGCGGATGTAAGGCTTATAGGGGAAAAGGAGTGAGAGGCTTGGAAAGTCAACAACAGGACCAAACCTTGGTCGATCGTCTGGCCATGTTGGCCCAGGCAGCATTTAAGATCAACTCCCAACTGGAATTAACTGAAGTTTTACGAACCATTTGTCAAGAAGTGTCAATTTTTTTTAAAACCAACGATATATTGATCTATCTTTTGGATCCCAAAAGACAGAAGCTACAATTATCATTTGCTTACGGCGAATACCAAGAAAGATGTGTGCGGACAATCCCACTGGAACTGTTTGCAAAGTATTATGGGGAAAAGAAGAGAGTTTCAGTGATTTCGGACCTGAGATCCGTTGAACAGCATCCTATTTCCGAATTTAATAAAGATACAGACAGGCTCAGTCTCTTCGTTTTAAAACTATATTGCCACCATCAATTAATCGGAGCGATTTTTATCTATAACTATGGAAAAGAATGGAATAGGACGCAAGAAGATTATATTCTACTACAAGGCCTGGCTGGACAGGCTGCGACTGCCATTGAAAATGCCCGCCTCTATACGAAACTGCAGGAAAACCAAGAAAAGCTTCGTGAACTTCATCATCAAGTTTTAACAGCACAGGAAGAAGAGAGACGAAGAATCTCACGGGAACTGCATGATGAGATCGGGCAAGCCTTAACAGGGCTAAAAATGAAACTGGAGATGATCCTTAACCTTTCCTGCCTTCACTCCGCGGTAAGAAGTGAACTAATTAACGCAGTTGCCATACTTAATGAAGCCTTGGACCAAACCAGAAACATCGCCTATGACCTTCGCCCGCCTGGTTTAGAAACCCTCGGCTTGCAGCCGGCGCTTATTAGTTATTGCCGAACGTTTTCCAGCCGGGTAGGCATCCCAATCAACTTCGAAGGTTCGGAACCGGACAATCCCTCCGAGGAAGTGTGTATTTGCTTTTATCGTGTCCTCCAGGAAGCTTTGACTAATGTAGCGAAACATGCCAAAGCCTCCCATGTAGCAGTACGGTTACAATCAGACGCTGAGTTTTTAACGTTGGAGATTGAGGATAATGGGATTGGCGCCGCTTATCCGGAGGCGGGCATGGATGGAGTTGGGATTTTAGGCATGAAGGAAAGAGTGGAAGCACTGGGTGGAACATTGAATATCTCAACTAAGTTGGGGGAAGGTTGGTGTCTTACAGCCCGCGTTCCTCGATAAAAATAAGTAATTAACCTTATACTAAGGGCTTTCCAAGACCATTCCAACAATACTCTTTTGAGACGGAAATCCAGATATTTTACCTGTATCGGAATAGGGGTAATCACCTATTAAAATTTGTGATAAAAGGGTTTATAATAGAAAAAATAGGAAGTACTCTTTCGGAGGGAAACCGGCAAAGGAAAAATCAAGTCTTAAGCATACTTACAGCATGTTTTTACAGGGGAAGTAGGATGATCAGTATTGTCGTGGCAGAAGATCACAATATTGTCCGGGAGGGTTTATGCGCCTTATTACAGAAATATTCCGCCCTGGAAGTGCGAGGGGAAGCTGCCGATGGGATGGAGGCTGTCCGGCTGATCAAGCGGCTACAACCGGATATTGCCTTGATCGACATTGCCATGCCAAAACTCAATGGAATTCAGGTACTTTCGAAGCTTAAAGAGTTCAAGCTTAAGACGGTTCAGATTATTCTCTCTATGTATGCAGAACCGGAGTTGATTCGTGAATCCCTCAAGAACGGGGCGAAAGGATATTTGTTGAAGAACTCCCTTTCCCAAGAATTAATTTTGGCGATCCGTACTTGCCTGGAGAAGAAGATTTATTTAAGCCCCTCACTTTCGCAGGTGGTCGCGGAAAGTTATATTATGGAAGATCGAATCAAGCACACCAGTGAGTCTTTGACTATCCGGGAGTGTGAAGTACTTCAACTTATAGTCAAGGGTTACAGGAACCGGGAAATCGCCGTTAAGTTAGGAATCGCGCCCAAGACCGTAGAGAATCACAGAGCTAATATCATGGGGAAATTGAAAGTACATAACACCGCCCAACTAATTACTTCAGCCATTAAGTATGGATTGGTTGATCTATATGACTATGGAAGCATGGTTTAACTTTAACAATACATTAAGTGTATATATTTATATATTTATTTAATCATTTAAATTAAAGACCGTCCGGAGTAGACGGTCTTTTTTTGTTCCGCCGTGATAAAACCGGAAAATAGGTATTTATCACTACTCAAAATGAGAATAAAGCCGCATGTTGGATTGTACAAAAGTTCCGATAATTATAACATAGTATACATATCCGTAACATATTTGTAGTTTATTTGTAACAAATCGAGACAGTATTCTTTGCGGTCCATGACCGTCAGGGAAGAAAAAAGCAAAACTAAATGAAGGAGGTGAGGCTGGGAAATAAAAATTGCCTGGTAAAGTTAGGGTTGTGCCAGCAAAAAACCACACCAAAAAGCAGTGGGAAGCACCCTGTCGGGGTAACGGCGTTTATATGTCGTGACAAAGTATTAAACGAGAAAAATATTCTCCCGCCAAAAATTGAAATTTCTATTATTCTATTCATTAAGGAGGGGTTATTTTGTTCAACCGACTTAAACTGGGACCGAAAATGATTATTCTTTTTTTAGGCATAGGATTACTGCCTATGCTCATTATGGCCTCCATCGCCTATTTTGTGTCCAACCAGGCACTAACCGAAGCAGTGGATACAAAAATTAACTTATTCGAACATCAACAACAAATGATCTTAAGCAACTGGTTTGATGCCCTGAAGGACACCGCCGTTACCTCTGCTGTCACTCGTGATGTATATGAAAGCCTCAATATTTACAGAAATCAATCGAAAGAGGAATGGAATAATCGAAATGAACAGGTGCTCACTCCTTTTCTGAATAAATTACGGATCGAGCATGGGTTTAGGCAAATTGTTGTAACAGATCACAGGGGTGTAATCATCAGTTCACCTGATAGTGCTCTGCTCGGAGAGAATGTCAGTGACCGGGAGTACTTTAAAAAGGCCATCAAAGGCGAAGTGGCTGTTTCGGAGATTTTTTATTCCAGTCTTTTGAAAGATAGCGTAATTAACATTGCAGTTCCCGTTTATAACAAAGGGATTTCTGGAGCAATAACGGGAGTAATCGATTGCTTCTTAGATGTACCCCGGATCAGCCAAATGTTGATTAGTGGCTTGGATTCCATCGGCAGTACGGCCGATGCTTATCTACTGGACTCCAACCAGACCTTGTTGACTCTGCCCCGTTTTCAGCAAGGACAGGAAGTACTAAAGACCAAGGTTAATACGGAAGCCGCCAAAGAGGTTAGCCAAGCAATTGCTCGTGGGGATACTGATTTTGGCCAGACTTTGGTCTTTACCGACATGCAAGGAAAGAAAGTGATCGGTAGTGTCAGCACATTTCTCCTTGGTGAACAGTCAGTTGGCCTTTGCTTGCAGATCGACTATGCGGAAGCTTTTAACCCGGTTAATCTCTTGAAAAACATGATTTTTGGCTTAACTATAGTGATTGCTGCGGTTGTAATTGTCATCGGCTTTTTATTTGCCCGCTCCATCACTAGACCGTTTATAAACATTCAAAAGGTTTTGGTTCAGATGGCAAACGGTGATTTTACTGTCAAATTCAATACTAATCGTGGCGATGAAATCGGTGAAATGGCTGCGGAATTGAATCGAACAACTAAAAAGTTGAAAGAGGCCCTTTTTGAAGTGGTGAACTCAGCGGGAACAGTGCGACTTGCTTCGGAACAAATTGCCCTTGGGAATCAGGATCTTTCTCAACGTACCCAAGAGCAGGCCTCTACTTTGGAAGAAATCTCCGCGACTATAGAGGAGATGACTACCTCTATTC
>DATCJV010000073.1:0-11987 GCA_036562625.1 Bacillota bacterium | reverse complement strand
TGCCTATAAACATATTGGTGACCTCAATCGGCGGCCCCGGGATCATTCTAATAATAAAGCAACTGAAGATACTGTTGTTATTGCCAAAATCCAAAAGTTTCCTCCCGCGTTCGCTGTGGCTAAGCAAGGTTTGCACCCGTTTGCTTCCTAAACGCCTACCGAGAAAAAAACCGATACTGGATTCAACTATCAAACAAAAGTAGGTCAGAATAAAAGCCCAACCTACCGGAAAGAGCACCCCGGCTCCTAAGTACAAGACTGTTAAGGGAATAAACAACACGAACGCCTTTAAGCAATAAAGCCCGAGAAAAACCAGGGCAGCCAAGGCCGGTGATTTCGGTGTAAAATCCAATAAATTCTGGACCGAAAGATCCGTAAAATACCACGCGGAAAATAGGATTAGAATTATTGCGCTGACGGCCAAAACGCCCTGCAATAATTTGAGCTTTCTATCCATAAATACTTTCCACAATATTCTCCACCTGACTTTTTATATTCTCCTGACCAGGCGCCGGCCACTACCGGAGAGCCTGTTTTTCATAATGTTTGTAAAGAGAATAAAAGACCCCACGATAGTTTTTATGCCATGGTTTCTTCTTCCCGCAAAAATGCAGAATGGCGGTGTTATTGATCACGTAGTCCATGTCCACAGCGCCTTTGCTGATTAGCTTATAATACCGATAGTATCTGGTATCATAATTATACTTTATTTCATCGATCTTTTTAATCTCTTTGGCATAGAGTGAGTTTAAAACATCCTGATCCGGCATGACCAATCTGTTCTTGTATTTAGCCACAAAATTAAAGATCTCATGCTCATTTATCCTCTCCCTCTGCCTTTCCAGATTCATCAGGAGCACTCCGGAGTTGAAATATTCTTCCATCTCATAGGCTTTCAACCGAATCCTATTAATCTCTTTAAGCGGAACCCGTCGATGATAGGCGGCGGCATAAAGATAACCGCTTAAATCCAGTTGATAAAGGGCGCTTAACTCATTGATCACAATGATATCCGGGTCAAGATAGAGGATCTTGTCCAGCCCCGGCGGCAAGAACTTACACGCCAACAGCCTGTAGTACATCTCTTTAGAATAATGCAAGCGCAAGGGCGCGTCGTTGAAGTAATCGTCGGGGATAGTGATTACCTTCAGTTTCCCGCCGTTTCCCGTGATGAACCCGTCAAGCGCGGTCAGATCCTCTTCAGCAATTCTAGAATGAAGCAGAAAAATATGAAACTCCTCTGTTGGATTATTGATAAACATCGATTTCAACATGACTCTGAGTGGTTTAAGATAAGTGGAATCAAGGGTGACAAGGATATTCATGGCCTGAATTTTCCTCCCGCATTTGAAATTTTTGAGATTTTAATACCTTCATGAAGGCAGGAACCGGATAGGTAGTTCAAATCTTCGACAATCTTCTTTATCCTCCGGTTACATCATACACTCTCTTTAATAAAAATCAAGAGGTAGTGGCATGGTGTTTGCTCCGCAATCCGGTAATCCCTTTCCATTTCACCACTTACCTCTCATTTCGGGGCCATTTATGATGGTGGCATTTCCCATCCTGTTTAGTGTCTGATTAGACCGTAACCATCCCCTCTTCCGCCTTAAGACCTAATTTCTCCGCAGCTTGCTCCCGCATTTTGTACTTGAGGACCTTTCCGGCGGCGTTCATTGGAAACTCGGTAACAAAATCTACATAACGCGGGGTTTTATGCTTGGCCATATGGGAACGGACATACTCCTGCAATTCCTCAGCGGTCATAGTCATCCCCTCTTTCAAGATGACACAGGCCATGATCTCCTCCCCATAATGTTTGTCTGGCACCCCGATCACTTGCACGTCTTTTACCTTGGGATGGGTATAGATAAAATCCTCGATCTCCTTGGGGTAAATATTTTCTCCCCCGCGGATGATCATATCCTTGATTCGCCCGGTAATCTTGAAATACCCATTGGCATCGCGTCTGGCCAGATCCCCGGTATGCAGCCAGCCGTCTTCATCAATCGCGGCCGCAGTGGCCTCGGGCATTTTATAGTAGCCCTTCATAATATTATAGCCGCGGGCGACAAACTCCCCATCCACCCCGTCCGGAAGATCTTCCCCGGTCTTTGGATCCACGATCTTACATTCCACCCCGGGCAGGGCGCGGCCTACGGTATGAATCCTCAGTTCAAGTGGATCATCAACTCTACTCTGGGTACAACCGGGTGAGGCCTCGGTCTGGCCATATACGATCGTGATCTCCCGCATATTCATCTTCTCCACCACATCCTGCATGACCTTGGCCGGGCATGGACTGCCGGCCATAATCCCCGTTCTCATCTGTGAAAAGTCTGTTTTGGGAAAATCCTCATGCCCGAGCATGGCGATGAACATGGTAGGCACCCCGTTGAAGCAAGTAATCTTTTCTTTATTGATGCACTCCAGTGCCAACTTTGGCGAGAAATAAGGCAAGGGGGAGAGCGTCGCACCGTGGGTCATCGCGGCGGTCATGGACAACACCATCCCGAAACAATGAAACATCGGCACTTGAATCATCATCCGGTCGGCAGTGGAGAGATCCATACAATCACCTATACATTTCCCATTATTCACCACATTGTAGTGGGTGAGCATGACCCCTTTGGGAAAACCGGTGGTTCCGGAGGTGTACTGTATATTGCAGACATCATGTTTACTGACGGAATACGCCCGCCGGTAAACCTCCTCCCTGGGAACACGGTCCGCCAGGGCCAATGCTTCCTCCCAAGTCAAACAACCATTCTGTTTGGAATCGATAGTAATAATATGGCGTAAAAAAGGCAGGCGCTTAATATGCAATGGTTTTCCCGCCTCCGCGGTTTCCAATTCCGGGCAAAGCTCCTTCATGATCGCCACGTAATCGGAGTCCTTATACCCGTCGATCATGACCAAAGTATGCGTATCCGACTGGCGGAGCAGATACTCTACTTCATGGATTTTGTAGGCTGTGTTTACGGTGACCAGCACGGCGCCGATCTTGGTGGTCGCCCAGAAAGTTATATACCACTGAGGAACATTGGTGGCCCAGATCGCCACATGATCTCCTGGTTTGACACCCAAGGCAATCAAAGAGCGGGCAAAGGTATCCACATCTTCCCGAAATTCAGCGTAGGTACGGGTATAATCCAAAGTGGTATACCTAAAAGCATACTGGTGGGGGAACTCCTCCACCACCCGGTCCAACACTTGCGGAAAGGTCAGATCAATCAGTGTATCCTTCTCCCAGATATATTTACCGGTTTTTGTTTTGTTATCGAAGAGGCGCCCTCTGACCGTCTGCTTTTCCAGGTAACCGCTGATAAAGTTGGCGTAATGGGGAAAGACCACCCCGGCGTCACTCAGATCGGCCGCCCACCGTTTGACCCACTCCAAGGAGATATAACCGTTATAATTTATGGAGCGTAAAGCCAGCATCATATCATCAATCGGCAGATCGCCCTCGCCCATCATTTTATATTTGACCACACCGTTATCGAAAACGGAGTCTTTGATATGGACGTATTTTATATAAGCGCCCAGATTTTGCACGGTGGTCTCCGGTTTTTCCCCGGCAAACCTGTACGGGTGGTGCATATCCCACAGGGCAGCCACAGCATCACTGCCCGCCTGATCCAGGAGGTTTTTCAAGCGGTTGGTGTCTGTATACACCCCGTTAGTCTCCACCAACAAGGTCACCCCTTTTTCCTCGGCCACCGGGATCAAACGGCGTAACATGCTCAATACCACTTCGTCATCGACTTCATCCACCGGTTGCGGCTGCACATCGGCCAACAGACGAATATATGGTGTGCCGAGTTTGGAAGCGAGTTCAATATATTGCACAATCTCCCGATAATTCTCTTCTGCTTTTTCCGCATACTTCAAGCAACAACCGGACGAGAGGCAAGGAATTTCCAGATGCAATTGTCTGAGTTTCTCGATGGTCGCTGGCAACTGCTCTTCAGTAAAAGGTTGAGCTTTAACGGCAAAGATCTCCTGCCCCAACCCTCTGATTTCAATCCCATCGAAACCGAGATCCTTCGCCATCGAATAGATCTCCGCCCAACTAAAGTCAGGACACCCCAAAGTGGAAAAAGCGATTTTCATTCTGTCTCCTCCTCTCAGCGCAAAGGCCTGCCGCCTTGCTCAGCAAGTCCGGGAAAAATACCGGCCTCAAAAGCACGCTCCGGTCTTCCCGCAATGGCTATGACTTGCGCGCTGCTTCGATACTTTTTGGCTTAGGGTACAAAAAAAGCCCTCATCCCTGCATTTCTGCAAGAGACGAAAGCTTGCTGCTTCCGTGGTACCACTCTTCTTGATCTTCACGCCTTCAGGCGCTAAATCCACTCTGCGGCATCGGGCAGTCACCAGGAATGGATGCTCATTCCTGGAACGAATGCTGAATGCCTTCTCCTGATAACGGTGAGAAACCCGTTCGCGCTTACTTGCTATAGTCTGTGACTATAGTTTCGGGCGACTGCTCCCGGGTGAGTTCACATCTGCCGAGGCGGGCTGTTTCCCAGCAACCAACAGCTCTCTGGACCGCCTGCTTACGCAGAGTTTTTTCCCGTTCAACGCATTTAATCACGCTCTGATGTATGCTATAAAAATTATCAAACATCTTGATATTTGTCAAGCAAATACCGGTTAAAACCTATCTCCGTGGCCCCGCAACCGCGTCAGGTTGATCTGCCTTCTACCTCTGCGGCTAATAAATCCAGTTCTTTTATGATAATGGCATCGGTCTTCACCTGAATGATATTCTTTTTTTGCAGATTATATAAGACCCGGTGAATGCTTCTGGAAGTAACGGCAAATTCTTCACTTAATTTTTCTTTGTTGACCTTGACCACAATCCCAGTGGTTTTTGTTGACTGCTGCTTGCAGCGGGATAGCAAATATGTGCATAACCTGTCTTTCAGCGGATACATAATATCATTATTTACTTTTAAAGAATAATAGTAAAATTTATTGGACAAAACCTCAATAACATAAGCACTGATCTTTCGATCCTCAGCTACCCACTTTAAAAAAGAGTCCGGTTTGATCTCGATCACCGTTAAATCAGTAACCGCTTCCACCGAACAGACAAAGGGCTTTTTCTGGAAAAATTCCATTTCTCCGATGATCGCACCGCATTGATGAGTGGCGATCGTATATTTCTTTCCATGCTCATTAACGGTGAAGACATTGACAGCGCCATTGACTATAATAGTTAAGCAGTTAATTATTTCTCCTTGATGACAAATAATTGTGCCAGCCGGATACTTCTTAATCTGACATTGCCGTAAGATCTCATAAGGACAACTTTTAAATATTTCATAAAGAACCGAATTGCTATCAATTATCTTAATGAGCTCAAACAATTTTCGCATTTTATTACTAACCTCCAGTAGGCAAAAATTTATACTATTCTATTGTTTCTATTAATTTGCAGACATCCCTTTATTTAGGCATGAACAAATTTTCCAGGTTGAATTAACCAAGATGAAAATAACCCGCTGACGCCCGGTTCCTTCCAAATAAATTTAAAAAGCCCGGGACCATACATAGTCCCGGACTTTACCTCAGATCAAGACTTACAACCGCCAACAGATTACTAAAATGAGATCACTTTTTTGATCGGGAAGAGTTTATTGTCTTTCCTTTTTTTCTTGACTGTCAGTTCCAACCGTAAAATATGGCCGCCTTTCATCACATAGTAAAACTTGCCCTTTAGTTCTTTAATTCTCTTTCTGGCCTCATTGAGTTTCTTTGCATATCTATTATTGGTATCGACCGGGTTTGACAGTTCACTCCGGAAGGCTGAAAATACTGAAATAGTAGGAGAATCAACATAATTACCGGCTTTAAAAGTAAATATATATTCCCCGGCTTTCTCCTGGATATTGATGTTTATTTCATTATCCAGCCCTTTCAAACTAGTCATACTTTCGATCATGATCTCCAAGAATAAATCAAAAATCTCACCTAATCCCACCGAGATCTGGGAAATGCCTTTTAGGGATGTTGTGCAATTCACTCTGACGAAAATATTATATTCTTTTGCTTTTACTTGATAGGTGGCGATCGAAGCGGCCAACACCGGATCCTCAATCTGGATAAAGGCAGAGGAGTTTTTCATCTGTGTGATCACATTGGATAGATACTTCTCCATCTTCTCCGTTTTTCCCAACGCTGTCATGGACTTCATCACCTGCAAACAGTTTAGATACTCATGACGTGCACTATGCAGGGCTTCAATCAAACGCAGGCTATGCTCTATTTCACTTTCCGCCAATAGTTGATTTAAATACCGATGATAACTATTCCTGGATATAATAACCGTCAAAATGGCAATAAACGCAGCCACTATTAACACAACCGGCCAAATACTACTGAAATAATGTGTCGTTTCACTCAATAAAACGTCAAACATCTTCTTCACCTTTCCGGATAATGGTTTTGCCTGTCTCGTAGCGCGTTCATCTGATTAATCCAGTTAATCTAAATATAATAAATATTTCCCAAACGACAAAGGACATTTGTCCCACGTTACTTTTTCAAATAAATAGCAAAATTTTACTGAAAGAGAAATACTTGGGGCAAAATACAATTTTTCTGCCGAAGAAAGTTGCAAATCAGCTATTTATAGTAAAAAATAACAAATATAACCGTAACAAAATTTGACATGTTTCCCAATTAGTTATATATTATTATTAAACATCATTTTCCCAGTAACAATTTGATTATTATTTGATTCCAAAAAAATTAAGAGAGTGTAATAGCGAGGTAAAGATGAAAATAAAAGGGTTGTTAAATACTAATTTACCTTGTCTGAACTTTGACGATGTTCTGATTGAACCGAGAGTGACCAGTGTCTATCCGGAGGAAGCGGACATCAGCACCACCATGATTACGGGTTTAAAATCCAACCTCCCGATTATTTCCGCACATATGTCCACTGTCTCCAGTCCGGAACTGATTGCCGCAGTCGCCGAAATGGGTGGTCTCGGCACGCTTCATGAAGGCATAGAAATTAAAGAGATAGATGAACAAATTGCAAAGATAAAACAGATAAAGATTGATGTGGAAAAATATCCGGACGCAGTGGTCACCAAATCCGGAACACCGGTGATCATTGCCGCCTGTTCCGCCTTTGATCTGGAGAAAGCCGAATATCTTTTGGCCCATGATGATGTCCAATATGTGATCCTAAACAATGTGCAACCACTTCACGTGCAGATTATTGAGAATGTGCGCTTCCTGTCCAGGAAATACCCGTATAAAATTATTCTCGGTAATATCGCCAACAAAACAGGCGCCGAAGTATATGCGTCTATGCCATTAGCCGCGCTCAAAATCGGCTTAGGCCCCGGGAGTATATGCACTACAGGAATAATATCGGGCTGCGGGATGAGTCAATTAACCTCTATTCTCGAAGTTTATCAAGTCACCAAGACAAAGAAGATGAAAATTATTGCGGACGGCGGGTTCAGGAACTCCGGTGATATTGTAAAAGCCCTGGCCGCCGGCGCAGACGGAGTAATGCTTGGCAAGTTGTTTGCCGGTTGCGAGGAAGCGCCCGGTAAAATTGTGGAGGTTAACGGTAAAAAGTACAAACAGTATGAGGGCGCCCGTTATAATACAGTTGAGATTCCCGAAAAAACCGGATTGGAGAAGATCGATGCCTTTTTAACCTCGGAGCTTAAAAATAACCGCCGTGTGGAGGGGATTTCCGGACTTGTTCCCTATACCGGACCCGTACATCTGTTATTGTATATACTTGCTAGAAATATCCGGGTATCATTCGGCTTTATCGGGGCAAAAAACATCAAGGAATTGCGGGCCAAAACAGTCTTTAGATATGTTTCACCCAATTCTTACAGAGACTTAATGCCAAACATCGAAGTGAAGAGCACGGAGCCCTTCATATGACAAAAAAAATTATTTATGCTTTTGACTGGGACAACACCCTGATTGATTCGCACCGTAAAGGAATACGTTGCATGTGTAAGGCCTTGGCCGCTTTGGATCTGTTTTTTACCGAAAATAGTATTAATGAAATCTACTGCCCCGACTATCACGAAATGTATAAAAAATTAAACATCCCGGAAGAACGCTGGGAAAAATTGGACAACCTCTGGTTGGAGTATTATCTCCATGAAAAGCAGGTGTATTTATTTCCGGAAGTCAGAGAAGTCCTGACCAAATTGTCTACGAGAGGTAATATTCTCGCCTTGATCACCACCGGACAAAGGGCGCGAGTACATCAGGAACTGAAATATCTAAACTTAACGCATTTTTTCCCCTGTATCATCTGCCGGGAGGACGTCCTTAAGGTAAAACCAGCGCCGGACGCCATTGAAAAGCTGAAAAACTATTATCATTCTTCTGATCTTATCTATATCGGCGACCATGACCATGATGTGAAAATGGCTAAAAACGCCAAAGTCCGATGGTATAGAATAGTAAGAGATGACAATGGGGACTTTCCCACAGCACAAAATATAATCAACGATCTGCGCAAGCTACTGATCCTTAATTGATACATCAGCCTTCACTATTTGAACTTTTTCTTCGATTGCAGTCTCGGAGGTGAAGAGGATTTGCCTTTCATTATTATCGGGATGATCACAGGATTACTGACAGGAATGATGATGTCCGCACAAGGCGCTCTGAATTCGGCTTTAGCCGATAAAATCGGCGCTTTCGGCTCTGTTTTTGTAGTTGCCTGCATTAATCTGGTATTAGTTGGATTAATCATCCTGTTTATTCCCAACTCGGTTGCCCTGCAAAACTTACCGGGGTGGGATAGTTGGTATCTCTATCTAGGAGGAGTTTTAGGCGTTTTCATCCTGGCATCAATCAATATGATCATCTCCCGCCACGGCGCGACACAAAGTTTTCTCTACATCATCAGCGGACAATTGATTGCCTCCTTATTTATTGATCACTACGGTTATCTGGGAGTCGAAAAGTCCCCAATCAACTTGACCAAAATCTTCGGTATTATTATATTCCTATCAGGAGTATACCTCGTGCACTTATCAAAAGTGAAGGGCTGATCGGCCCTTGTTTTCGTTCGCCCCAATTCATTGACCATGCATCCTTCTTCATAAGCTGTCCCCGGAAGGTCTCCATGTTGAAGCCAGACTCCCCATCCACCTCCCTTCTCCCGCGCCTCCTGCTCTACCTTTGCCGTACAGGCGTCGGTATACCCGGCTGTATAATCCTTGCTCATCCTCGCCTGCACAGAGTGGTCTCCCCGGATTTCATCCACTCTTTGCGAATCTCTAAATGATTATGTCTGGCCATCCGGATCGCATCCAAGAGAATCCTCTGGACAAGCAGGTGTAATTATATATAAGATAATGATCTAGGGAATCTAGTGAGATCATGGAGCAAAAGGAAAGAACGGGGATGAAATATGATTAGGTTCATCATGAAAAAACTCTTCATTTTATTACCATTGTTCTTCATAGGATACGCCACGCTGTTGGCTGGGACGTCAACACCGCAGACTGATACCACTCAGCCCATCAGTATAGTCCATCCATACGAATATGAAGAAATCCCTGCTCTGGACGAGACTTTTGTCTATGGTTCGGTTCCCCCGGAGGGAAAACTCAAGATCAATGGCGAACCGGTACCGATTCACCCCGGCGGAGGCTTTATCACTATGGTAAAATTAGAGCCCGGGGAGTTTCAAATCAAGGCGGAACTTCAGTTAGAAAATGAAGTATATCATTTGACCCGCACGATCATTGTTGCCGAACCGGAGAAAGTCCCCCCGGTGACTCCCTTAACAATTCAACAGGTAACTCCGGAACGCGATCAAGAATTGCTTCCCGGTGATTACGTCGAAGTTACATGCAAAGGAAGCCCCGGCGCTGAAGCCTATTTTACAATAGAAGGAGTCAGAGGAAAGATGCGGATGACCGAGACCCAACCCGGGCAAAGCGGCATCTACCGGGGAATATACCGCATCGGTACACAGGACCGGCTAAAAAAATCGAAGATTACCGTCACCTTGATCAATAAGCGTCTTACTCATGGAAGAACCAGAGTATCTCAAAGAGCCGGCGGGACCCTATCTCTCTTTCCAAATAATCCGCCGGTGATGGTTGAGATCACTTCCCCCAACGCCATCCTACGGGCCGGACCGGCCTTACCCTCGGGTGAGCGGGCGGGATACCTCATGTTTCCGCCGGTCGACACGATCTTGAAGGTAACAGGGAGAATTGGGGACGAATACCGGGTTAACCTGACAAAAACTAAAACCGCCTGGATCAACACCAGCCAAGTCAAACGCCTACCGCCTGGAACCCCACCGGCACGTGTCCCTGTGCACAGTGTCTCTGTTACTGAAAGCCAACACTCAACCTTAATCCATATTCCGTTACAAAGAAAGATCCCGTTTCACCTCGACCCGGATGTTAAGGGAGAATATCTTGACCTCACTCTGTACGGGGCTTTCTCCAATACCGACTGGATGACAAATCTTGCTGCGGGGTGTATTACGAGTCTAAACTGGTATCAAGATGAAGAGGAAGCATACAGGTTACGCATTAATACAACCCCCGACAGCTGGTGGGGATATGACGCCCGGTATGAAGGAAACTCCCTAGTCATTCAATTGCGAACACCTCCACCACTCGCCGCCGGCGATCCTCCCTTCTCCGGACTGAAGATTGCCGTTGACGCCGGGCATGGCGCCGGTGGCGGAGCGCTTGGCCCTACTGGGCTGGCGGAAGGCGACGTCAATTTGGCCCAAGCCATCAACCTTAAAGAAAAGTTGCTGGCAAAAGGGGCTGAAGTAATCATGCTTCGCCCGGGAGAAGAAGATCTGGCCTTAAACGTCCGTACTCAAACGGCCTGGCGGCATAGAGCGGATATTCTGATCAGCCTGCACAATAACGGGCTGGACTATAGTGCAAACCCATTTACCAAACATGGTTTTGGCGTTTACTATTTCACTGTAATGAGCTTACCATTGGCCAAAGAGATTCATGCCGCTTATCGTGAAACTTTCCCGGCAGGGGGCGCCTATGACCTGCCGGATGACGGGTTGCACTACGCCAATCTGGCCATGACCAGGAAACCGCAGATGCCATCGGTGCTGATCGAATCGGCCTATATGAATCTGCCGACGGAAGAAGCCTATCTGAAGTCAGATGAGTTCATCTCCGCTTGTTCCCAGGCGATTATCACCGGTTTGGAACGATACGTTCAGCGCATGCGTCCACTCAGACAAAGGGACAATCATCAGACAAAGAGACAGTAGACAAAGGGACAGGTCCCTGCCCAGACACGGGGACAGGGACCGCTCTGATTCATCCTTTTAAATCCGAACCCGCTTCACGAATCCGGCAAAAAGGCACTGGAAGATCCATGTTTTTTCGAGAGAAAGAATTGCGAACTTAACCCACCTCTATCTCATTGTCGTCTTCTTTCATATACTTCCTCATAATCATAATCAGCTTTTCCGCATAGCGCGGATCTTGAGCATACCCCAGTTCCTGCAGTTTTCTGGCGAATGCTTCCGGATCTCCTCCCACCGCTAAGGCAGGTCCGTACCGGCTGCTTTCTGTCAGCAAACTGACGTAATCTTCCAAGGATTCTTCATAATTATGATAAGCCCGAAACTCATCGATAATTCTGCGGGCTTTACCCTTTACATATTCCGTGTCAAAAGCCCGCACACTTCCGGCCGGGCCCTTTCCTTTGATATTGAAAAGATTATAAGAAGGACGTCCGGTATACAGATCAACAATGGGACTTCTTAACCAACCGGTCTCTAAAGCGGCTTGCGCTATGATCACCGCCCAATGAATCCCTGTTCTGTTCTGAATTGATTTGGCATATGGTTTCAAAAGCGCCACAAATTCTTCGGGCGCCAAGGCGCCTCCCTCCCATCTCCATTATACTTTAGGTTCTCAGTGAAAAAGGTAGTTTATCTCATTATATGGCGCTACTGTTTTTCTGCGCCGGCTCGGCAA
>DATCJV010000106.1:0-31438 GCA_036562625.1 Bacillota bacterium | reverse complement strand
TATCATAATAATATTCCACTTTTCGGCAACGGTAGTAACCTAACGAGAATGGCTTTGAAAGGTTTAAATAAACAAAACGCTGTCTAACTGAATGTTCTCTATGTGAGGTTCAAAAAATCTACAGTGTCTTGACACGATCCCTCTGCTTTCCAGAGGTGTTTTTTTGTATGAATTATGGTACAATAATATAAGTTTGATCCAAATCTTATCATCTTCTCCCGTAAAGCCGGGCGATCTTCCACGCCAATTTCGATCCCCAATGACATAAAACTTGCGCACCCACGGTGTAACTGACGTGACGATGGATAGGAGGGACTTGTTTGTTTCTGAAACGTCTGGAAATTCACGGGTTTAAATCATTTGCCGACCGGACGGTCCTTACTTTTCAGCCGGGAATTACGGCGATTGTCGGTCCAAACGGCAGTGGAAAAAGTAATATCGTAGACAGCCTCCGCTGGGTAATGGGAGAACATAACTTAAGAAACTTGCGGGGCGCTAAACTAGAGGATATCATTTTCGCCGGGAGCGAAGACAGAAAACCTTTGGGTATGGCCGACGTTACCCTGGTCCTGGATAATTCCGACCATACTTTCCCCTTGGACTTTACGGAAATAGCGATCTCCAGACGTTTTTACCGCTCCGGTGAGAGTGAATTCCTAATTAACAAAACTCCTGTCCGGCTCAAGGATATCCAGGAGTTGTTCTTTGACACAGGTCTTGGTAAGGAGTCCTACTCCATCATCAGTCAAGGCAAGATCGATTCCCTGCTCTCCTTAAAACCGGAAGAACGCCGGTTTGTTTTTGAGGAAGCCGCCGGGATCATGAAATACAAAAATAAAAAGGATATTACCATTAAAAAATTGACGGATACGGAAAATAGTCTGCTCCGGATCGAAGATATCTTGCAGGAATTGCGTACCCAGATGCTTCCCCTTTCCCGTCAGGCGGAAGAAGCCAAGGTTTATTTGAGCATTCAGCAAGAACTCAAAGGACTGGAAGTTAATTATTACCATACTGAACTGACCCGGATTACCGAAGCCTTGTCCGGATTGGAGCAGGAAAAGCAAGAAACCGAAGAGGAATTGACCGGCCTGCAGAAGGAAGAAGAGAAGATCGAAGCGGAAGTGCTTACCTTAAAGCAACAAATCAGTGTCTTGGAAGAAGAAACAGAGGCCAAACAAAAGCTCCTACTGAGTCAGGCTACACAAAAAGAACGGGCTTTGGGTGAGCTGAAACTCTATGACGAAAGAGACCGTTTCCTCAAAGAGCGTAAAAAAGAGACAGAGGAGTTCCTGGCTCAACAGAGAACGCGCTTTTTGGAATTGGAGAATAAAAAAGCGGAATTACGTCGGCAAGCGGAAGAAATCAATGAGCAAAAAGAACGTTTTTCCACAGAAATCCGGTCTTTGGAAGAAAAAATTTCCGCTTATGAGACTCGCTTGGCGGAGATCCGTCTCCGTCTGACTCAAGAAAAAACCGGTCTGGCCCAGGAACTGGAGAGACTCTCTACTCTGAAACAAGGGGTAAATGAAAGTAACCTCCAGAATGACTACAAGAAAGAGCGGGCTGTCGAATTGGAGGATCAGTTGGATCTCTGTCACAGAGAATTGACGGAATTAAAGGCAAATGCCGAAAAAGTCAAGTCGGAAATGGCCGCCGCCAACGATCACCTCTCCGCTCTGGTGAGACAGGAAGCAGAAGTTACCGACGAACTGCAAAAGACCCGTGCCTATCTGACCAACCAAGCAGAGAAGAACCAAGAAATCCGTAATCAACTACGGGGAGTAGAGTCAAAAATTGCTCTCCTGGAAGAACTGGAGAAGAACCATGGAGGTTATTTTCAAGGTGTTAAAGCTCTGCTCCAAGCCACCAGAGAGCCCTTTCACGAGGAGATCCATGGAGTGGTCGCCGACTTAATCCAAGTTGAATACGGCAAGGAAATCGCGCTCGAAACCGCTTTAGGTTCAGCTCTGCAAAACCTGGTAATTTCCCATGACCGGTACGCCCGCGCAGCAATTGACTTTCTAAAACGGCATTCCCTAGGGAGAGCCACTTTCTTACCCTTAAACCTAATTGAGCAGCCCCCGGATCGCCTGGACGGGGTGCGGGAGATCTTGGTGCAGCATGGCTGCAAACCGGCAACGGACGCCGTCCGCTACGACCGGAAGTATCAGGCTGTCGTCTATCATCTACTGGGAAATACGATCATCGCTCCGGATTTATCAGCCGCCGTGGCGGTCACCCAGAAAACGGGGAAAAAATTTCGCCTGGTCACCCTCGACGGTGATCTGGTCTCTCCGGGTGGGGCCATTACCGGTGGGAAGACGGAGCGTAAACAAAGCGGTCCTCTGGTCAGAAAGAGGGACATCAGTGAATTACAGAAGAAAAAGCAAGATCTCCTGGCCTTTATGGACCGGGGCTTACAAGAAGAAAAGAAACTACAGGAGAAATTGTCCACGTTAACCACGACTTTGGATCAGATCAAAGCTCAGCGGCAAGAGGTCGGTTTTACCATTAACTCGCTCCGTAAAGAGGCAGAGCTGATCACAACCAACGAGGAACGGCTTCTCACCCAACAAAAGCAGCTTGCAGACGGGCTGGCGAAGATTAAAAGCGAGATCCTGGCTCAACAGAGCAGCATCAGTGATCTAAAAGAACTGCTGGCTCAAGCGGAGGCGGACATCGATCTCCGGAATATTACCCTCAAAGAGCTGGAAGCGGAAGAAAATAACCTCCTCACGGAGAAAGAGAAACACCTGCGGGAACTCTCCATCCTCTCCTCCAAATTAGCAGGAATCCAGCAGGAATGGATGGGAAAAGCAGAGTATCTCAAAGACCAGGATCTGATTCAGCTGAATCTAACCAAAGAAACGGAGAGACGCCAAAACGAACTGGCCCAGATCGAAGAAGAGATCTCCCGTTTGCAGGCGGAAAAAACTGCTTTGCAGCAGACCATTGAGGTGAGTGAGGCAAAGAAGGCGGAATTAGAGAAAGACTTGGAAACGGTGAAAGCAAACTGGCAGGCGCACCTGAGCGAATCTGCTGAGCAAGAGGAGAAACTAAGGAATATCCGGCGCCTGAGCGGAACCCGCACCGCCGAACTTCACCGTCTCGAATTACAAACCAACAGGCTCCGCGCTGAACAGGAGAAAATCGAGGCTCACTTGGTTGAGGTGTACGGCGAAACTTGGCAAACCGGAGTCTGTCCGGATTATCCACTACCCGATAACGCTAAGAAAGAAATAGAACAATTAAAACGAAGACTCAAAGAGATGGAACCCGTCAACCTCCAGGCCATAGAGGACTATGAAAGGCAAAAAGAGAGAGAGTCCTTCCTTAGTAAACAATATGATGATCTGGTCTCCGCCAAAGCCTCTTTGGAGAAAGTAATCACGGAGATTGAAAAGACGATTAAAAGGCGGTTTGTTGAAACCTTCGAGGCGATTAGAAAAGAATTCATCACCCTCTTCGAGCAGCTTTTCTCCGGGGGAAAGGCAGATATCAAACTCCTGGATGAAGATAACCCCTTGGAATCCGGAATTGAGATCTTGGCGCAACCGCCCGGAAAGCGTCTGCAGACCCTTTCGTTGCTCTCCGGGGGTGAAAGAGCGATGACCGCCATCTCACTCCTCTTTGCCATCCTCAAGGTAAAGCCGGCCCCCTTCTGTCTGCTGGACGAGATTGACGCCACCCTGGATGACGCAAATGTCAAGCGGTTCTCCAATCTGCTGCAGATGTTCAGCAATGATCTGCAATTCATAGTAATTACACACAGAAGGGGAACAATGGAAATGGTTGGGACGTTATATGGAGTGACCATGGAGGAAAAAGGTGTTTCCAAATTGATTTCCCTTGATCTGAAACAAGCAGTAAGCTAAGATTTGACGGAGGTACTAATGGGAGCAGGAATTTTTAGCAGATTAAAAGCCGGGCTGGCCAAGACGAAAGAGAGGTTCATCGGCAGTCTGGAAGATGTGCTTTCTTTTCACCAACAGATCAGTCCGGAGTTATATGAAGAACTGGAAGAAGTATTGGTCTCAGCGGATGTGGGAATCGACACAGCAACTCTGCTCATTGAGAAATTACAAGAGCGGGTCAAGAAGGAAAAGCCTCAGTCAACAGCGGGTATTATGGAGTACCTGAAAGAAATCATCAGCGAGCTCCTTTCCGTTCCGCCTCCCGCAGCATTAAAAGAAGCTCCTTTGGCAATTTTGGTTATTGGTGTCAATGGGGTGGGGAAGACAACTTCCATTGCGAAACTGGCCGATTTTTACCAAGAAGAAGGCAAGTCCTGTCTTTTAGTGGCGGGAGATACATTCCGTGCCGGCGCCATTGACCAATTGAAAGTCTGGGGGGAGAGGCTACAGATCGATGTAATCCACCACCAAGAAGGGGCGGATCCCGGAGCAGTGGTCTATGACGGTATGGCGGCGGCGAACGCCCGCCACACGGATGTGGTAATTATTGATACGGCAGGACGACTACACACTAAAGTCAATTTAATGTCCGAATTGAAAAAAGTCCATCGGATCGTCAGCCAAAACCTCGGCGGCAGAAACCTCGTAAACCTACTGGTGCTGGATGCCACTACCGGTCAGAACGCCTTGGCGCAAGCAAAAACCTTCCAGGAAGCGGTCGGAGTGGACGGTATTATCCTGACCAAACTGGATGGAACGGCTAAGGGCGGTATCACCCTGGCCATCAGCGCCCAACTGGGTTTACCCCTTGTTTGGGTGGGCGTTGGCGAACAGCTGGGGGACCTCAGACCTTTTGTGGCGGAAGAATTCGTCGAGGCGCTCTTCTCTTGAGTATTTGACCTCAGGAGCACTACATCATACCCTTACTGCCACCCACTTTGAAAATCTGTAAATGAGGTGTCTTTCCAAGTGAATTGCAGAAAGCACGCGTGCACAGAGAAGTATTTTATTCAAACTTTCGGTTGTCAAATGAATGTTCATGATTCCGAGGTTATGTCCGGGCTTTTAGAGCAGAGCGGCTATGAACGGGCCTCCGCTCCGGAAGAGGCCGATCTTATCCTCCTCAATACCTGTTGTGTGCGGGAGAATGCGGAGAATCGCCTCTACGGACACCTGGGCAATTTAAAGGCCATCAAAGATCAGCGACCGGAGACTATCATCGGCGTTTGCGGGTGTATGGCGCAACAAACTGTGCAACAGGAACGGATCCGGGAGAAATTTCCCTATATAGACCTGGTCTTTGGCACGCATAATCTGCACCGGCTCCCGGAACTGATTCAACAGATCAAGCAAACCGGAGCAGGGCGCCTTTTTGAGGTTTGGACAGAAGGGGAAAGAGCCGAAGACCTGCCGGTCAGAAGAGACAACCCCTATCAAGCCTGGGTTAACATTATCTACGGTTGTAATAATTTTTGTACATACTGTATAGTCCCTTATGTCCGGGGTAGGGAGAAGAGTCGACGACCGGAAAAGATCCTGGCCGAGGTGGAGCGTCTGGCGAAAGAGGGAGTAAAAGAGGTTACACTCCTTGGACAGAACGTTAACAGTTACGGACAGGACTTTCCGCCCGCGGAAAGCATGGACTTCCCCGATCTACTGGCCAAAATCAACAAAATTGACGGTATATCGAGGATTCGGTTTCAAACCTCTCATCCGAAAGACTTATCGGATAAGCTGATCCAAGAAATGGCGGAGGGAGAGAAGATCTGCGAGCATATCCACCTTCCTGTCCAGGCAGGCAGCGACAAGATCCTGGCCGCCATGAACAGAAAATATACACGTGATCATTACCTGAATCTAATCCGGAAATTACGGGCGGCCATCCCGGAAATCATGATCACCACCGATCTGATTGTTGGGTTTCCCGGGGAAGAAGAAGCAGACTTTCTGGACACCCTCAACCTGGTACAGGAGGTGGGTTACGACGGGGCATTCACCTTCGCTTATTCACCCCGGACCGGAACCAAAGCCGCTTCTTTACCCGGTCAAGTAGAGGAAGAAGTGAAGATGGAGCGCTTACAGAGGTTGATTGAAGTAACTAACAGCTTAGCCAAGGCTTCCAACCTTCGCCAGGTAGGTAAAGTAGAAAAGATCTTGGTGGAAGGCCCCAGTGAAAAGCGGCCGGAGATTTACAGCGGCCGTACCCGTGGCAACAAACTGGTGCTCTTTGACCCAACGACCCACTCGCGGATCAAGCGGGCGGAGGACTTAATCGGTAAAGAAATCTCCGTATACATCGAGGAAGGACTCACCTATACCCTCAAAGGAAGGATCGTGGAATAGCCTGTCTTAAAAAGGTCTGATTTACCCGTGAGCATCTTGGTGCGGAATGGTCTATGTCCGCTGAGTAAAGTTGCAGTTGGAAAAGGAGAATACCCTCCGGCTGGCTATAAACGGATAAAAATTCAAATATTTGTGTAAAATATTGGCGGTGAAGACCTTGAAGCAAGAAACTCCCATGCTTCGGCAGTATAAAACAATTAAAGCCCAGTACAAAGAAGAAATTCTCTTATTTCGCTTGGGTGATTTCTATGAAATGTTTCTGGAGGACGCGCAGATCGCCTCAGAAGTATTGGAGATCGTCTTAACCTCCAGAGAAGTTGGAAAAGGTGAACGTATTCCCATGTGCGGGATACCGGTGCACTCCGCCAATTCGTACATCTCCCGGTTAATTAATAAAGGATACAAGGTAGCCATCTGCGAACAGGTTGAGGATCCGGCCAAAGCCAAAGGCTTAGTGAAGCGGGAAGTGATCAAGGTAATCACCCCCGGGACCTTACTCGACGAACAGATGCTGGAGGAGAAAGATAATAACTATCTTTTGTCAGTCTCCTTACTGGACGGCGCTTTCGGTTTAGCTGTCTCGGATCTTTCCACCGGTGAATTCACGGTAACGCAATTTCCAGCCGATACCGAGACCATACTGGTTAATGAAATATCCCATTGGCAACCTAAAGAATTATTGGTACCAGAGTGCCTGAGCACAAGGTTGTCATGGGTTCATGATCGATTCTTCATCACCATTACCACCCGGCCGGACCGGGATTTTTCCCCGGAAAGGGCCAGACAAGTCTTGCTCGATCATTACCAGGTCACGTCCTTGGAGGGTTTCGGATGTCAACATTTAGAAGCAGCCATCAGCGCCGCTGGAGCGCTTTTAGAGTATTTCAATCAGACCCAAAAGAGCCAATTACCGCATATCACCACTCTCTACACCTACCACCTGGGGGATTATATGAACCTTGATCTATTCACCCGCCGTAATTTGGAACTTGTCCGTACCCTGCGGGATAACAAAGTTTATGGTTCGTTGTTATGGGTGCTGGATGCCACAGTTACCGCCATGGGAGGCAGACTGCTGAAGAAGAGAATCGAACAACCTCTCCGGCGACTGACCGAGATTGAGGAACGGCAGAAGAAGGTCAACGCCTTCTTTGTCGACCATCAGTTACGGACCGCCTGTCGGCAACTGCTGAAGAAAACCTGTGATTTGCAGAGATTATTGGCCAGATTATCCTGCGGTTCCGCTAATCCCCGGGAACTGTTGGCCTTAGGCAGAACCCTGCAACTCCTGCCGGAAATAAAAGATCTGCTCAGTAAAGATAACAGCGTTGAACTGGCTGACCTGGCAGCTGCGATCCACACCTTGCCTCAGCTTTGTGCTTTATTACTAAAAGCAATCCGGGAGGATGCCCCCCTCACCGTCAAGGAAGGAAATATTTTTCGTGAAGGATATCACCCGGAACTGGATCAACTGATCTCAGCCGCCAGGGAAGGCAAGAATTACCTGGCTGAACTGGAACAGAAGGAGCGGGAAGCCACAGGGATCAAATCTTTAAAAATCGGCTTCAATCAGGTCTTCGGTTATTACCTGGAAGTAACCAAAGCCAACCTGAGCGCAGTGCCTGCTTCATACATCAGAAAACAGACGCTGGCCAATGCGGAACGGTATATTACCCCGGAATTAAAGGAGTATGAAGACCGAATTCTGGGCGCGGAAGAAAAGCGTACGGCCTTGGAATATCAATTATTTCAAGAACTGCGTGCGCAGGTTTTAGAGAAACTGCCGGAAATGACTAAAACCGCCGAAGTCTTGGCGGAGCTTGATTTCTTCTCAAGCTTGGCCGAGGTGGCGGTGAAAAACCGCTATGTTCGCCCCCGGCTTACCATTAAGGCGGAAAAGACGATCAGGATTATTGCCGGCCGGCACCCGGTGGTGGAAAAGGTATTACCGCCCGGAGAGTTCGTGCCGAATGACAGTTTTATTGATGGACAAAATCATCGTTTGCAGATCATCACCGGTCCCAATATGGCCGGTAAATCCACCTATATGCGGCAAGTAGCCTTAATCGTCCTGATGGCTCAGATCGGCTCCTTTGTTCCTGCTGATCAGGCTGAGATTGCCTTGGTCGACCGGATCTTTACCCGGGTGGGGGCTGCGGATGACCTGGCCGGAGGGCAGAGCACTTTTATGGTGGAGATGAATGAGCTCTCCAACATTTTGAACCATGCGACCAGTGATAGTCTGCTGATCCTGGATGAGATAGGGCGCGGGACCAGTACTTTCGACGGCCTGAGCATAGCCTGGGCTGTCTTGGAGTATCTCTGGAATCCGGAGAAGATCGGCGCCCGAACCCTTTTTGCCACACACTATCATGAACTAACCGTCCTGGAAGAACACTTGCCGGGTGTGGAGAACCTGAACATCGCCGTAGCCCGTGATGGAGAACGCATCATCTTCTTACGAAAAATTATTGCCGGCGGCAGTGACGAAAGCTACGGGATTGAAGTCGCCCGCTTGGCCGGATTACCGGAAGAAGTATTGCAAAGAGCAAATGAAATCCTTCGTGAGTTGGAAGAGAAAGGATTGAAAGAACGCTCTAAACAAACGGCGGAGAAGAGAAACAGACTTGTCCAGCTGCCTCTCTTTCTATCAGAAGAGGAATCCCTCTGCCAAAAGTTTTTGAACTTAAAATTGGATGAAATGACTCCCAGGGAAGCCTTGGACTTGTTATACAGATGGCAGGAGAAACTCAAGAAGCTTTCCTACGGTCAAACGCAAAAACAAGCATAAACGGAGGAACATACTTTGGGAAAAGTACGGCTCTTAGACGAGTTAACCGTCAATCAGATCGCCGCCGGTGAAGTCATTGAACGACCGGCCTCTGTCATCAAGGAACTGGTGGAAAACGCCATTGACGCCGGAGCCACAAAGATCGAGATTTACTTGACCAATGGTGGTCGGTCGAAGATCCAAGTGATTGATGACGGGGAGGGCATGGAGAAGGACGATGCCTTGCTGGCCTTGGAGCCCCACGCTACCAGCAAAATCAGGAACTATGAGGACCTCTCCGCCATTAAAACCTTGGGGTTCCGGGGAGAGGCTCTACCCAGTATTGCCGCAGTTTCCCGTCTGACACTCAAAACCTCCACTTCAGCGGAGAAACCCGGCACCAGGATCACGGTGATCGGGGGAGAGGTGAAATCCGTTGAACGGGAAGGTATGCCCAGAGGCACTAATATTCTGGTGGAAGAGATCTTTTTTAATACCCCGGCCCGCTCCAAATTTCTCAAGACCATCCCTTCCGAGGTGAACCAAGCCAAGGAGGTCGTCACCAGTCAGGTTCTTGGGCATCCGGAGATCTCCTTCCGGCTCTGTCATCAAGATATGGAGCTGATTAATACCATCGGCGGACAGGATCTTTATTCTACGGTTAGCCAGATCTTCAATCCTACGATCACCAAAGAACTCATTCCGGTGGAGGGTGAATACGGTCCGTTACGGATCAGCGGTTTTGTGGGTCGCCCGACCATCGCTAAATCAAACCGGATTCATCAATACTTTTATTTAAACGGACGCTATTTTCGTTCCAGACTAATCTCTTCGGCGGCGGAAAAAGCATACGGCACTTTACTTCCTGTGGCCAGGTTTCCCTTTCTCTTGCTCAAATTGGAATTATCTCCGGACTTGGTTGACGTGAATGTGCATCCCAGTAAACTTGAGGTGAAGTTTAGAGAAGAGAAAGATATTTACCGGGGAGTGCTCCACATCATCAGCGAGCAATTGCAGAATAAACTAATCGATACACCTTGGATCACCAGATTCGAGCCGGGCTCCAGTTACAGAACAAACCAGACCATTCAACCTAGAATATATTCGGAGATGCCACTCTGGGTCGAAGGCACGGTCGCCAAGGAAAAAAGTTTTGCTCTGACAGGACTGGTCCGGGAAGAAGCAAAAACCCGCGAAGTTGCGGAATTGCCTGCCGGGTATCTGGAACACATAGCTTTGACTCATGTCTCCGAAACCGCCGGTCATGAAGTAAACAGAGGCCAATCCGGAGAAGAACAAACTGTTTCCCCAGGTTTACCGCAGAAGGAGATCAGTCAGCAGAAAGTATTTAATCTATTTCGTACCTACCTCTTACTGGAAGAAGCAGACGGGCTATTAATCATAGATCAACATGCCGCCCATGAACGGGTACTCTATGATCAACTACGTAAAGAAAAAAACACTTCCGCCCAATTACTCTTAACCCCTATCACACTGGAGTTCTCTGCCGACCAGTGCGCGATGGCCCTGGAAAACAAAGAACTCCTAGCGGAACTCGGCTTTGTAATTGAAGAATTCGGAGCACAGACTTTACTCCTGCGTTCCGTACCGCAAGGGATGTCTGCTTCCCAAGCTCAGGAAATCCTGACTGACCTTATTTTGGAATGGACCGCAACCGGAAAGGCCAAAAAGAGTATTCCCCGGGAAGACGCCTTAATGATGATCGCCTGCAAGCAGGCGATCAAAGCCGGCGACGCCATCACTCCTGAAGAAGCAATGGCCCTACTTACTGCTTTATGGCAAAGTGAGGTACCGCAGACTTGTCCCCATGGGCGCCCAACCATGGTCTCCCTAAGCAGGGAGGAGATCGAGCGGATCTTTAAACGGAGGTGACCTTCGTTGCCCCCCCTGATAATCTTGGTTGGCCCTACGGCTGTGGGTAAAACCGACCTGGCGGTGCGCTTGGCGCTCGAACTGAATGGGGAAATTCTCTCCGCCGACTCAATGCAGATTTACAAGGGAATGGATATAGGCACCGCCAAACCTTCCCTCGAGGAGCGGAAAGGGATCCCGCATCACCTGATTGACCTGGTTAATCCGGATGAAGCCTTTACCGTGGCGGACTTTCAGACACACTACCAAAGAAAACTGTCTGAACTGCAAGAAAAAAACAAGACGGCGCTTTTATCTGGTGGCACCGGCTTATATGTGAGAGCAGTCACCCGTGGTTTTGACTTTCCGGATCCGCCGGGTGATCCAGATCTCCGTGACGCGCTACGTCAAAAAGCGGCGGCTGAGGGAAACCAAGCCCTCCACCGGTGGTTGGCTGAGGTTGATCCGGTCAGTGCGGAAAAGATACACCCTAACGACTTAAAAAGGGTACTGCGTGCGTTGGAAGTTTACATCAAGACAGGTATTCCCTTTTCCTGCCAGCAAAAGGCGAGGACCTCAGAATTGCCCGCTAATACCATTTATATTGGCATAACCAGAGAACGGGAGGAATTATATAAACGGATCGAACTCCGGGTCGACAAAATGCTCACTGCTGGATTGTTGGAGGAAGTCCAAGGATTGCTGGAAAAAGGATATGGGCCCGAACTGCAATCCATGCAAGGATTAGGGTATAAAGAGCTTATCCCGGTGTTGACCGGAGACTCCAGCTTGCAAGATGCGGTTGCACTTTTAAAGAAAAGAACACGCCATTATGCCAAGAGACAACTGACCTGGTTCCGGAGAGAACCGGTTGAGCGATGGTTCCTCTTGCAAAAAGGAGGGGAGGAAGAGAATTTCCAAAAAATCTTAAAATATCTTGAAGGTAGAATCAACCAAGTGTCGAATAAGGGAATAGAGAAATAGTCTCGGAATTTTTCCCAATCATAATTATGGAGGTGAAACACTTTGAACAAACCAGTAATAAATCTACAGGACGGCTTTTTGAACCAAGTTCGAAAAGAGAGTGTTCCGGTAACTTTATATTTAGTAAACGGTTTTCAAATACGTGGTCTTGTCAAAGGATTTGACAATTTCACCGTTATTATTGACGCTGATGGAAAGCCGGAATTAGTTTATAAACATGCTATTTCAACGATTATCCCTGCCCGTCCACTCAGGGAGTTCAGTGGGGAGCCTACTACGAAAGATACTCGAGTTGACCAGTTTTAATAAAGAACGGGCCTGCCACCGGCCCGTTTTTAAGTCTCAAGTCCTCACCTGAACATACATTATGTTCCAACCTTAACTAAAAAGGAAGGCGCAGTCCTTCTTTTTTCATACAACACACAAATCGGAAAGGCAGGATCGAGTATACTTTTTCCTGCCTAAAAGGGAGGATCGGTAGTGAAGATTGTCACCTTAGGTCCAAAAGGCACTTATTCGGAAGAAGCCGCCCTGTTATACCAGGAACAAATTACCGGCCAAACCAGACCGGAAGAAATACAGTTCTTCAATATTCACCAGTGCTTGTTGGAGGTGGAATCATTCCGGGCTGATCGCGCGGTCTTACCCGCTGAGAACATGGTGGACGGAATTATAGGCTTAACTTTTGATACCCTCATCGAGTACCATGACTTTGTCAAAGTCTGCGATGAAGTGCATGTCGAGATCAATCATGTGCTGGCCAGTAAGACCGGAGATCCCGCCAAAATCCGGAGGATTCTGTCCCATCCGTCCGCTTTGAACCAGTGTGCCAGGCAATTGGCTACCCAGTTTCCGGAGATCCCCCAGATCCATGTTTTATCTACTGCGGAGGCGGCCCGGCAAGCTACAGAGGATGCGGAATGCGCGGCGATTTGTTCGCCTCACACTGCTGCGGAATATGGTCTTGAGCTTATCAAGGCTAATTTCGCCGATTATCCTAATAATGTCACTCGTTTTTTTGTCTGCGCCTTGACCGATAGCCCTCCTACAGGCAACGACCGGACTCTGCTGGCCGTTAGATTTGGTGAAAACCGTCCCGGCCAGTTGCACAAGATTACCGGCATTCTGGCGGAAGAAGATATTGATCTGACCTTTATTCAATCACGTCCCTATAAGATCCGGCCCCAACAATATGTATTAATCTTCGAGATGATCGGCCATAAATCCGATCCCGGCCTGAAAAAGGCCTTCCTCCAGATCGAACAGGTAGTCAGGGAAACGGAAGGATGGAAAAAAGTCTTGGGCAGTTATCCCCACCGGGAAAGGAAGTCATAACAACCATGTACACAGAGATTGATGCTGATTGCCGTAGAGTAATTGATGAAGCGGAAGCCGCACTATCCGGAATCTTCCGGCAAATTGAAAAGATCGGTCTACTTAACCAAGCTAAGGTACTCTCCGCCTTTAAAGAAGCGAAGGTGGGAACCCATCATTTTACAACCTCCACCGGATATGGTTACAACGATCTGGGCCGAGAAACCTTGGAACAGGTCTTTGCCGCAGTATTTGACGGAGAAAGCGCGCTGGTCAGACAGCAGATTGCTTCCGGCACCCACGCCATCAACTGTTGCCTGTCGGGAATCCTCCGTCCCGGTGACGAAGTCCTTTTTGCCACCGGTCTGCCTTACGATACCCTCCGTACCATCGTAGGGTTGGAAGGAGCAGCCCGGGGAAACCTGAGCGAGTTTGGGATCAAATCAGCATTCATCCCTCTGCAAAAAGATGGGCGGATTGATCTAACCTCTCTAATCCAGAAGATCACTCCGCGTACAAAAATCGTGGCCTTTCAGCGTTCCTGCGGTTATGAAACGCGCCCGGCCATCAGTATCTCTCAGCTTGCTCAGGCCTTTTCTGCCATCAAACGGGAAGTCCCCGCCACAAACCGGCCTGTGCTTTTCGTTGATAACTGTTACGGAGAATTCACCGAAGCGGAAGAACCTACTACTGTCGGCGCTGATTTAATCGCCGGCTCTTTAATAAAAAATCCCGGTGGAGGCGTAGCGCCCGCCGGCGGATACATAGTGGGGAGAAAAGATTTGGTTGATCTGGTCGCCGCCCGACTCTACGCTCCCGGGTTAGGGGGAGAAGTAGGGCCTTCCCTGACCAACCTCCGCTTGTTTTTTCAAGGACTTTTTGATGCGCCTCACCGGGTCACAGAGATGGTAAAGGCAGCCGTCTTATTTGCCCAGGTTTTTCAGGAATATGGTTTTCCCGTGCTCCCTGCTCCCACGGACCAAAGATCGGATATTATTCAACGGATCGATCTTGCCGATCCGGAACGGTTAATCTCCTTCTGCCGGATCATTCAGGAAGTGTCTCCCGTAGAGAGTTATCTACAGCCTGAACCTGGGGACATGCCCGGATACAGCAGTAAAGTAATCATGGCGGCCGGTACCTTTATCGCCGGCGCCACTAGCGAACTAAGCGCGGACGCCCCGGTGAAGCCGCCCTATAGCCTGTTTATCCAGGGCGCTCTCTCGTATCTCCACGCCAAATTGGCGCTGGGAATCATCCTGACTAAGCTGAAGAATAAAGGTCTACTCCCACGCGTACAGCACAAAAAAGGATCGGGGCTGGTGACGATGAATATAAAGGAAAATAAATGAATAAATAAATAACGCATCTGCTCTTGACCCAACAGAATATTTCACCCGAAACTGACCAGGATAAGGTGCCGATCATGGACGGCGAGACTGAAATATGACTCTATACCTACTCTAGTGGGTATACCAAGTAAAGGAGTTGAAGAGATGAATCCCAACTTGATAAACCTAGTCATCAACTTGGTCTTAGCTGTTATTACAGGCTTTTTTATCTATAAAGACGCCCGCGCGAGAGATTTTAACTGGTTGATGTGGACAATCCTGCCGATCACGGTCTTTTTTGGCTCCGGTATAATCAGCAGTGTCTTAATCCTCCTCTTCCTGGTGGGAGTGTATTCATTTTCTCGCCCCAAAGGGCCCTTAACTCCCTGTCCGCACTGTAAGAAACGGATCCATTCCATCTTGGCGTTTTGTCCATTCTGCCGGAACTCCGTAAAGAGGGAGTGTCTGAGGTGTCATGAAACTGTTGATTGGGAAGCCACCAGATGTCCCCATTGCCGCTCAACCAATTTAACAGACTCGTAGAGAGTTGGCGCCGCTGATCAGCAAACACCGGAGAGAATTTTTCCTCTCCTTGATCGGTTACCATTTTTGCATATGAAAAATAAAATTTAGTATAAATAAAATTCAGATCAAACATTAAAACAACTTGGCTACTTAAAGTAAATAGAGAATTGTAGAGGGTGATCAATCATAATTGAGCTGATTCTAATAGGCAGGCTTGTTTTAGCCGCTTTAATGGGTTCTTTTATCGGGCTGGAAAGAGAAGCCCACGGCCGGCCGGCGGGATTAAGAACCCACACCCTGGTGGCTTTGGGGTCATGTTTGATTATGCTGATTTCCATCTATGCCTTTTCCGGTTCGTCGACGCGGGATCCGGCGCGGTTGGCGGCTCAAGTAGTTAGTGGAATCGGATTTTTAGGGGCAGGCACCATCCTGCGGGAAGGAGCGTCCATTCGCGGTTTGACCACAGCCGCCACTTTATGGGTAGTAGCGGGAATTGGTTTAGCCATCGGCAGCGGTTTTTATTTGGGAGGGGTAGTCACCACCATAATTTCCGTTTTCACCCTGGTCTTCCTGAATAATATAGAAAAGAAATATATCGACACCAAGTCCACAAAAGTACGGGCCGTCATGGAAGATAGACCCGGTCAATTGGCGGCTTTCTGTAGAGTCTTTGCAGAAAGAAACATAAGCATCAAGGATGTGGATTTACATATTGACGAAAAAACTGGAAAAGCATTGATTACTGTGTATCTTAAAGGACATAATATTCCTAAAGAAAGGATTTTAGAAGAACTAACATCATTACCGGGTATGATCAATATCAAGTGGCGTTGAGGGGTAAAACGGATTAGAAGAGGAGGAATTAAGTTGGGTAAAGTCATACCTTTTCCCGGCAAAAAAAGGATTGCTTCCACTCCTGAGGGCTCCGGAGAATTAACAGATGCCTTAATTAGAGAGAAGATCCTGGCCGGTGAGGCGGAACTGGTCGGCGAGTTTAACGAGGAAGGTTGCCCCTGTACCTGCTATAGATTGAAATTTGACAACCAGACATACTATATATTCGACTTGTCGTCTCTTCAGAAATGAGTCTAAATCTGCAAATTTGAATAAAGAAGACTCATATCATGGGCTTTTTTCCCTTAATCTTATTTTCACAGCCTAATAAGACGCCTACATCTGCACGGAAATAACTTTTTGACAGACAACAGAAGAAAAAAGAGGAGGTGAAGGTTTTTAACCGAATATTAATATATAATTAACATTAAGGAGGAATGCGCCATGGTACAGGTAAACAGTGAAGACCTGATTAAGGCCTTAAAGAGGTTTAAAGGCCTGGCGAAACAGGATCTTCTATCAAGTGAATTAACTCCTGACCCCGCTTTTTGGCGAACGCACGCAGAGGCGCGCCGGACCGAGTACAAGAGGTTGATTGAGATCATCAAGGACTCCGGCGTGGAAAATGCGTGCGTTTATGCTTTTCACACATATGAAAGCCTTCCTGCCATAGATGAGACCATGACTCTGCCTGAATATAAAGGACGAGAGCAAGCTCTTGAATTATTCTTTCAAATCCTGGGGGTTGGCCCTATTCAATTACGATCCGCCCGTGCCGGGCATTCCACATTAAACTTTGCCACTGAACTCTCTCAGCAAAGAATGTAAAGGTGCGAATTTTAGCAAGACGAATGACCACAGAAAAAAATCACCGCCTGTCCTTAACGGCAGGCGGTTTCTCTCTGAAAAGCTAGCAAAAAGCTTTCTCCCATCAAAACCGGATTAAAACTTTCTCACTAAACCGATTACTTCCCCTAGAATTGAGATCTGTGTAGGATAGATTGGTTGAAAAGCCGGATTTTCGGGTTGCAGACGTACCCGGCCGTCGGCCTCACGATAGAAGCGTTTCACCGTAGCCTCTCCCTCATCCAGCAAGGCTACGACAATGTCACCATTCTTGGCAAAGGGCGTTTTATGAACAATGACCAGATCCCCGTCGAAGATCCCGGCTTCAATCATACTGTCACCCTTTACTCTTAACATATATAAATCCTCATACGAAGTAAAATCTTTGGGTAGAGGGAAATAGTCATCAATATTTTCAACAGCCAGAATCGGTTCACCTGCCGTCACCCTGCCGACAATTGGGACCGGGGTAATGTTCAAGTTGAAACTATTCTCCGCCGTAGGCCGTAGTACCTCGATGGTCCTTGGTTTAGTAGGATCCCGTCTGATGTAGCCCAGTTCTTGTAATTTTTCCAAATGCGCGTGTACTGTGGAACTGGAACTTAAGCCGACCGCCTCGCCAATCTCCCGAACGGATGGGGGATAGCCCTTCTTTTGAATCTCCTCACAGATGAAGTTGAGAATCTCCCGTTGCCGGTTTGTGAGGTCGTCCATACTGCGACGCCTCCTTCTTTTATTTTTGAATAATCCTGGGACTAACTATAACTCAATATGCGCTAATCAATTCTAACCGTTATCAGTCATAATTGATATATTCAGCGCATATATACATATATAATTTTTATAATTTTTCCCGCTTTACCCAACTTAGCTGGCTACAGTCAAGTCAATAGCTGAAGAGAGTAATATAACAAAAGGCAAAGAAGGGTTAATTGTTTCGCTCCAATTAAAGCAGGAAACAGATCTAAATAAAGTATACCACAGGATATTGACTTTTGCAAACAGTTGTTCGATTTGCTATTGACAACAAACATTTGTTCGTATATAATATGAACGAACGAATGTTTGGAGTTTACACAAGCGAGGTGGACAAGGATGACCTTTATCATTGGAAAAACCAGAATTAAATGGAATCCACTACAATCCTTATTGACCATCACGATCTTGTTCTATCTGTCTCTCTTGCTATACATATTACTAACAATCTCGGCTTCCCCGTGTCAGAGTGGGGGAGAATACTATAAGCAGGTGACAGTGGCCGAAGGTGATACTCTGTGGACCATTGCCTGCCGTTACTTACCGAACCAGGACCCCCGGTTAACCGTAGCTCAACTTAGAAAAGTCAATCAACTTACGAACCCGACAATTTATCCAGGTCAAATCCTGGCGGTCCCCAAATAGTATTCTTATTCAGTGAATTATCAGCCGTTTGCGGCGAATCTGTTTCTTGCCTCAGCCACCAGTAGGTGGTTGTTTCTTTTTTAGTATAAATTATTATGACCATCGATCAGATGTCTGTAATCATTATTTTATTTGCCAATCATGAGTAAGTCTTCATAAACAGTAACATTTTATTCATAATGCAGGTTACCGTCTTAAAACAAAGCAATAAAATACAATAAGGTAAACTCCAAGGGGGGATAAATGTTGATCGCGACCTATGACACTATGGCTGACGGTGAATATATTCCAGTCCAGAAACAGAAGATTAATGCTTTGAAAGTGATTGGTGAGGGTACAGGTCAGGTCGTTATAGAGAATTCCACTTGTATTAATGCAATAAAGATTGACCGTATTAAGGCAAAACTATTAAACTCAACTGATCATCTTTTTCGTAATAAGGTTGTGAAGAAAGGCGTCATTCGAAAAGAAATCTTTTATGTTGATCCCAAAAACAGACTACGCTATCTAGAAGAAGACGCGCCATTCACTTTGCTCCTGAGAATACCCGGTCTTGAACCCACACCCCGGACAAAGGCTCATAATGAGCTAGTCCAGATTGAGGTCGACTATGTCTTGACGCCGGCCAATAAATGTATCCCCGGTTGCCTGCGGCAAATAATCAACGCGCAGATCCGAATAAAAATTGTAGAATGGACACAACTAGAAGTTATTACAAATGCCGGCTATTATCCAGCTGTCCACACCTCCAGGATGATTAAACCCCACGTGTACTCTAAGTACTATTGAATGAAGAAGAATGTTTCTACCTAAAAAAGCATGTCAGTCATTTTTCGATTGGTAAATCCCAAGGTAAAAAAGGAGATCGCGCATTTGCCTGATCCGCCACTTCACTCAAGGGCTGTTACATAAACAGCCCTTTTATATCTTTGATCACAATTGAATAGATAGTTACTAAAATGTCTTTTGCCGTATCTCGTTTTCACCGCAGCCTCAATATAATAAATCCGTAAGGGAGGTGGAGATTTGTGAATTTTGACTCACCGAAAACCCATGATCTGGATGGTCTCTTACGAAAACTTCGGGAGTTAATATTAGAAGCAAAAATACCAAAAAATTTGCAAGATATTCTATTACGTGATATAAACCTGGCCAGAGAATGTCTGGAGAAAGGCAATATCTTATGCGTCCTCAATGTATTGGGAGTGATCTTTGATAAACTGGTCGCTCAATTATTGAACTGCCCGGATCTATGTCATGAAATTATCCCAATCTTATTATTCATCAATCAAATTCAACAAATCCTGCTGAGAATCCCCATTAGGACGGTAGGTCCTACCGGAGCAACCGGGCCGACCGGTCCGACCGGACCACAAGGCGCTATCGGGGCTACGGGACCTACTGGGGCTACCGGACCGACAGGCCCCCGCGGAGCAACCGGAGCAACCGGAGCAACCGGGCCACAAGGACCGCAGGGTGTTACCGGAGCTACGGGCGCTACCGGACCACAGGGCCCTCAGGGCGCTACCGGAGCTACGGGCGCTACCGGACCACAAGGACCGCAGGGCGCTACTGGAGCCACTGGGCCACAAGGTCCTCAGGGTAATGTAGGGGCTACCGGAGCCACCGGAGCTACCGGACCACAGGGCCCTCAGGGTGTTGCCGGAGCTACGGGCGCTACCGGACCGCAAGGACCGCAAGGCGCTACTGGAGCCACTGGGCCACAAGGTCCTCAGGGTAATGTAGGGGCTACTGGGGCTACCGGAGCTACCGGACCGCAAGGACCTCAGGGCGCTACCGGAGCTACCGGGCCGCAAGGGCCAACCGGTCCTGGAATTGCAGGAGTATATGCATATATCTATAACCAAGGTACGGTCCAAAACCTCGAACCAGAAGAAGCAGTGGTCTTTAATAACAACGGCTTAATTGTCGGTGATATCCAGCATGAACCGGGAAGTGCGGAAATCTTCATCAATGAAACAGGCGATTACGCTATAGTCTTCTCTGTGACCGGCGTACCGGAGAACCAATTCGCACTCTTCTTTAATGGGGAACCAGTCGTTCAATCTATCTATGGTTCTGATCAATTGACCACCGGATTCGTGGTAATCCGTATTACAGCGCCGACTGTTCTGACACTGGTAAACCATACTTCCGTTGGGACAGTAACTTTGCCTACTTTAGTTGGTGGTTCTCAAGCAGTAGTTAACGCTTCAATCCGCATTATCAGGTTAAATACTCTGAACTTTATCTAGTGATACTGACATATAACAGATAAGAGGGGAGCAGCGGTTTGACCGATTACCCCCATTAATTCAGTGAAATCCCAATCAAAGTAGCCGGATCCTCCGGTTACTTTGATTCTATATATGTATATGTATATGTTTGTATATAAACTGTACTGCTATAACTGAGAAAAATCACCTACAAATCAGGGACGGGTTTCAAATATACAAATATATATATATTCATAAAGCAAGTAAGTGAGGATGGATGTTCATGGCGTGTCTGCGTTTTCATTTATTGGGCTTGGCTCATTTACCCACCCATCGGGAAAATTCCGCGTGCGCATATACACAAAAAGTGGTCAAACTGGCCAAAATCCTAAAAAGTTATGGTCATACCGTATATTTTTATGGCGTCGAAGGCTCTGCTGTGGAGTGTGATGAACTCATTGTCGTCTCTACCCAAAAGGTCTTGCATGACACATACGGAAAATACGATCAAACAAAAGAGTTTTTTAAGCATGATCCCAAGGACTTAGCGCACACCATTTTTAATAAAAACGCCATCAAAGCCATTAATGAACGAAAAGAAGACCATGATATTCTATTGTGTCCGATGGGCAATTATCAACAACCAATTTCACAAGGAGTCAACCTTTTGACCGTGGAATCGGGGATCGGGTATACCGGAGTCTTCTCTTCATTTCGGGTGTTTGAGTCATATGCCTGGATGCACTATATTTACGGTTTACTGAACCAGGATGACGGCGTCTGGTATGACGCGGTCATTCCCAATTATTTTGAGGTTAATGATTTCACCTTCGAACCGAAGAAAGAAGATTACCTGCTTTACTTCGGCAGAATCATCTGGCGCAAAGGAGTGCAGATCGCTTCAGAGGTGGCCAAGGCCACTGGAAACAAATTATATATCGTTGGCCAGGGTTCCCTGGATAACCCCGGTGAAGGCCTTTACTTAAGCGGGGAGAAGCACATCACTTACTTGCCCGCAGTCGGCCCTGAAGAAAGAAACCACCTGCTTGGGAAGGCTAAAGCCGTCCTCATGCCCACCATCTACCTGGAACCTTTTGGCGGAGTAAACGTGGAAGCCCAGTTATGCGGCACCCCGGTGATTACCAGTGATTGGGGGGCCTTCCCGGAAACAGTATTGCACGGGGTGACAGGCTACCGCTGCCGAACATTTGAAGAATTTTGCTGGGCGGTTAAGCATATAGAGCAGATCAAGCCCGAAAACTGCCGGGAGTGGGCGGAGAAAAACTACTCTTTGGAGCGCATCGGCAAAATGTATGAAGAATATTTCCAGCGGATCAATAGGTTATTCGGTAAGGGCTGGTATGAGGAGAATCCGGAAAGAAAGGAACTGGAGTGGCTAAGACGATATTACCCTAACTTAACTTAATTATTGCGGCAAAAATTGAAATGATGAAGTAATGACGCCTTACAGAAAGGCGTCATTACCGTTTTGTTATATATTTGTTATATAATTAATATTCAATAACATTCTTCAATTTCCTTTTATTGTTTATTTACTCCAATATAACCTTAATGGAGAAAAGATTCTGGAAACCACTGGACAAGAACATCTGTTCGCATTATAATAGAAGCAAACAAATGTTCGAAAAACGAATAAAAAAGTTATTAAGACAAAATATAAAGAATAACTATATAGAAAAGCATTAGTAAAATTGAAGCCAAATCTGTTCAAACTCTTAATAAATTTAAGGTGCTATGGAAAAATAAGTAATTCATGATGTTTTTTGGAAGAAATTTAACGTCCTATAATACATATTATGTAAACTATAAAGAAATGAGGGATCTTTTATGACTAGAGAAACCATTACTACTACGGAAAATGTTGATTCAACTGAACAATTGTCCGCATCTCTCGCCTCAACAGATCTACCGTCGCTGGCTGCGTTAGATGCATTGCTGGACGAGAAACTCAAACTCCTCGATAAAAAGCTGGACCAATTCAGACGCGACTTCCATACGCGATTTTCCGGTTATAGTCCGGAATTCTTTTCAGATATATTGTTTATAAAAAATTTAAAGATTAAAACCAACAACTAGCGTACGTATTTGTGCTTCTTTGGGCGAAGATATAATATTATCATCCCATGGCGAGTAAATCAAAATAAGATTTTATGCTCTATTCCAGCATGTTCAATTTTTAGTACAAATCTTTGATTGTGATTTACGCTCAAATATCTTAATATGGAAATAAACCTGGTCTATTCTCTTCTTTCGCGGTAGGATTGACTCAAGAAATTTAGGAGTTGCTCTGGATGGGAAGAATAATGCTCAAACCGTTATTATGTCTAGCGCTATGCTTAGGTGCAGGCGGCCTTTTACTATCTGCCGAAAAACCCGCTCCTCCGGTCCGGTATTCCTATGAAATTATAAACACCTACCCCCACGATCCCGCAGCCTTTACCCAGGGCTTTATATACTTGGACGGTTTTTTCTACGAAAGTACCGGCTTATACGGCCACTCTTCCCTGCGACAGGTCAATCCGGAGGATGGAACGGTTATAAAACAGATTAACCTGCCAGAGAATTATTTCGCTGAGGGAATGACCGCCCATCATCACCACACGCGCCCGCGCATCATCCAACTGACTTGGCGGGAAAACCGCGGATTCGTTTATGATCTGGAATCCTTTACTCTACGGGAGACCTTCTCCTATCAAACCGAAGGATGGGGTCTGACTTACGACGGGGAATTTCTAATTATGAGTGACGGTTCTCCGGTACTGACCTTTCTGGACCCCGAAACCTTTCTCCCAGTTAAACGGATTACGGTCAAAGCCCGTAATAAGCCCCTGCCCAATCTTAATGAACTAGAATACATAAAAGGAAAGATCTACGCCAATGTCTGGTTAACCGATTATATTGTCATCATCGATCCAGAAACCGGCCTGGTCACCGGGGAGATTGATCTAACCGGTCTTCTTGATCCAGCTTCTCAGCAAGGACATACCGTTGATGTGCTCAATGGAATAGCCTATGATGAAGAAGGAGATCGGTTGTTTGTAACCGGAAAATTCTGGCCGAAGATCTTCGAAATAAAATTACTATTGACAGAGAGTGGAGTAAATTAACTTCACTACTAGTTCGGCGCCATCTCCGCCAAGAGCCGCTTTTCTCCGGTAATCTCCTGGAGGGGTTGGATATCTTGAGTGACTTCCAAGGCGCCCAGATAGGCGCCAGCGGCATTACGCACGGCAAAGTAGCGGATATAGACATACCGCGGGCCCATCCTGAGCCAGAATTCTTCCCGGTCTTTCCGGCCGGCCCGCAAGTCCTCGATTATCTTCTCTACAATATGTACGCTGGCCGGTGGATGACAATTGGCCACGTTTCGCCCGATCACCGTTTTAGGACGGGGGAAGATTCTCTCTTTATTCTGTGAAAAGTACTTAACCGTACCCTCTCGATCAACAAAAGTTATGTCCACGGGCAGAGTATTAAAGATCGAGTCGATCTCCTCCGGGGAGAGCAAGCCAGTTTCAAAACGGATATATCCCTCGTCTACCGGCCTTTCCCCTTCTGCCTGAACTTTGTCCTCCACATTAATATTCACCGGTTTCCATTCTCCTGACGGTCCGGTTAAGCAGAAACCAATCTCTGCGCTCTCTTTAGCCACACTCCACCACTCATCTTCGGTCAGGGTCTCCATGGCCATGGGAAAGAGAATATTCTCTTCCTTAAAGATCATCTCCTTCACTTTATTTATAATCGCCAGCATCATCTGTTTCGCCTCTTCCTTTCCTCCATGGTAGTTGGAGAGAAAGTTGATTGCTTCTTTGATGGCTGATCTAATCTCATCATCCACTCCCCACATCACTTTTGGTGGAGCGGTAATGCCGTACTTCTCCAACAAGGGAAAAAGAAGATGTTCCTTTCTGGCATAGTGTTTATCAATTTCCCGCAAGGACTCGAGGTTTTTTAAGAGGAGCGCTCTATTTTCGCTCCGGTCATCCTGTAAAAAATCTTCTAAGTTTACTTTTAGCTCTTCAATCAGTTTCTCTATTTCCCTATTTTCCAGTTTAAAGGTATGTAAGGGGTGGCCCGGAGTCTCCCCGGCCTGCTGTACATGGTGTATCTCTTCAATAGAGCCTTTAAAAACCGCCGCATGCACATCACAGAGGTTTTGTACTTCTTCCACAGACAAGCCTTCCCGGATCAAAGCCTGCTCCAACTCGGCGATTTCTGTAGCGGAGACACCCTGAAAAGTCTGGGCAAATCTCTTTTTTACCTGCTCCACGTCTTTCCCTTGATGCAGATCACGGATGATCTCCTTCAGCACTTGCTGCCGATACTCCCGATTCTTCAGTAACTCACTCATACATATCCCCTCCGGGATATAGTATTAGTACTCCGGGAGGAAATTATCCGCGCAACCGGCAATTTTTTCCACTCCGTCTGCCCACAAAAAACCAACCAATCTGCAACCCGTCTAGTTCCACGGGCATAACGTAATTGCCGGTTGGCTCTTTAAACTTCCCTATTACCCTTGGGCTTCCTACCCGGTAAATCAAGAAACAGACCTTGCTTGACTCTCCCCGTTTGTCTCTATATACTCCATTAACCGGGCCAGTTCCCGGCTGATATATTTGTTTTTATGATAAACCAGAGAAAAGAGACGCGTCAGGGAAAGATCCGCCACAGGCAGAATGACCAGGTCGTGGTCGTGACGGGAGAGAGAAAGTTTGGAGACTACGCCCAATCCCAAGTTATGCAGGGTAGCAAGCTTAATGCCCTCCGTATTATTGAATTCGCCTTGAATCTTAACAGGCACTCCCCGCTTTTTCATGGCGTTCAAAAACAGAGCCCGTGAACCGCTCCCCTCCTCGCGGACAAAAAAAGGTTGATCCTGTAAGTCCTGGAGAGTAATAGTATTTTTTTGGGCTAAAGGATGATCTTTATGGCAAATAAGAACTAACTCATCCTCACAAAAAGGTTTCACCTCAAGATCGACAGAATTGATCTCCCCTTCGACCAATCCTAAATCAAGCCGGGAACTTAAAATACCCCCCTCGATTAACTTGGTGTTTTCCACGACCGTCTTAATCTCCAGTCTATCACGGTACTCTTTAAGTTTGAAAAGAAGACCGGGTAAAACATAAGTTCCTATAGTTACGGTGGCCCCTAACACCACTGTCTGCCGGCGTCCGTTTTTTCTGACAGCCTCCTCCATCTTTTGATTAAGGGCAACTAGATGGTAGGCATAAGATAACAAGTCCTCTCCGGCTTTGGTCAAATATATCTTCCGGGAAAGACGCTCAAAGAGCCTCACCTGGTAGTATTCCTCCATTTCCGCAATAGCCTGGCTAACCGATGGTTGACTGATAAAAAGCTTCTTTGCTGCTTTTGTCATGTTTTTCTCTTCACAGACGGTAATAAAAATTTTTAAGTGACGAAAATTCATGGTCTTCCCCCCCTTTCAATCCTAGCATTGATCTTCTCTCAAAACAATAGGTAAACACCTATTATATTTATAATAAGATAATATTTTACCTTTGATGAATTCGATGTTATACTTCATATAAGCAACAGGGAATTAATTACAACATAGAAAGGAAGATCTGGTTTGAGTCTAATCTGTCGCAAGATTTGCGTTTATCTGCCGGGAATAGTGATCACCTTCTTTACTGCCCTGCTCTCTTTCTTCATCGGCGAACGTATTCCCTTGGTCGGCGCCAGTATCTTTGCGCTATTGATGGGGATTCTACTGAACTTGCTGATTAATGAGAAGTCACGCTTCTCCACTGGTCTGAAATTTTGTTCAAAAACCATTCTCAAGACCGCCATTATTCTGTTGGGAACCGGACTGAGTATCTCCCAAATTATGGTCATTGGCAAATACTCCCTCTATGTGATGGTCTTCACCCTATTATCGGCTTTCGGTTCCGGGTATATCCTGGGTAAACTGCTCAAAGTCAACTGGAAGATGAGTACCTTAATCTCCGCCGGTACAGGGATCTGCGGAGGATCGGCCATTGCCGCCCTCTCTCCCACCATTGAGGCGGATGAAAGTGATATCGCTTATTCCATCGCCGCTACATTCATCTTTGATATATTAATGATTATTCTCTTCCCGATCATCGGCAGGTTACTGGGCCTTTCCGACCTGGCCTATGGACTGTGGACCGGTACCGCAGTCAATGATACCTCCTCGGTAGTAGCTGCAGGGTATGCCTTCAGTAACGCTGCTGGTGAATTTGCGACCATCGTTAAACTCACCCGTACACTGTCCATTGTTCCCATTGTTTTCTTATTTTCCTTTCTCGGAACCTATAAAAAACAACGTGAGCTAAAAGAAAGCACTAATTCCTATACCAGTACCGGCGCAGTGTGGAACAGATGGGGATACCTGATGAAGATCGCGCCCTGGTTTATCCTGCTCTTTGTGGCTGTTGCCCTAATTAATAGTTTGGGATATATTCCCGTGGAGGTCAGTAAATCATTAAAAGTTGTAAGTAAGTTTTTGATGGCCATGGCGCTGGGCGCCATCGGATTCAACACTGACCTGCATAAAGTGGTGAAGGCTGGCATAAACCCAATGATCCTTGGTTTTCTGGTCTCCGCCATCGTGGCAGTAGTCTCTTTACTGGTGCAGTTTTCTTTGGGCCAAATTTAGGTCTGTTTCTCCTTGATGACCAATTCTGTCTCTTCAACCAAAATACAAGGCCGTCTTGGGGATGATGAGTTTTATACTCAACATATACGCGCAGCGTATAGCCGGAGGATCAAGTGGGAGTCTATTAAATAAATAAATAAAAAGTGCCGGAAGACTACTTTTCAGTAATCCGCCGGCCCTTTTTATGCCTAATTCTTGCTAAACCCGCTATTCGGCTAGGTAAGGCGCGCCGTTTTTCGTGTTTGAGCACTGTTACTCTTTTATGTATCACCTCCCTTAGCACATCTCCGGATCAATCCTAGAAGGCCCTCTTTAGTCTTTCCGCTGATCGCATAGTATCCCTTCACCGGATTTAGGGTGGTGAGTATCCAAATATTACCTATTATTCACAGTCTAACATTTTTATGTAAACAAGACAAACGCCAAAGAAGTCGATAATTCGGCAATATATTACGATTTGATAACATATTTTTACTTATTTGTATTCTTTTGTCTGATTTGTCACTACACATTACCATAATACTTGGCCGCAAGAAATTATTCATTTATGCCAAGGATATTTTGTACATCAAACACAAATTCACCTATTAACAATTTACTGTCAGCAACCGATAAAAGAGTATGAGCACGGTTTTCACCTATATTAAAGTATACTGAAGAAGCCGTTCCCCAATAGAACAGGAGGCAAGAGCAATGGATGAATCCGTAGTAAATGACATTCTGGATAAAGTCCACTCCCAATTTACCGCCTACGATCAAAAATTACAGGAGATTAGTCAAAAAGTCCAATCCGGTCTGGAAGCCATTAATGAAGGGGTCAGCCTAAAGCTGGCAGCTTTAAAAGACAGGTTAACCGGGAATGCAGTAATTCCTGAGGATTTTACCGGGCAAAGTGAGACGGAACAGGCTAATCTTCCGCATGAACAAAATACCGAAGAGAACCACTCTACGGAAGAAGAAGTAACAGACGATCCTGCGCTTGTTTCAGAAGATAATGAAGATAATAGCGAGGAAAATAGCTTTGAACCCTTTAAGCCCCTTGAAATCATCGAAACCAAGGGGGAAAAGGAAAATGTCGTCAGTCCAACCGGTCAGGCTATAATCAAAGCGGCTCTGGACAAGATTGAAAAGATAAAAAAGAAAGAAAAGGGAAAATCCTAAGAGTTTCTTCGAGCAGATAACGAAATGAGCAGGGATCATCCCCTGCTCACTCGCTTTTTCTTCCTCGATTCCGTTCCTTGCCCTTATTGACTGCTTAGATCTCTCGCCCCTCTCCCCTTCCCCGGCCTGAACCCGGAAGCCTGCCTTCCTCTGCCTTACTGATCAATTCTCCAAACTATCCAGGCCAAACCGGCCGGTTGTATTCAACAATTCAATAAAGGCCAGGTACAAGTTGGATTTGATGGTTTCATATTGGACCTCTGACTCGTGCAAGATCAACTGCGCCTCCAGTATATCCTTTACTGAGGCCAATCCGGCCCGGTATTTTGCTTCCAGGGCATTCAGGTACATTTGGTTGTGGTGTAGCTGTAGTTCACAGCTGCGTAAACTTCTTTTCAGGTTAAGGTAGCTAAAGAAAGCCTCTTTAGTTTGGTACTGAATATTCTTCCTGATCCTTTTCTCCTCTTCCTGAGCCTGCTCCACCAGTAACTCCGCTTGTTTAATCTGTTCCTTCCGGACATTGCCGTCGAGAAAATCCCAACGTAGGCTGAGCTTGAGTTTATTCTCTTCCGGTGTTTTTGTGGAAGAGACTCCGGTATTCCCGCGAATACTCCACTCTCCCACATTCCGGTCGGCTTTCAGGTTGGAGAGGCTGATTCCGCTATTGAAATTGTCTTTTTCAAAAGTCCAGCTCAGACTAATCCCCAACTGGTTTGAGAGTTTTGCCAGGGCCAGTAAATTTTGCGCGCGTTGTGTGGCCAAGGCTGCTTGCTTTAGCTCCAATCTATGCTGTAAGGCTGTATCCAGTAGATCCTGGAGCTCCGGGACCTCCGTATATTCCACTGTTCCGATGGGCGCCAACTCCAGCTCTGCGGAGGCGCTGAGCCCCAAGTACTGCCGTAAATTAAGCCGCGCCAATTCATAATTCTGTTCCGCCCGAAACAGCTCCGTCTCCGCGCCGGCCAATTGAGCCTCGACCCCGCTTTCATCCGTAATGCTAGTCATGCCTAACCTGGACCGGACCTTTATCTCTTCATAAAAATACTGAGCGCGGTGATAATTGTCCTTCGCCAAGTCCAGATCTTTTTTGGCCAGCAGTTCCCGTTGATATGCGGTAACGACCTGCAGGATCAAGCGGTTTTTTTGCAGATCGATATTCAACAAGTCAATCTTGGTATTCTGTTCGGCTATTTGATCCGCATAAGACTTCCCCCCCCAGAGATTGACCAGGGGGACTGACTTCTCTGCCGTCAAGCCGATCGCAGAGTTTTCTCCCGCCTCTTCCGTATATTCCGTAGTGGCTTCCGTATATAGTTTCCACCCCTTGGCGCCCTGCGTCTCCCGGAAACTTGATAAAATGCTTTCTCTTTGCGCGACGAGCAACCGCCCCTCCTCGCTGTTTTCCAAGGCCAAGGCAACGGCCTCCCCTACTGTCAACTGTTTTATCTTTTGCTTTTCTTCTTCCGCCGCAGCCGGCTGCTGATCAAGAAGGACCATTGCCGCCAGGAGCAGGAGTACACTACCAATGGTCAGACCTTTAATAATCGTCTTCTTCCTGGCCTCTCTCTTCAGCTTGCGCTGGGCCAAAAAATTCTCCAACGCCATAAAGAGCACGGGAATTAAGACCAAAGTCAGGACTGTGGAAAAGATTAGCCCACCGATGACCGCCCGCGCCATCGGCGCCTGCAAATTATTGGCGGAGCCGGCGTCAATGGAAAGCGGCACTAATCCTAAAACCGTGGTAATTGTGGTCATCAGGATCGGACGCAACCTGGAAACCGACCCTTCAACCAACGCTTCCCCTAGTGCAAAACCTTTTTCCATCAAGAGACGGTAATAACTGATTAAGACGATGGCGTTGTTGACCACCACTCCTCCCAGGATGATCAGGCCGATATAAACCTGGTTATTAAAGGCCGTATCCGTCAGGAATAGCACGAGCAGGACCCCCCCCAAGGCAAAGGGAATGGAAAACATAATGATAAACGGATCCAACAGGGACTCAAATTGCGAGGCCATAATCATATAGACGAGCAGCAAAGACATGATCAAAGCGGTCAACAATTCGGCAAAACCCTTCTGCTGTTCCTCGTAATCTCCTGAGTAAGACAGACTGATCCCGGCCGGCAGGTTAATCCTGGCCATCTCCGCTTTAATATCCGCCATCGCCTCGGAGAGGCTGCGCCCGTGCAACGCGGCGGTCACCGTAATCGTCCGCTCCCGGTCGGTGCGCTCGATACTGACCGGACTGTTACCCAAGTCTACCTGAAGTAGGCTGCCCAGGGTAAAAATTTGGTTATTCCTGCCAGCGACCAAAACATGCTCCAGATCCTGCAAAGACCGGCGATCCTCTTCCCGTAGCCGTACTTTCACCTCTAACTCTTCGCCGTCCCGTTTGATGGTAGTGGCAGTCACCCCTTGGAAACTGTTCTGAATCGCCTGGGAGATCTGGGCGGTGGAGATCCCGAGATCAGCAGCGCGTTTACGGTTGATCCTGATGAAAAACTCCGGCTGCTCCTCTTCCCTGGAGATTTCCGTATTAGATACCCCAGGAATCGTATTTAACCGATCCACTACCAATTTCGCAGTCTGGCGGGCCAAATCCTGATTATAACCCCGGACATCAATGACGATCGGAGCATTGGACCTGCTATACAGCATCCGCATGGAGTTCCTGGCCCGCAGACTGATGTTGGCTCCGGGATAGGTGAGTTTCTTCTGTAACTCCAGCATCACCTCATTGGTGGAGCGCTGACGTTTTGTCCGATCCGACAAGCGTAAGGTCATGCTGGCCCAGTTTCCGCCGCCGCCGCTGGAACCGCGGACCGAGACCTCCATATTCTCAAGCTCAGGCAATTGGCGTACGATCTCTTCAAACCCCAACATCAAAGCGTTGGTTTCTTCAAATTTCGTTCCCGGCGGCAGAGTAATCCAGACTGAAATAATCCCTTCATCAGTCTCAGGGATTAATTCTGTACCGATCAACGGCCATAAACATAAAGTGGCGAGGAATAATAAAACACAAGTCAAGACCACCCTCTTCTTATGCTGCAGGCACTTGGTGAGAAACCGGCGATAGGACTCCTCCCACTGCTGCTGAAGAAGGACTGACTTTCTGACCAGCCAGGTTCGTTGTATTTCCGAATTACCGTTTTTCCGCATATACTTTGCGCTCAACATGGGGGTGAGCGTAATCGCCACCAGTAAAGAACACATTAAGGAGAAGATTACCATATAGGCCAGTTCCTTAAAGA
>DATCJV010000064.1:0-2481 GCA_036562625.1 Bacillota bacterium | reverse complement strand
CGGTAATTCTGCCGTCGTCATTGCGACCGCCACTCTTGGTCAGCGGCTTGAGCAATGATTTCTCCGGTTTGGTCTTGGTGATCTCCTCAAACGTGGAAACCGTAACGAACCGGCGTCCCGGCGAGGTCGGCTTAAACTTCTTAACAGCCATTTTGTGACCTCCTCTTTGCGAGCTTAGACTCCTTCAAAAAACTCAATCCTGTTTCCAGGTTCCAGGGTAACCACGGCCTTCTTCCAACTGGGCCTCCGGCCGACATGCCTACCCATTCTCTTCAATTTCCCCAGAACGTTACTGGTGTTAACGCGCTGTACCCGGACATTGAAGATTTCTTCTACCGCTTGCTTGATCTGGTGTTTATTCGCTCTGCGGTCTACCATGAAAGAATATTTATTCTCCTCCATCAATCTGGAAGATTTTTCGGTAATTAACGGTTTCTTAATGATATCTCGGGCTTCCATTATGCCAACGCCTCCTCAATCCGACCAACCGCCTCTTTGGTGAGGACCAGTTGATCATGGAAAAGTATGTCATAAACATTCAGCCCGTCGCTTTTCATGGCCGAAATCCCCGGAATATTGCGCGCGGATTTAAATACATTCTCATCTGCTTCCGCTTGCACAATCAAGGCTTTTTGGTCACCAATCTTCAAATTGTCTAAGACTTTTACCATCGCTTTGGTTTTGGACTCCGCAAATTCCAGTTTTTCCAAGATAATTAATTCACCGGACTTGACTTTGGCCGATAATGCGGATTTTAAAGCCAAACGCATGGCTTTCTTCGGCATCCTAAACTTATAATCCCTGGGAGTCGGGGGAAATACAATCCCTCCACCCGTCCAGAGCGGTGACCGACGACTTCCGTGACGGGCACGTCCTGTACCCTTCTGCCTCCAAGGTTTTCTGCCCCCTCCCCGGACCTCGCTCCGGGTTTTTGCCTTTGCCGTACCAAGACGTTTCGATGCTAGTTGCATCAACACAGCCTGGTGAAGGAGGGGCTCATTTACTTTAACGCTAAAAACGGAATCATTCAGACTGATTTCACCTGTCTGCTCTCCGTCCATATTATAAACCGGCAGTGTCGGCATTCTTATCCTCCTCTCCGTTTGCCTGAAGGATTAACCCTTGGCAGCTTTCACAGTCTCTCTGACCAGAAGCAAAGCACCGTTTCTACCCGGAACCGCTCCTTTAATCAGTAAGACGTTCTTTTCGGGATCAACTTTTACAATTTCCAGACCTTGCACAGTTACTCTCTCTCCGCCCATTCGTCCGGGTAACCGGCGGCCTTTAAAGACTCTGGCCGGATCTGTAGCTCCTAAAGAACCGGGTCTGCGGTGATACATAGAACCATGAGCCATCGGCCCGCGGTGAAAATTATGACGCTTGATCACACCGGCAAAGCCTTTTCCTTTGGAAGTTCCGATGACGTCAACCTTTTCTCCCTCTTTAAAGAGGTCGGCCTTGAGCTCTTGACCTACTTGATAGTTCTCGCTCTCCTCCGGAGTAAGTCTGATTTCCCGTAAATACCGCATAGGTTTGACCCCGGCCTTGGCAAAATGTCCTTTCAACGGCTTATTTACGATATTTTCCCGTTTTTCCATAAACCCCAATTGTATGGAAGTATATCCGTCTTTTTCCTCATTCTTCTTCTGTACCACCATACAAGGGCCGGTCTCCACTACAGTAACCGGGACTAAGTGGCCTTGCGCGTTGAAGACCTGTGTCATCCCGATCTTTTTCCCGAGAATTCCCTTTGCCAACGTAGACACCTCCCAACCTCAAAAACATAAAAGATTAAAGTTTAATCTCAATATCCACCCCTGCCGGGAGATCCAGGCGCATTAGGGCGTCTACCGTCTTGGAACTGGGTTCCAGTATATCGATTAAACGTTTATGAGTTCTCATTTCAAACTGTTCACGTGCGTCTTTATACTTATGAACCGAACGTAAAACAGTATAGATGCTCTTTTCAGTAGGCAGCGGAATCGGTCCGGATACGACCGCTCCTGTCCTTTTGGCGGTTTCCACAATCTTCTCCGCCGATTGATCCAATAATCTATGGTCAAAAGCTTTTAAGCGAATTCGAATCTTTTGATTGGCCATCGTGCGTCCCTCCTTAAACTGGGAACATTGTGTTCGGCGCAAACGCGCCTTCCTTTATCGCTATTCCGCGCAGTTTAATACATCGCGTTTTGTCTCACTAGTGGTATTTCCCCTTTTAGAACCGCTTGAGAAACCTGCGCAAGTGGCTAACATGATGTTTGCTAACGTGCACGCGTCAACGTGCACGAGACACGTGTACGAGGCAACCCCTCCCGGGAGGGGTTGCCCCTCAACAAACTCTACTCAATAATCTTGGTAACCACACCGGCGCCGACAGTTCTGCCGCCTTCCCGGATGGCCAAACGCAAACCCTCTTCCATGGCGATCGGAGTGATCAGTTCAATCGTCATCTTAATGTTGTCACCAGGCATCACCATCTCC
>DATCJV010000077.1:0-2073 GCA_036562625.1 Bacillota bacterium | reverse complement strand
GCTTTATACCGATGGACTTATTGAGGCCTGTGGTCCGGGTGAACAAAGGTACGGACAGGAACGATTGAAGGAGGTAGTACGACTTCAGCATGGTGTTGAGGCGGACAGGATGAAAAAATATATTTTATCTGACCTCAAGACTTTTACCTGCGGTTTTCCTCAAAAGGATGACGTCACACTGGTTGTTATGAAAGTGACGGGAAAGGCAGGTGGCAGGGTTGGAGATTAGAGTCCGCCAACAGAAAGAAAAGGTAGTCCTGGAGGTGGAAGGCGAACTGGATTTTAGCAACGTAAATGAGTTACAATAGGAAATTCAGCGTCGGTCGGAGAAAGAGATTGAGATAGATCTGCAGGAACTTCGGTTCATAGACTCTTCCGGGGCGGGAATGCTTCTGAATTAGGCAAGACAACTGTCCAGTCAAGGGCGTACCCTGAGAATCGTTAACATCCCGGAGCTTATCCGAGAAGATCTTGAGGTGATAGGTTTTTTTCAAGTGCTGGAATTAATAAAGAGAAATCCCAATGCTTAGGCAAGAGGTGAGTTCTAAAATGAAGGAGGAGATTACATACAATGCACTCATAGCAACAGCTGATATGATAGACAGAGCTTTTTTAAAAGGGGAGGCGCCGGGGTGTTATGCTTTGGTTAAACAGGGGCGCTTGATTGTCCGGCACCGGCCGGAAGGACCTTATCCAGTGGTAGTGCCTTGCCCGGGAGTGAGATTGATTATTAATGGCCGGGAATGCACTCAACCCACCCCTGTATCTAAAAATGACGCAGTGATATTGGAAACGGTGGAAGAACATAGGCAAGGAGAATGGTCTGTGACTATTTCTCCCGACGGTCTACAAGCCATTTTGCGTTTACGCCCCTCGATAGTACTTCACCGGGAATTACCGGATCTTCCACCTGCAAGGATATTGCAACTATCGGTAGTAGAACGAGAAGAACGACACCCCCCACTTACATTGGACGAATTATTGCAGGAGCTATCCCGGCTGGGAATAAAAAATGGAATAGACTGGGAAGAATGCTTCAAAGTTGTCACATCCTGCGTTGAAGAAGAAGTGGTTATTGCAAAAGGTATTCCTCCAGAGCCGGGAAAAGAAGGACGCGTAGAATTGCTTTTTCATCCTGATCCAAAAGTGCCGATAGTGACGGAGGATAGCGAAGCTGTGGATTTCCGGAAACGTTTTGTTTTTACGTCAGTGGAGGCGGGGCAAATCCTCGCTGTCAAACATCCTCCAGAACCGGGCCGCCCCGGCAAAAGCGTCAAAGGTGAGGTGATTTTACCGTCGCCGCCCCGCGACTTTATGCTTTCTGTAGGTGAAGGGGCTGTACTTACTAAGGACGGTAAAAAGGCTATAGCGGCCCGATGCGGACGTCCGACTGTCACATGCTGGCGCAACTTAGTTAAAGTAAGCGTAGTACCTGAGTTGGTACATAATGGCGATGTAGACCTCGCTTCAGGCAATATTATCTTTAAAGGAGATATTATAATCACTGGAAATGTGACAGAGAGGATGGTGGTAGAAGCCGGCGGTAATGTTAGAGTGGGGGGGTTGGTTTCCGGCGCGAGGGTTCAAGCTGCCGGATCCATCCTTATCAGCGGGAATATCCTATCTTCGGTGGTAATCGCAGGAAGAGTCCCTTCTTTTCTCCAACAAATGCTGCCCCAGGTTCATGCTTTAGCGGTTGGGCTTCAAGAGATGACAATGGCTATCAAGCAGTTACTGAAACACCCAGCATTAAAGCAAGGCGATCTTAAAGGCGGTATTGGCCCGTTGGTGAAGTTATTATTGGAGGGAAGATTTAACCATCTTCCTGCGGCTGCCGTTACCTTTAGGAAGCAGGTTGAAACTATGCCCCCGGGAATGGCTGATGAAGGCTTGGAAGAATTTATCAGTGAAGTCGAACGGGTTCTGGTTCGTTCACCTCTGGCAGTGCGAAACCTCCAGGAGATCGAAGTATTGGCGCAACGAGCAGGGGAATGGGAACAGGCCTTTGCATTCACACCATCTACTGAAAGTGATGTGGAGGCGTCAAACGTCCACAATTCAACAGTTATAGCT
>DATCJV010000060.1:0-9057 GCA_036562625.1 Bacillota bacterium | reverse complement strand
CTTGGCAGGTGACTACGACCAGTATCCGCCGCATTGGTGAAGATTTTTTAATCACTGCTTATTTAAAGAACACGTCAACTTTCCGTAATTTCGGTGGTGGGAGCATCAAGGAGGCATGAGTAAGTGTTTACCGGTATTATTCAGGAGATTGGCCAGGTGGTGCGCTTGGACAGACAGGGGCAGGGGGCGCGGCTTCTTCTCCGGGCTGGAGAGATCACAAAAAGCGCAAGAGTCGGGGACAGCATCTCCACTAACGGAGTCTGCCTGACCGTCACCCAAGTACAGGGGGATGTTTTCAGCGCCGACCTTTCCCCGGAGACTTTACGCTACACCTATTTCAGCCGGTTGAAAACCGGAGACTTTGTTAACTTGGAACCGGCTCTGCGTCTTGGAGACCGAGTCGGAGGACATCTGGTCACCGGACATATTGACGGCTTGGCGCGACTGGTATCCATCAGGAGGGAAGGGGCGTATGCCACCTTTTACTTCACTACTCACTCTAAGTGGCGTGGTTTAATCGTACATAAAGGTTCGGTGGCGGTGGACGGAATCAGTCTGACCGTAGCCGATTATCAGCTGGACAGGTTCTCAGTAGCGGTCATCCCCCAGACTTTACAAGAGACGATTCTTCAATATAAAAAACCGGGAGATCCGGTCCATCTTGAGCTTGATGTGATTGGTAAATATGTGCAAGGACTCTTGTCGAATGGCGGTTTTGTTATGCCGATGGAGAACGGCGATCTCAGCTGTGAGCTGTTGTCCAGATACGGATATTGAGTCCTGGATTTCCTTTAGTATTTCCGGTCTGAACGAAAAAGCTTGCTGGGAGACTCCCCGCAATTGACCAACGGACAACGGACCGGATTTCAAGGAGAGGTGGTTACTGATGAGTTTTACGTCGATTGAGGAGGCCATTGCCGCCATTCAGCGCGGGGAAATGGTAATTGTAGTTGATGACGAAGAAAGAGAGAATGAGGGCGACTTGGTAATGGCGGCCGAGAAGATTACCCCGGAGGCTTTGAACTTTATGATCACTCATGGCCGGGGACTGGTTTGTGTGCCAATGACTGGTGATCGCCTGGAAGAACTGGGAATTCCGCAGATGGTCTCTTCCAATACCGAACACATGGAAACGGCGTTTACGGTTTCCGTGGATGCCAAGTCTATAGAGACAGGGATATCCGCCTTTGATCGTTACAAAACAATACAAGCCTTAATCAATCCTGAAACGCGTCCCTGTGATCTGGTCCGCCCGGGCCATATCTTTCCCTTACGGGCGCGGGACGGTGGTGTCCTGGTGCGGGCCGGCCATACCGAAGCCGCTGTTGATTTGGCGCGTTTGGCTCAGCTGACACCGGCGGGGGTGATTTGCGAGATCATGAATGAGGACGGAAGTATGGCCAGACTCCCGCAGCTACAGGCCTTCGCTGTTGCCCATAGGCTGCCGCTGATTACCGTCGCAGATTTGATTAGATACAGGATGACCAGAGAAAAGTTGGTGAGAAAAGCGGCTGTGGCCAGACTACCGACCCGCTACGGGACATTTACTATGTGTGCTTATGAAGTGGTGACCGGCAACCCGGGGCAGCCGGAGTACTTACGTACATTAAATGACGCGCGTCAGTTGACCGGCTTATCCCATTCAACCGGCGAATGCCATTTAGCTTTGATCTATGGAGAGATTAACAAAGAGGAAGCTGTTTTAGTACGGATCCATTCCGAGTGTCTGACCGGAGATGCCTTCGGTTCACTGCGGTGCGACTGTGGAGCACAATTATCTGCCGCTATGGAGCGTATAACCCAAGCCGGTAAGGGAGTTCTACTGTACATGCGTCAAGAAGGAAGAGGAATCGGCCTGCTCAACAAAGTACGGGCTTATGCTCTGCAAGATCAGGGTAAAGACACAGTGGAAGCCAATGAATTGTTGGGTTTTTCGGCGGATCTACGGGATTATGGGATTGGCGCGCAGATTCTCCGGGATCTGGGTTTGTCCACGATTCGGTTATTAACGAATAATCCCCGGAAGATAGTGGGGCTTTCCGGATATGGTCTTACTGTCTCTGAGCGGGTGCCCCTGGTCATTCCGGCCAATCAGGAAAACGCCTTTTATCTGGGGACCAAAGCCGCGAAACTCGGTCATCTTTTATAAGTATACCAAAGAAAGGAGGAAAGAAGATGGACCACGCCGGAGGAAGAGTCTATGAAGGGAAACTAGTCGGCGTCGGCCTGACTATTGCGGACGTCAAAAGTCAGCGACGCAGATTCGCCATAGTTGTCTCCAGGTTTAATGAGTTTATCACTGGAAAGCTGCTGGAAGGCGCCATGGATTGTTTACGGCGGCATGGGGTGGCCGCGGAGGATGTGGATACGGCCTGGACGCCCGGAGCTTTTGAGATTCCCTTGATCGCGCAGAAGTTGGCCGCCTCCAAAAAGTATGCCGCTGTGATTTGCCTGGGCGCGGTCATCCGCGGCGCGACCAGTCATTTCGAATATGTCGCCGCCGAAGTGGCCAAAGGAATCGCCCACGTCTCTTTAGAGACGGGGATTCCAGTTATCTTTGGGGTCTTGACTACGGACACCATTGAACAAGCAATTGAACGGGCGGGAACCAAGGGCGGAAACAAAGGATTTGACGCGGCTTTAACCGCTTTGGAAATGGCCAATCTCTGTGCGGAGATTGAGGAGATTGGGTGAGCAGGGCACCTCTTTAGAAGCTGAAAGTATTCAGCTGGGTAAGAATTAGGGTAGGAATAACGAACGAGGACGGACCGGACTGCCTTCCGAGCGGTTTCGAAGAGGGTAAACAGGTTCTTGAGGTAAGGGAGCGCCGTACGGTGCTGTTAAGCACTGTACGGCGCTCCCTCAATTACCAACTATGAATAGAAGGACTTTCAACCCGTTATATAACCCTTATTATCGGACTTTTTTGGATGTGGCTGGGTTCTATTCGAGAAAATTAGGAGTTTTACTTATATTATTCTAACCGGGAGACAAAAGGTTTGCCTTCGCCCATTACTGCGGCAACAGTCTGCATCCATTTACTGATGGGGATCTGCTGCGGACATTTGCTTTCGCATAGACGGCATTGCACACAATTCACCGCCCGGGTGTCAGTTTCACGGCTTTTTTGCACTTCATAGGCGTATCTCCACCAGTCGTATTTTCCGCGGGCAGCCTCGGCTTTATTAAACATAATTCCGTCATTGTAGTTTTTGAAGTTCTCCGGGATATCCACCCCTTGTGGGCAGGGCATACAGTATCGGCATTGGGTACAGGGAATAGCGGTCAGTTCTTGGTATTTGGCGCGCACCCGGTCATAAAGGGCAAGTTCTTCTGGGGACAAGATTCCTATGCCGGAGTTGGCGGCTAAGGCCACATTCTCTTTTACCTGTTCCATGGTGCTCATTCCACTGAGCACCATGGAAACCTCCGGTTGATTCCAAAGCCAATGTAGCCCCCAACCTGCCGGGGTACGCTTGTTTTTTGCTTGATCCCAAATTTCTTGGATTACCGGGGGCGGGTCAACCAGGTGTCCGCCGAGCAGAGGTTCCATGATTACTACGGCGATGCCCTTCTGCGCTGCATACTTCAGGCCTTTGACTCCTGCTTGGTTCTGCACATCCATGTAGTTATATTGGATTTGGCACATCTCCCAGTCGTAGGCGTCGATGATCTCCACAAACTCCTCGTAGGCGCCGTGGAAGGAGAAGCCGAGATGACGGAAGTATCCGTCGGCCATCGCCTTTTCCGCCCAGTCCAGAACGGACAGGCTCTGCATTTTTCGCCAAGACTCCCGGTTTAAGGAGTGCAAGAGATAAAAGTCTATGTATTCCATTTGCAAGCGTTCAAGTTGCAGATGAAGGAATTTGTCCAGATCCGCGGAGTTGTTCACCAGCCAAACCGGTAGTTTCGTCGCTACCTTGACCTTTTCTCTATATCCATCCCGCAAGGCCCGTCCGACAAAACCCTCACTGGTCTCATCGTGGTAAGGGTAAGCAGTATCAACGTAGTTCACACCATGGTCGATAGCGTACCGAAGCATGTGGGTTGCTTCTTCTTCATTGATCTTTCCTTCCTTCGTTGGGAGACGCATGGCGCCGAACCCCAGGGCGGAGACTTTAAAGTTCAACCTGCCGAATTTACGATATTGCATGTTACAACCTCCTTTGTTAGTACTGGGCAAAAATGAAACCGGAATTTTCTGCTCCTTCTTTTAGTTTAACTGATTCTCAAGATGGGGACAAGCGTTGGATCCTGTTGTTCAGGAGGTTGTGAATTTACAAAGAGGTTGTTCAGAACCAAAAAGCGGAGAAAGATCAACGCATCCAGGCTTTGAATGGTCGCCGTCACATCTGAAATTAGAATGACAAGTATGCGCAGTTGTCAAGGCCAATAACGGCTAGTACGGGAGTTGGAAGTAAAATGATCGGGACCGGGGCTACCGGCCCAAGTCTCTCCAAGTCTCCTCCAGCGCTCTTAATTCCACCAGAGTACCGGCTTTTTCTCTGGCTTCGATAAAACCCGTCATCCGGGCCAGTGTCTGCTGGAAGTGGTTAATCTCATCCCTTTCCACACTAAATTGCAAGCTAGGAAGGAGTTTTTTCCACTCCGTTTTAAGCTCTTTCAAATAATAGTCGGCAGCCGACCATTCCTCATTACTAATGCTTAGTTGCAGAAGCACGAAGTTCTCCGGGATCCGCCTGTTTAATCCGAAAGTTTCTTTGAAAACCGTGCCGCTATTCATGATTACTATAAAGAGGAGGAGGACTAAAGCGGGAAGTACTTTGCTGAGCAGGAAGTGCAGAATGTTGCTCATCCTTTCTACTTTGAATGTCGGGTATTTTTTATTTTAAAATCGCCCTGCGCTACTTGATGTTTTGATAGTCGCTCAGATCGGTCAGGGTTTTTAAGCGGTCTTTGTATAAGTCGACGTAGAGTTGGCCTTCTGTATCCAAGGTGGCCAGGAAAATCTCTCCGGGGCTTTTGATCTTCATTGATTTCAGTTGTTTATCCAACCAGGCGCGATCAAGCTTCATCCGCTCCAGATTTTCTTCGATGACGATCCCATCATAGATCAATTCGGTACTGATTCCTTTATATTTTGTGGGGAGTTGTAGATCAGCGGGGGTGACCGGAGCGAATTGACTCTTTTTAAGGACAGAGAGCTTTCCATTGGTCTCCAAGATGGCGAATTCGACGATTCCCAAATCAAAAATGCCGTTATGACGAAGTTGCAATAACAATTCATCCATGGTCAAACGGATCTTCTTCAGGTTGTCTTCCATAATCTGACCGTTCATAATGAGAATAACCGGCTCTCCGTTTAAATACTTATTGAGCGCCCGCGAGCGCATGGTCAACCATTGCACCAACCAAACAGCGCTTGTCCAGGTAAGTAACCCGATCCAGTGTGGCCAAGCCCTGCTGGATAAATCCGTGGTTAAAGTCGCGGCGATAGAACCTATACTAATGCCCAGGATATAATCGAAGAATGACAATTGGCTGACTTGTTGCTTTCCCAGGAAGCGCGTGAAGATATGGAGCGTAAAGAAGGCGATGATTCCTCGAACAAAAACCACAACTCCTTCGTTCAAAGAATCACCTCCAGAAGCCAGGTTTCGGAAAGTTCTTGATCCATGGAGCAAAAGTAAACCTGGGTGTAGTGGGATTTTGTGCGGTCCATGTGCAGGCTTGCTTTGCTTATTAGTATTATTGCGCCGGCTTTAAATTATTCGGCAAAGGAAAGAAAAACGGGTGAAGGTGCCGAGAAAAGGCGCGGGCTCATTGACTGACAGTCAATATATTGTTATACTGTTATTAAACAATGTTTAAACTTTGAATAGTGTTTAATAAGACTGGGTGATTTTGTGGGGAGAAAACGACAGTTATTAAAGCAAGAAGAAGTCAGAAGTAAGATTCTGGACGCTGCCCGTGAAATAGTGGCGAAAGAAGGGTTTCGTGGGCTATCGGTCCGGAAGATCACGAAATTGATGGACTATTCCCCGGGCATCATCTATCACTACTTTAAGAATAAGGAAGCTATTGTTGAAGCACTGGTCAGTGAAGGATATGGACGGATCCTGGCCACTGTCGCCACTGGATCAAGAGAGGGAAGTTCACCGGAGGCAGAGATCAAGGAGAGGTTTACTAAATACATCAAAGCCGCCCTGGCCGCTCCGGAAGAGTATAAAGCCTTTTTGCTCAGTGATAACCCGACCATCCAGGAGAAAACGTCCCTTTTAGCCAAAGGTGTCATGGAGCATAGCCGGACTTTACAAGCCTTGGGCAAAGAGATCCAAAAAGGGATCGAGATGGGCAGGTTTAGTCCTTGTGATCTGGAACTGACGGCTCAAGTTTTATGGACTATGGTATTTGGGCTGATTATTAAGATCATTATTGAAGGAAACATTACACCGGAGCAAATAGACAGGTTGATAAATCGCCACTTTGAACTGGTTTTTCATGGGTTGATCGCCAGAGAATAATCATTAGTCAATGGTTGTAAATCATGAACGATGAAAAGCAAGGCAAATACATAAACCAAAACGGGAATGTCCCACTTGATACTCTATATAATTCTAGGAGGTAAAAAATGAAGTATGTTTTGAACGGTATCGGAATGTTATTTGGTTTGGTCTTTGTCTTTATGCTGATCACCGTGGGGGTGGTCTCTGCGGCCAATAAGCCCAGAAGAGAGCATGAACAGGTTTTGCCGGGAAAAGGGAACACCCCAAAAAAGGCCATAATCATCTATCAGCCAGCCATCACCAAGGTTACAACCAGGATGGCGCAGCAACTGGCGGCCGGGTTGAATGAGGGCGGATACGAAGTGACTTTGAACCATCCGGGAAAGCATCTTTCCATGGATCTATCCGGGTATGATCTGATTATTTTCGGCTCTCCGACCTATGCCGGGCAATTAACAAAGGCGCTGACCCAATATATGGAGCAGGTCTGTCCGGAACTGGTAAAGGCTCCGGGTAAAGCCCCTCGGATCGTACTGTTTGCTACCGGCGGGCTTGAGCAGACGGAAGAATTTGACCGGGTGGCCGGCATCCTTTCCGGGTTAAATGTGGTGAGGAATATAAAGTTTACATCCGGCTCGCTAGAGAAGAATGAGCAAATCGCTTATGATTTGGGTATTGAGTTGGCCAAGAATGATTAGTATTTCCGCAGGGAGGAAGAAGCCTGGGTGGAGAGGGGTTGTGAATATAATTACACTTTTCCGGGTAGTCTTTACTTGCGTGGTAAATTACTATATTTTAACTTATTTTGGCCGGGTTATGCTTCCCTTTCTGCTCTTTGGGCTGATTTTCTTCACTGATTATCTGGATGGGAAAATCGCCAGAAGATATGGGGTGTCCTCGCCCGGCGGGGCTGTCTTTGATCTGTTGGCCGATTTCTTCTTTATCTTCCTGTCTTACCTAGTATTACAGGCTTTCATGGTTATTCCTTTCTGGTTGGTCTGTGTTGTGTGCGGTAAATTCGCAGAGTTCATCCTTACCTCTTTTTTTTTAAAGAAGTATAGCACTGGCAATGGCAATCAAGTATTTGTCTTTGATTTTCTTGGCAGGTTTGTAGCGGTCGTCTTTTATCTTTTTCCTATGTTATCATATATTTCCTACCAATCATCGCCGGCCGTCCATACCTTTTGCGTCAATACACTGGGTTATATCATCCTCTTTTGTGCGTTGCTTTCTTCTGCCTACCGGATTGGGAAATGCTTTCGAAGGCAACGGTAATCTAAAAAGTTATGGATTTTACATTTTGCGAGCGGGGGACTGTAGCTAACCAGCGTGGCCCGGTCGCGAAAATAGAGCACGTAGAGGTAAGATGGGTTTGGTGATGGTATCTTCGGCGGTGGGATGCAGATCAGCAAATACCGCCATAAATATATAAAAGAGGCATATAAAAAAGGTAGGAGAATAGCAAAATTGTGGAAGAGGGGATAGAAGGGCATTAGTCCGAAAACGGACAAGCTGGTCTATTTATTTATCATATAAATAAAGTAAAGCATAACCTTTGTTTCGTCATGTACGGAATGCAGGTTATGTTTTTCTTTTTTGTTGGAATTTATTGACCATGAACTCGTTGAGGAGGAGTTGCCTTGGAACCCCTTATTTTGGCAAAAGGTCTTACCGATTATGTTGTGATCACCCTGATAAAGGGATAGAGACCCGTCCGGACACCCCCTCCCCTTGTCTGTGGGGTTTGTGTCGGACAGGACCCTGTCCTCTGTCTGCCTCTGTCTGGGGGTTTGTTAAATGGTTGATTTTTTCCGGAGGTGTTGGAAGAAGTAATTGTTAAGAAAATGTTTCAAAAAAACAGGTTCTATATTATACTTTTTATACAGCAGGTTACAGACTAAGAATAAAGCGCATGGTCAGATGATGACGGTTTTTAATTATATATTTGCCCAGTATACGCAGGAAAGAAAATAGGGTTGACGCTGCAGCGGACGATGGACCGGGCGGGCGAGGGTTGAGAGAGAAAGATAATAAAGGATGATCACATGGAACTCAATCAGAGATGTATAGAGATTCTTCAGGTTTTACGAGAGAGTGATGATTATATCAGAACAACTGATCTGGCGGACGCTTATGGCCTTACAGATCGGGCGATTAGATATAGTATTGATAAGATTGAAGGGTTTCTGGTAAAAAATGGCTTTGATTATCTGGAGAGAGAACACAATAAAGGAATTAAACTAAAACGAAGGGAGGGTTTGGAGGAGTTTATCGATTCCTTTATTGGCAGTCATACTCCTTACAAGTATTATTTTTCCAGTGAAGAAAGGTTTATCTATTTAGTAACCAGGCTTCTATTGGCGGAGTCTCCAGTGAGCAGTGAAGAACTGAGAAGTAAACTTTGTATTTCAAAGAACACTGTCTTGAAGTCCCTTTCTATAGTGGAAGAATGGTTACGGGAGAGAAACCTGACTCTAGTTAAAAAGCACAAAGTCGGTATCTGGGTAACAGGTAAGGAGCTGGATCGTAGAAAAGCGGCAGTCGATCTGATTCTGCAAACGATTACTGTGCAAGATCTCCTAAATTACCT
>DATCJV010000069.1:0-16413 GCA_036562625.1 Bacillota bacterium | reverse complement strand
GCTTCATTCTCCGTAAAGGACGAGTCTCCGAACGGCAGGCAAAAACATAACTCAACTGGGAGAAAACCAAAGAAGAAAAGGCGATGGTCCTTGCTTCCCGCAACCCGGCGCCCAGCCGCATAGCCAGAAAAAACAGGGAGGTAGTCATCAAGCCAATCGTGAACCCTTGAATTAGAATCTTCCACCCCAATCCCCGGCTAAATACGCCTTCATCCGGCGGTCGCGGGGGTTGATTCATCAATTCCTTTTCCGTTGGTTCCACCCCCAAAGCGATCGCAGGTAACCCGTCGGTCACCAAATTAGTCCAGAGAATCTGGATAGGTAGCAAAGGAATGGGTAATCCGGTCAGAGAAGCCAGGAACATCGTGAGGATCTCCCCGATATTGCAACCCAGTAAGTACCGGATGAACTTTCTGATATTACTGTAGATCCCCCGGCCTTCTTCCACCGCAGCCACGATCGTGGCAAAATTGTCATCCATAATGACCATATCGGAGGCTTCTTTAGTGACATCAGTACCGCTCAAGCCCATGGCCACCCCGATGTCCGCTTCTTTTACCGCCGGAGCGTCGTTGACTCCGTCACCGGTCATTGCCACCACTGCGCCTTTATTTCTGAAGGCTTGCACCACCTGTAATTTATGGCGGGGACTAACTCGGGCAAAGATATCAACGGCTTCCACCACCTTGGCCAGTTCGGACCCGCTCATCTCATCCAACTCTCGACCGGTGAGGATCAGACCCCCGGGGCGCAGCAGGCCGAGTTCCGCTCCGATGGCCTGGGCGGTGAGAGGAAAATCACCCGTAATCATCACCGTCCTGATCCCAGCCCTTTTACAAACAGCCACCGCTTCTTTTGCCTCCACCCGGGGCGGGTCAATCATCCCCACCAATCCGAGAAAGATCAATTCATTTTCCGCTTTTTCCTCCAGAACCCGCCCCTTGGGCCAGGGTTTATAAGCCAATCCCAAAACGCGCATGGCCTGTTTTGCCAGGTCCACTGCTGCCCGCTGCACAGCTTCCTTCTGCGCCTGCTGCAAGGGGACTTCCCTTCCCGCCCAGCGGATCGCGGTGGAAAGCTCCAGGAGCAGATCGGACGCGCCTTTGACGTAAAGGGTACAAGCTCCGGTAGGCTTTTCCTTTTCACACACTAACACACTCATTCGTTTTCTTTCAGAAGTAAAAGCCACCTCACCTAGGCGCTTACCTTTGGCCCCCTGGATCCCTCCCTTGGCGGCCAAAACTAGGAGCGCCCCTTCGGTCGGGTCGCCCATCACCTGCCATTTTCCTTCCTTCACCTCCAGTTTACTGTTGTTGCAGTATAAACCGGTTAACAGCAGACGCCTGAGGCCTTCCGGATCCCGGTAAAAAAAGCTCTGCTTTTGTTGAGTCTTCATCCGGTCCTGACCGGACAAGGTGAGGATATGGTTCCGCCACAAAAGAGCGCCGTCCGGAGCAAAACCCTCACCCGTTACTTCGATTTCATCTCCGTTAATGAAGAGTTTTCTCACTGTCATCTGGTTTTGCGTCAGGGTGCCTGTCTTGTCGGAGCAGATCACATTAGCACATCCCAAGGTCTCCACTGCCGGTAAATGCCGGATAATCGCCTTCCGCTTGATCATTCTCTGGACGCCCAAGGCTAGAGAAATAGTGACAATGGCCGGGAGTCCCTCGGGAATCGCCGCCACCGCCAGGCTCACGGCGGATAGAAACATCACCCGAAAGCTCTCCCCCCGCCATAGCCCCAACACCCCTACCAACAGACAGACTATGATGCAGATTAACACTAAAGTCCGGCCTAATTGATCGAGCCGTCGCTGCAGGGGGGTAATATTATTCTCCGCTGCCTCAAGCAGTCCGGCGATCTTCCCCAATTCCGTATTCATTCCGGTGGATACGACTATGGCCAAGCCCCGGCCTCTGGTCAGGATAGTACCGGCATATACCATATTTTTCCTGTCGCCCAGTCCCGGTGCATCCGTACCGGTCACCTGGGCATGATCTTTTTCTACCGGCAAAGATTCTCCGGTTAACAGAGACTCATCCGCCTCCAAACCTATTGCCTGGAGTAATCTGGCATCAGCCGCGATCCGATCCCCTGCTTCCAAAGAAAGGAGATCCCCGGGAACCACTTCACTGGCAGAAATGTTTTGGACCAGTCCGTCCCGGATCACTCTGGCTTGAGGAGCGGAGAGCTCTTTCAAAGCCTCCAATGACCGTTCGGCCCGGTATTCTTGGATAAAGCCTAAAATCGCATTAAGCAGAACTATGGCCAGGATCGTGAAGGCGTCCTCCCATTCACCAAAGGCTCCGGAGACTACCACCGCTCCCAAAAGCACCAGCACCATAAAGTCGGTGAATTCGGAGAGGAACAAACGCCATGGGGATAAAGGTTCTTTCTTCTGTAATCGGTTGGGACCGAAACGCACCAATCGGTTCTCCGCTTCCCCTCGGGTTAATCCCCTTTGCGGATTGGCTTTTAAGGTTGCCACTACTTCCTCTGCAGTCATCTGCCACCATTTATTCGACAAGACTCCCACCTCTTCGTTTTATCTCCTGCTATTTCTATGCTGAAATCAAAGAAAAATGTCTTCATCCGCAACCTATACAGATTTTGTTGCAGCCATAAACAGCAGATGATATACTCTTTATTGGCGTTGTATCAGCCTGCTCACTCCATTCAGGCAAACACTTTCCCTACTCCTGAGGCGGCGCCAAAATTACGACGGAGGAATTAACATGCCCTTTGATGCTCTAACCGTTGCCGCGGTTAAAGATGAACTAAACAAGACCATCATCAACGGACGGATTGAAAAAGTATACCAACCACAACAAGATCTGATCGTTTTGGATATTTTTCATCCCTATCCCCGGCGTAATCTGCAGTTACTCCTCTCTGTTCACCCCCGTTTTACCCGGGGGCACCTGATCACCAATAAACCGGAGAATCCCGTGCAACCCCCGGCCTTCTGCATGCTGCTCCGTAAATACTTGCAGGGAGGCAGAATTCTCCGGATCGAACAACCTGCCTGGGAACGAATTTTAAAAATCGCCGTAGAAAACTTCCACCCGGACTACGGTTTGACTGTTTATTCCCTCATCTTTGAAGCCATGGGGCGGTTCAGCAATTTAATTCTGGTGGACGGCAATGAGACTATTCTTGATGCAGTGAAACGCTTTCCCCAAGCGGCAAAAGGAGCAAGGGAGATCTTTCCCGGGCAAAAATACCTGGCGCCACCGGTTCCGGCCCGTTTCAACCCGGCCACTCTCGATTCGACAAGTCTTGAGATGATTATTGATCGGTCGCCCTCGGATCGCCCGCTCCGCCGTATTCTCCTGGAAGAACTGATGGGACTCTCTAATCCTTTGGTTTTGGAAGTCTGCGCCAGAGCCAAAGTGGAACCGGAAGCGTCCGCCGGAAGCTTGCATACCGGGGAGATCAGGGCGGTCTTCGATGTCCTCAAATTCTTTCAAGAACTGGTTGTAACCGGAGATTTCTCGCCGACAATCCTCCTGAACCACTCAGGACAGGCCGTGGACGTCTTTTCTTATCGCCCTGCCCACCTTGACGCCGAACTTCTCCGACCGGCCCGGGGAATGAATGCTGCCCTCGAGTCCACTATCCATCAACAACATGAACAAGAGAAGCTCGTTACCTATCAGCAGAAGATCAGGAGAGTGATCAGAGAAGCTTTGCAAAAGGCGCGGAAAAAAAGGGATAAGCAGACTGCCGAATACCAAAGGGCGGAAGATGCGGATCTCTATAAGCTCTATGGCGAACTCTTAACCGTGCATCAAATGGAGATCAAGAAAGGCCTCTCCCAAGTGGAGGTGGAAAATTACTATGACCCTGGACAGAAAATGGTCATCCCCTTGGATCCGGCCAAGAGTCCCAATGAGAACGCGCAACAATACTTTAAACGCTACAGTAAAGCAAAAAAAGCCCGGGTTCTGGCGGCTGAACAATTGGCCAAAACCGAACGGGAAGTAGAGTACTTGGAGTCACTCGAGAATACCCTCTGGGACTTACTGAGTCCCCAGGAACTTGCAGAAGTTGAAGATGAGTTGTGCGAGGCCGGTCTGTGGCGAAAAGAAAAAAAGAAAGCGCGCCCCTCCACAACTGCCAGCAAACCTCATGTCTACACTTCCAGTACAGGTTGGAAGATCTTGATCGGACGGAATAATAAACAGAATGATTTACTAACCATGAAGATGGCCTCTCCCCGTGACTTATGGTTTCATGCGCAAAAAATCCCCGGGAGTCACGTAGTTGTAAGAACCCAGGGCAAAGCCGTTGATGAACAAACCATTCTGGAAGCGGCAAGTTTGGCTGCTTTTCACAGTAAAGCCAGAAATTCAAGTAAAGTACCGGTTGACTATACGGAAAAGCGTTACGTGCGCAAACCGACAGGCGCTAAACCAGGATTTGTTCTTTATGAAAACTTCAAGACGATCATTGTCGACCCGGACCATGATCCAGCGGGCACGGGTCCGGACCGGATGCAGAGAGAATAAGAGTAAATTAATAAAAAAACCTGTTTATATCAGCATATAAACAGGTTTTTTCATTTCGTAAGTTTAATTGCTTATTGTCTCTCTTCCGGCTTCTCAGCAACTGGAATCAGCTTGTTTATTTCTTTCAGAAGCTCGCTTAAGCCCAACCCGTTCGCCACTTCCTGGTGGGCCTTGGCCACCCGCTCGCGCCAAGCGCTTTTTTCTTCGGGTGTCAGCTCGGTTATTCTGATCCAATAATTCTTTACCAGTTCTCTTTCGACCTTCTTATTCTCGGCGAAGCTCTCGTCTACTTGCCTCAACGCAGCTTCCGCACCGCAAGCAACCACCTTGGTCCTTAGTTTCTCCGGTATCTTTTGATAGGCTGAATTCCCTAAAAGAAAGAGGAGCGGCGTGATCTGGTGCTCAGTCCGGAGAATGTATTGGCTGGGCGGCTCATAAAACTTCATCTGCTTTATGGTGATAAAATCATTCTCCGCGGCGTCCACCAACCCCGTTTGCAGGGCGGCGATCAAATCATATCTGGCGACGGCGCGAGGTTTTACCCCCAATGCCTTCCAGACCGCCAACTCTGACGGGACAGTGGATACTCTGATTTTTAACTCTTTCAGCCCGGACCAGCCTACGATCTCCTTCCGGCTGAAGATATTCCGTGGACCGCTGGTCATAAAACCAAGGAGCAGATCACCGCGCCTTTCATAAGCAAAATCGGCGAATTTCTCTCCCACCGGCCCGAACATGACTCTCCGCCAATGTTCTTCCCCGGTGAACAAAAAAGGCAAGTTCAGTAACTCCATCTCCTGAATAAAAGCAGCGTATTTATAGGATGAAGTAATAATCGCATCGACCGTCCCCATTTGTAGACCTTCGGTCAATTGCTGCTCATCACCGAGAACCCCGTTGGTATAGACATCAACCACGATCTGCCCGGCGGTCCTCTTTTCCACCATTTGTTGGAATTGGTACAGCCCTTTTGCCACTACCGATTCAGCATCGGCGGTGGTAGCAACCTTCAGTCGTAGCGAAGCAGGGGCGGAATAAGTAAAATGAGTAAAAGTCATGAGAAGCAAGGCGATCATCATCATTCTACGCAGAAATTTTTGCACCCTTTCATCCTCCCATCGCATCATCCCTGGCACACTTAATCACCATATCTGTGATTTACACGAAGATCCCGTATTTCCTGCCCACAACGGTATAAAATTTTTCTTGACCGGCTGAAATAAATATATCCTCACACCAAGAAACAGTCCCCCGGGAAGAGGAGTCTCTTCTCCCAGGAATCATTCTTCCATCACAGCTTCAATGAATCTTAACTTCTTCTCCCGGCTATAGTTGATTTTTTGCAGATCTGCGATGACCACCTGGTCTTTATAGACCAAATCCAAAGTAAAATCAAAGTGTTTTCTTAAGTAATAATACAGGAAGGCCTCGGCAAAATCCTCATTCATCCCCGTGCCGCTATAGATACTGAAAAAAGAGGATTCTTCCTTAAACCAACGAAAGAAGTCCAATAATTCTTCTTCGGTCGTAACGTTATGCACTCTTTCCAGGATTGACTCCCGGTCTTTCCAATTCTGCCGCTCATCCCAGGAAATTTGGACGAAATCACGGTTCAGCTCATTAGCTACAAACTGTCCTTTCCAACTGAATTGCAACTTTTTATATTCAACCAAATGTCCCAACTCATGAAGCATAATCCGGAACAAGTTGGAAAACTCCGGATTTCCTTTGATGTGGTAACCCTGGTGCAAACCAAATTGCATCAGTTTATAGTCCCAATCGTTCCCCAGTGTAATATGGGGTTTAATCTTTTCCCGGTCAAGATAGATGGTGGATTGCGGCTTATCGGCAAAAGAATAAGGGCATTTCACTATCACGAATTTATTGGTTAGTTTTAGGAGATGGCTTAAATCATGATCAATAAACAAGCGAATACACTTTTTGAGCATCTTCACCTCAGCGCGGTTCAATAAGACTTTTTTCTGCTCAACATTGCTGGCAAACTCCGGAGAGGGGGTGTGAATTGCCGGATCATAGCCTTCAACCACAACACCTTTATAAGTAAAGGAAGCAATCTCATGTTGATCATTACATCTAAAGCTCATTATCGCTACACCTGCTATTATTATGAGAAGAATCAGAGCGTTTTTTGCCTTCATCATTGCCACAACCTTCCTAAAAGATCTCAAAAAATACCGGCAATCATCTGGCAGATGCGATTTTATAATTACCCATGGGGATATGCCGATCTACTCCTATCATTCCGTAAGATGTACAAATATTTTACTTTACAACTTTACAGATTTCCTCGCCAAATCTTACATGAATTTGCAGGAATTTATATAAATTTGGTTAATTAGTCTATAGATAAATTCTTTTTTAACAAAGCGCATCTCATCGTCCATCTCTTTCTCTTTTATGTTACCATACTTTATTCAATATATTAAGTAAATATATATTTTATAAAAAGGGTAACTATATATTTTTAAAAGGAAGTGATACCATGCTCTACCGCCCCTTGGGTAAAACCGGAATTAACCTGTCCGTGCTAGGCTTTGGCACTCTCCGGTTACCGGAGCATAAAAATGTAAAACACCGTGTTGATCCGGATTTATCCATTAAACTGATTCGTCACGGGTTTGAACTTGGGATTAATATTATAGATACCGGCTATAACTATTGTGGGATGGACGGCGAAAAAATCGTCGGACATGCCCTCAGAGGTTGGCGTCATGAAGTATACCTCTCCAGTAAATCTCCAAGCCATCTCATTAAGAAACCCGGTGATTTTACAAAGTACCTAAAGGAACAGTTGCACCGGATGAGTTTGGATCATATAGATATTTATCATTTAGACGTTGTCACCTACCAAAGTGTCCAGGAGATAGAGGCAAAAACTGGTTGGCTGGAAGAAGCGCAAAAAGCTAAAGAAGAAGGGTTGATTCGGTTCGTCTCTTTTTACGCCAACGGAACACCGGATGACATAAAACAACTGGTTAATATGGGTATCTTCTCTGCAGTGCTCTGCTCCTATAATATGTTGGACCGGCGGAATGAAGAAGCCATGGAATATGCGGCAAAAAACGGTTTGGGCGTCATTGTCACTAATCCGCTAGGCGGCGGCGCTATGGCGGAGTTGCCGGCTAAATTCAGAGAACAAATGGATGTTAAAATTCGAAACAACATTGAACTGGGATTAAGATTTGTACTGGCCAATCCGGACGTTTCTTGCATGCTGTCTGGAATGTCCAGTATTGAAAAGTTGGAAGAAAACATCTTTTATGCCGGTAACCCTACCCCTCTCTCCGGTAATGATATGATCAAAATTGAGCGGGTGATCAATAGACTCCAAAAAATGGCGGATCTTTACTGCACAGAATGTAAAAAATGTCTACCCTGCCCCAGAGAGGTCAACATTCCTTACATATTTAAGCTCTATAAATACCTTCGCGTCTATGAGCTGGAAGAATTCGTACAAGAAGCTTATAGAGAGTTGGAGGTTAACCCGTGGATTCCCGGGAAAAATGCCTTAGCATGTTATGATTGCGGCCTCTGTGAGAAGAAATGTCCACAGGAAATTAAGATCAGGTCCCAACTGAAAGAGGCTCATAAAACATTATCGACCAATCGACGGAAAAAGTTAAGCTAATTATGGGAATAAAAAACCGGGGTTTTATCCCCGGTTTAAATTATAATTATTAATTATATAGATCGCTAGACCTAAACACTGAAGCATGGATCTTTTTTAATCAAATAGATCGGGATAATTATATACTTCTTGGATGGCCGCAACATTCCGGTTGGAACTGCGGGAATTAATTAGCTTACTGATGGGATGAGCGCTCATTAAAGTATCATCCAATGGTTTTGTCAAAGTGATAATCTCCTCCCTGCTCAACCCAGTTCGAAGCCACTCCGTCTCCCCTTCTTTAGGCAAAATCACCGGCATTCGCTTTTTAGTATTGTGAATCTGCGCCATTAACGGATTAGCCTCGGTAGTCAGGATGGAGAAAGTCCTCCAAACCTCGCCCGTTGAGCGGTCGATCCATTCCTCCCAGATCCCGGCGAAAGAAAAAATCTCTTTACTTTTTAAATAAATATAATAAGGGTACTTCTTTCCACCCACTTCCCGCCATTCGTAAAAACCATCGGCCGGGACCAGGCAACGCCGTTGCCAGATGGCCTTACGAAACGATGGTTTATCGAAGACTGTATCGCTCCGGGCGTTCAATGTGCGGGCCCGGATCTCCCTAGCCTGGCTCTCCGACTTTACCCAGCTTGGAATAAGCCCCCAGGTAAAGCCTTGGAGCCGATCCGGATGTTGGTCTGTAATCACCGGCATTTTAGGGAAATCGAAACCGGCCACATAATACTTGGCTTCCTTTAACTCCGGTTCCAATTCGAAATCAAAATCCATTTTCAATTGATATCGATTTTTTAATGCTTGTGCCGACTGGCTTAGCGCGTAAAAGAAACACATAATTTACACCCTAACTGTTATAATATCATCCCACTTAGTCGTATAGCTCGGTGACAGTTTTTCCTGACGTAGTTTCCATTTTTTATTTTTACCAATACCCTGGGCCGCTATCTTTAAAGTATCCCGCCCATATTTGGAATTGATCACATCCAGCGTCTTCATGACGGCGGCATGTTTAGCGCGGTCTACCCGATCAAACAAAGCGCCTTGGACTTGGTTTTCCGGCACGATATCCAAGGCCAACACCCCGGCTTTTTTATAACGGTACCCTTTGCGGTAAATGGCCTCCAGGGCGTATAGAGCATAGCGGATCAGTTCCATAGTGCTACTGGTCGGCGCCGGCAATTTACAGACGAAGTTGCGTTCATATTGGGGTTCATTCCTCTTAAAGCCGTTGGTATGGATAAAAACCATCAACATCCCGGCGCAGGAATGCTGGCGCCGCAGTTTTTCCGCACATCGGGCCGCATAGGTGGCAACGGCTTCCCGGAGCGGCTCCACCTCGGTTTGGGACTCTCCGAAGGAACGAGAAGTACAGATCGCTTTTTTGGCCGATGGTACTAATTCCATCTCCAAGCAAGAAACTCCTTCCAATTCTTTCTTTACTCGAAGCCCGACAACGGTTATTCTTTTTTTGACCCAACCATCCTGCAGTTGGATGAAGTCCCAAGCAGTTTCTATACCTTGGGATTTTAACAGTTTCGAGTATTGCCGGCCGATTCCCCAGACTTCATCAATGGCAAAGAGCTTAAGAGCTTCATCGATTTTGGCAGGACTGTCCAGAACATAGATTCCTTGGTTTGCCGGAACCTTTTTGGCATAATGGTTGGCTACTTTCGCCAATACCTTGGTCGGGCCCACCCCCACGCTAACCGGAATCCCGATATATTTCAAAACAGTCGCGCGAATTTCCCGGGCGTATTCCTCCAAGTCAACCGGTAAACCGGATAAATTCAAAAACGCTTCATCGATGGAATAAATCTCCAGCTCCGGTGTGAACCGATCTAACGTACTCATCACCCGATGGGACAAATCGCCATAGAGTGCATAATTAGAAGAGAAAACTGCTACCCTGTTTTGGCGAAGAAAATCAGCGATTTTAAATGCCGGTTCGCCCATTTTGATCCCCAAAGCTTTGGCCTCATTAGAGCGGGCAATGATACACCCGTCATTGTTGCTAAGGACCACTACTGGCCGGTCGTTGAGATCAGGCCGGAAGACCCGCTCGCAAGAAACGTAAAAATTATTACAATCAACTAGAGCAAACATTAGTAGACCTTCTTAATGATATAAGTAACGATTCCCCAAACGGCAAAGTCGGCGTCTTCCTTGACCACAATTGGCTGAAAGTCAGGGTTAGCCGGCATCAGGAGCAACGTATCCCCTTCTATTTTAATCCGTTTTAAAGTGAATTCGCCGTTCAGAAAACAAACCGCCAAAGCGTTGGTTCGATAAGCCAGTGACTTATCGATCACAAGGAGATCGCCATCGTCAACCCCAGCGTCTTTCATCGAGGTTCCCTTCACCCGACCGTAAAAGGTAGCGCTGGGATTTTTAATCAACAGTTGATTCAGATCGAGCATTGCCTCTACATAATCTTCCGCTGGCGATGGAAAGCCGGCTACTATTTGATTTCCGACACAGGGTAAAGGCAGATTCGAATGGAGATCGGAAGGATGAATTATAATACTCATGATGTTCGCCTCTCCTCAAACATATGTTCGATTAAATTATATACCCTTCTTATGAATTTTGCCAACCAGAAATATTTGTCATTAAAACACAAAAAACCCAGTTCCTCATCTATAGGGAACAGGGCTTACGCCAACAACAACCTAATAGTCAGCTATTACCCTCGAACCTTCCTGACCGGTTTAGATTTTTTCGGAAGAACCTAAGATGAGGCAGGATAAATAGAAAAACCACATCCTCAACTCGCTATTTTCTTCCCGGATAAAAGTAACCCTATTTACGGTAAGCCATAAGTGCCAAAAGCAGAAAATTCTTGACAGCCTCCAGACTCATTTTTGCCGTTAAATTCCTTCCAAGCCCTTATACTGGATAGCCTCTGCCAGACTGGTCGCGTTGATTTTTTCTTCTCCCTGGAGGTCTGCGATGGTCCTGGCCACCTTTAGTAACCTGCTATACCCACGCGCAGAAATATTATAAGTCCGGATTGCCGCCACCAATAAGCGTCTGCTCTCGCCGGAAAGCTCACAAAAGAGTTTCAACTCCGCCTCTCCCATCTGAGCATTGGCATGAATCGGCCTCCCCTGAAACCTCTCTGCCTGTATTTTTCTGGCTTTAATTACCCTTTCGCGGATCGCCCGGGAAGACTCGCCGGTCTTCACCCCCAGCATCTCCTCTTCACTCAAGCGTTGCACCTCAATTAAGAAATCAATCCGGTCAAGAAAGGGGCCGGAAAGCCGGGAGCGATACCGCTGAATCTGCCTGGGCGTGCAGGAACACGGTTGCTTGGCGTCATGCAGGTACCCGCAGGGACAAGGGTTCATCGAGCAGAGCAGCATAAACCCGGCCGGATAGGTTAGGGAAAGCATGGAACGGGTAACTGTGACCACCCTGTCTTCCAAAGGTTGCCGGAGAGCCTCCAAAACATCCTTGGGAAACTCGGGCAACTCGTCCAAGAAAAGCACCCCGTGATGGGCTAAGGTTACTTCTCCCGGCCGAGGATATTTACCCCCGCCGATCATCCCTGCTTTACTGATGGTATGATGCGGACTGCGAAACGGACGCTTGGTGACCAGAGACATGCCGGGGGGCAGTAACCCGGCAATACTATAGATTTTGGTTAGCTCAACCGCTTCTTCCCAGGTGAGATCCGGTAGGATGGACGGGAGCCTTCTGGCCAGCATCGTCTTGCCCGAACCCGGCGGGCCGACCATTAACAGGTTATGGCCGCCGGCGGCGGCAATTTCCAGCGCGCGTTTGGCGGTTTCCTGTCCCTTCACGTCCAGATAATCGTGGTCATAAACCCCGGTTTCCTGCGCCGGCGGAGAAGGAGGGATCAGCGGGAGCGATCCGGTAACTAAAAATTCCACCGCCGTCCGGAGGTGATCAACAGGGATAATCTCAATTCCCTTGACCACCCTGGTCTCCGCATAATTGCTCAGCGGCAGGAGCACAAAGTCCAACCCTTCTTTCTGGGCGGCGATAACCATGGGCAATGCTCCGCGAATGGGCCTGATCGAACCGTCTAGCGCCAATTCGCCCAGGATCATACCAGCCGCTAATTTAGGGGTAAAGATCAGACCCTGAGCAGACAAGATACCTAGAGCGATTGGCAGATCAAAACTGCCTCCTTCTTTTTTTAAGTCCGCCGGAGCGAGGTTGACGGTGATTCTTTGAATAGGAAACTCATATCCCGTGTTCTTAATGGCCGCCCTGACCCGCTCTTTGGATTCCTTCACTGCAGTATCAGCCAAACCCACCAAGTCAAAGGAGGGTAGCCCGTTGGACAAATCGACTTCAACCTCGACGATTTGTCCATTAATCCCCAATACCGTGCCACTTAGCGTTTTGGCCAACATCAGTAGTAATTACCCCCTTCGACTTCAACGGCGTTGACCACCAGATCACAAGCCTCCAGTCTCCCCTGGCGGTCAAGAGTTAGGGACAATAGATCGAAACGGCAAGCCTGATTGGAAAGGCCCTTTCCTCTTAAATAACAGTACGCCGACTGGATTAGCCTTTGTTTTTTGGCCTTGGTCAGCGCGGTCAGTCCGGAACCGAACCTCCGCCCGATCCTGGTCTTGACCTCCACAAAAACAAGGTGTTTTCCTTCTCTGGCAATCAAGTCAAGCTCCCCGTACCTGGTATGGTACTTGGCGTCGATGATCCGGTAGCCCTTCTGCTCCAAGACTGTCCTGGCCAAATACTCTCCGTAATCGCCCAGTCTCTTCCGGTACATAAAACCACCTGTTTTTCAAGGATGATCTTATTACTGATATTCTCATAATTCCCTTAATTTTCCTGCCGTTCTTCTAAAAAATTCCTGCCCTCGTTTAGCTCAGCAATACCCGTATAGAAAATACCCGACGGGTGCCAAGCCCGCCGGGAATTTCTGCTGAAAAACACCACCGAAATTGCCTACCCAATCAGCTCTCCATCTGTTTTAATATTGCCTTCAGCCTTTGTTTCTGCGCCGCCGATAGTTCGCTAATCGGATCCAAACATTTCCCGACCGGGAACCCCTGCTGAACTAGGCCTTCCTTAATTACGGCAGGAAAAGTCCCCATATTGCAGGCGATTCTGAGCGGGTTTAAGGTGAACTGGGCTTCACGGGCCCCTTCCAGGTCGCCCGCCATAAACCGGTCGTAAATATCGACGACCAAGCGGGGCGCGACGTTGGCACAAGAGGAAATTGCCCCGACCGCCCCCTGACAGAGGCCGGCAAAAATCAGAGTGTCACGCCCAAGCAGCACCCCAAAGTTTTGATTGCCGCGGGTTAAACGAATGTACTCGCAAGTATTGGTAAAGTCGCCGGTCGAATCCTTAACTCCGACAATATTCGGTATTTCCGCCAGCCTAGCCACGGTATCCGGTTCAATCGTGACATTGGTCTTTGGCTTGTTGTTGTACATCACAATGGGAAAATCTGTGCTCTCAGCGATGTGTTTATAATACTGATACAGTTCCTCTTGGGACTGGGAGATGAACATAGGCGTTAGAACTGAGATGGCATCGATGCCTGAAACCCGCGCACAGATATTGGCGAGACGAATGACCCCCCGGGTAGTGATGTGATTTACTCCGGCATAAATCGAAATTCGACCCCTCACTTCTTCAACGGTGGTTTCAAGTAGCCGCTGGTATTCGTCATCAGACACCGCGTAGAACTCACCGGTCGTGCCCAGGGGAAAGACGCCATGTACACCATTTTCGATCAAATGGTTTAGCACTTTACGATAGACGGCATAATTGATCGAACCATCATCAGCAAATGGCGTAACTACCGGTACAATAATGCCCTTTGGTAAAAAAGTCATATTATCCACTCTCATCTCCATCAATCGCCAATTCTGGTTTTTGTGATCAACTCATAGTACTTGGAAATAGCGCTATGATCCTCTTGTCCGCAGCCTTCGGCCCGCAAAGTGTAGAGCATCTCCATCACCGCAGCGGTCAACGGCAGCGGCGACCCAACGGTGTGGCCGGCTTCCAGCGCATTATTCAAGTCTTTAATATGCAAATCAATTTTGAAGCCGGGCTTATAATTCCGCTCAAGGATCATCGGTACCTTCGCGTTCATAACCGTACTACCGGCCAAACCACCTTTGATCGCATTAAAGACAAGTTCCGGATCGACGCCCGCTTTTTTGGCCAGCATAAAGGCCTCGCCTACTGCTGCAATATTCAAAGCGACAATGATCTGATTGGCCAATTTTGTAGTGTTCCCGGCGCCCACCTCACCACAACGCACAACTGAAGAACCCATCGTCTCCAGCAACGGTTTAAACTTGTCAAATACCTCCTGTTTCCCTCCAACCATGAAAGCGAGTGTTCCGTCGATGGCTTTGGGTTCGCCGCCGGAAACAGGAGCATCCAGCATTTCTATCTTTCTCTTCGCCAGTTCCGCTGCGATCTCTTTGGCGGCAATCGGGCTGATGCTCGACATATCGATGAAGGTCGTCCCCTCCCGCATGTACTTGGCTACGCCATTCTCCCCGAGCATGACACTTTTCACCTGCGGACTATTGGGGAGCATCGTCATCACAACGTCACAAGTCCTGCCAATTTCTTCGTTGGAAGCAGCTTTCGCTCCGGCCTGAACCACCTCTTCCACCGCAGCTCGATTCAGGTCATTTACCGTTAAATCACAACCAGCCTTTAGCATGTTTTTCGCCATCGGCTTTCCCATGATGCCGAGGCCAATCAATCCAATCTTTAGATCCTTCATCTTCATCACCCTTCATTTATTCTAATTTTACTGCAGTCATGCTGCAGCCTTTTCCGCTATTCTTTTATCTTTAATCTCCGAAACAACGGCATAGGCAATGGACCCTAAAATCAACAACCATAATACCCAACAGATGGGCCCTCTTGTGAAGAAGACGCTTAAGTTTCCGCCACTTCCTTTAAGCGCATCCACAAAATACTTTTCCAGATTTCTCCCTAAAATAAAGCCGATTAGGAAGGGGGTCGCCGGAAGGTTGAGCTTAATAAAGAGATAACCGAGGAGACCAAAGATCACCAGGCTCCATACATCAAACATGACACCGTAATTGCAGGCGTATGCGCCAACCACACACATTAGAAGGACAATTGGGTAAAGCCTGTGTTTTGGAATATAGATTATCCGGGCGATATATTTAATCGGAAAGAACATAATCATATACATTATAATGTTGCAAAGCGCTAAACCAATTAAGATCGTATACCACAAATGAGGGTTATTCCTTATAAAAAGCGGCCCGATCTGCATACCCTGCAAGGCAAAAGCCCCCACCAGTACCGCCGTGGTGGAATCGCCGGGAATACCCATGGATAGCAGCGGAATCAAAGCACCGCCTGTCAATCCGTTGTTCGCCGACTCACTGGCAATAAGACCTTCGATCGAGCCCTTGCCATATTCCTCAGGATGTTTTGAAAAGTTTTTCGCCTGTGAATAGCCAAGTAAGCAGGCAGCACTTCCCCCAATCCCGGGAAGAATCCCGACAAAGGTACCAAGGGCGCTGGAACGAATAATATTGATGAATTGTCCCTTAAAATCTTTAAACGAAAATTTAGCAGTGTTCTTTTTTAGTAAATCTTCACCAGAGGTATCCTTTTTCATTCCCTTTTCCGCTTCTTCAAACATCTGCCCCAGCGCAAATAAACCTATAAGCACCGGGAGCAGCGCAAATCCATAAATTAGGGGCTTACTGAGAATTTCCGGCACGAGCCGCAATTTGTTATTATCATTGAAAGTGCCCATCATCGAAACAAGCACGCCAAAGAAACCCATGAAAATGCCTACCAACATCTTACCCTTCGACAAAGCGGCGATGATCGTCAAGGCTAAGAGAATGACGAGAAATTTTTCGACGGCCGAAAACTTGATCGCCAGGTTGGCCAGGGGCGGCGTTAAAAGGGCAAGACAAAGGAGACTAAACATCCCGCCCAAGAGCGACGAAGTGATCCCGATTCTAAGCGCCCGCGAGCCTTCTCCCCGTTGTGCCATTGGGTGACCATCAAAGCAGGTCGTGATGGAGGAAGGGGTCCCCGGAATGTTTATCAGGATTGCCGGAATTAACCCGCCGGAAATCCCGCCGACATATAGGCCGAGCAATAAAAAAAGCGATGTCATTAGATCATAGGCATAGGTCAGGGGTAAAAAGATCGCGACCGCCATGGTTGCTGTCATTCCCGGAATAGCGCCGAAGATAATGCCGGTCGAGACGCCGAGGAATGCCATTATAA
>DATCJV010000066.1:0-3695 GCA_036562625.1 Bacillota bacterium | reverse complement strand
GCATCAGCTGCTGAAAGTAAGTGCTGGTGTCTTTATTGGTCTTTATCACATTGCAATAGTTCAAGACACGAAAAGCAGCGGGAAAATCTGTAAAGAACTGATAATAGGCCAGGCCTGAAAGGCGAAACTTTTCATAACCGTTCTCCCCTTTGGCCAGCGCTTCTTCGAAACCGGCCGAGAGCCGCCTAAACCATTTACAGGCCACGGCGAAATACAGATCTTCTTTACTGGAAAAATACTGATAGATCGTGCGTTTCGTAAACTGGGCAGCTTTAGCGATCTCATCCATGGAGGCGGCGTCATAACCCTTGGCGAAAAATATTCGCTCTGCTGCATCAATCATCTCTTCTTCCCGCTTCTGTCGTTCTCTTTCCCGCCTGGATAGTTTGGCATCCATTTTTTCACTCCTCCCCTTGACAAAGATGACCGGAGATTATATACTCATAGTATACCGATAGTATACTAAATAAACTGATAGTTACACATTTATACAAGTAGTTTACTGTATTAAGTAAGACCTGTCAATCCGCAGAAATATCATGAAACCAAAACTTGACGAGGTGACACAATGAAAAAACTGGGATCAATCTGCCTAATACTCCTTTTAACCGTTCTACTCTGGTCTTTCAGTAAGGCGTTTCCCTTTCTGCGGGAAGCCTGTGCACAACACCCGACACCCAGCGGCCAGATTCACCAAGGCCTAACCGCCGTTAATACGGGAATGGTCAATTTTTATGTAATATCCCATGGAGAAACCCGGATCTGTATTGATGCCGGTTCCAGCCGGCGAAGGGCAGAAAAAGAATTGGCAAAACTTGAAATTTCTCCGGCAACAATTACCGCCGTCTTTTTAACCCATTCCGATCAAGACCATATTGCGGCTTTAAGCTTATTTCCAAACGCCCGCATCTATCTTTCCCACACAGAAGCAGAGATGGTGCACAATAAAGAACGGCGCTTGTTCGGTCTGATCGGCAACAAGCTTCCCTCCTCCTATCACACCGTAAGCGACGGCGAAGAAGTGAATGTGGGCGGGATCCGGGTGAAGGCGATCGCAACTCCGGGCCACACCACCGGTTCAACCAGTTACTTGGTTAATGGGGACACTTTGTTTACAGGAGACACACTCAGTTTAATCAAGGGTAAAGTCGGTATCTTTGCGCCAAGAGTGTTTAATATGGATGAAAAGACACAAGCGGCCTCGATCAGAAGGTTAAAATCTCTGCCAAACATCAAGTTCTTATGTACAGGACACCATGGCGTCACCACCGATTTTGCTGCCGCTCTGGCGGAATGGGAATGAAAATCCAAGGGAAGGGATGAGTATGAAGACGAAGATCTATTATTTCTCGGCGACCGGCAACTCTTTTCAGGTAGCCAAAAAAATCGCGGCCGGAATCGGTGAAGCGGAACTGATTTCAATTCCCCAAAAACTGAAGGCGTCTATTGACACCTCCGGAGCAAAAATCGGTTTGGTTTTTCCGGTCTATGCCTGGGGAATGCCCAGAATTGTCTCGGACTTTCTCAAAAAGCTTACTCTACACAAAGAACAGTATATCTTCGCGGTGGCGACCAACGCCGGAACCCCGGGAGGCACCTTGAAACAATTGGAGAAAAGGTTGCGGCGCAAAGGCGCCCATCTGAATGCCGGCTTTGCTGTCAGGGAGGCTAATTTCACTGCTTTATCGGGTAATCTCCTCATCACTTTGATGAGCAGGCTCAATAAAACAATGCCTGAGCCAAGCTCAGAACGACTCCAGGAGATAATCGAGACCATTAAACACAACCGTAACCACCCACCGGAAACCAGTTCCAGAGGGGCGAATTTTGTCGGAAATCTCTTTCACGGTCTGGCTCTTTGGGCCTTTCAGACCCAAGACAGAAATTTTAGGGTGAAGGAGCAATGCAACAACTGCCGGATTTGTGAACGGGTCTGTCCCCGCAGTAATATAAAAATAGAACATGCCAAACCTACCTGGAACCATCATTGTGAGCTTTGCTTCGCCTGCCTGCAGTGGTGTCCGCAATCAGCGATTCAATACCAAAATGGAACAACCGGGGAACGTAAGGCCTCGCACCTGCGTCACCATCCTGAAGTAAGACTGGATGATCTTCTCTTAAGATAAATTAGTGGTGTCACATAATGCATCAACCACCCAATTGGGTGGTTGATCTGTTTTCAGCAAAGGTTCTATCTTTTCGCATCAGTAAATCCAGGCCGTTTTCAGCGAATCATATTTACGTTCATCTAAAATATTCGACTCCTGCGGCAAAGAGCTTTTGATCCTTTTCTCCCGGAATATTACGGTAAAGATTCGTGCCAATCCGCTCCGAATGTCCCATTTTACCCAGAACCCTCCCGTCCGGGCTGGTGATCCCTTCAATCGCCTCCACGGACCCGTTCGGGTTATACCGTATATCATAAGAGGGGTTACCCTCAAGATCAACGTATTGGGTAGCGATCTGTCCGTTCTTCGCCATCTCTTGAAGGAGTTCCCGGCTGGCAACGAACCTGCCTTCACCATGAGAGACGGCGATGGTATGCACCTCACCCACCCGGAGGTGGCTAAACCACGGAGATAAGGTAGAAGCTACTTTCGTCCGGACCATGCAGGAAACATGTCGTCCGATGGTGTTAAAGGTCAAGGTGGGCGAATCCGCATCCACCTCCCTGATCTCACCGTATGGAACCAAACCGAGCTTGACCAGAGCCTGAAAACCGTTGCAGATCCCCAGCATCAAGCCGTCCCTCCGCTTGAGCAGGTCCATGACCGCCTCTTTTACGTAGGGGTTCCGGAAGACCGTGGCGATGAATTTTCCGGATCCCTCCGGTTCGTCTCCGGCGCTGAAGCCGCCGGGAATCATAATAATCTGGGACTTCTTGATCAACCCGGTCATGGTCTGAATGGACTCCTCAACCGCGGCCGGAGTCAGGTTGCGAAAGACCATGGTCTCTACTCTGGCGCCTGCTGCCGTAAAAGCGCGGGCCGTGTCGTATTCACAGTTGGTCCCGGGAAAGACCGGAATAAACACCGTAGGTTTTCCTCCGGTATAAGTCGCCGTCGTCCTCAATCCTCCCGCAGCAGTCCCGGTGTAGCCGGTCTGCACCCGGGAGTAGTCGGTAGGCGTTTCTAAAGCGACGCCGGTATCTTCCTGTTTCACCCGGGTTGGAAAGACCTTTTCCAAAGGCTCCTCCCAGCTGGCCAGCGCTTCGGTTAAGTGGATCTCCGTCTCTCGCCCCGTCCGGGCTTGCAATCGAATCACAGGGTCGGAGATGGTTTTACCGATGATCTGATAATCCAGGCCGCTTAAGACCTCTGCCGGATTGATCCCTTCCCCCAACTCCAGCAGAATGGACCCGTAGTGGGGGCGGAAGAACTCTTCCGCCTCGGCCGGAGGCTGCAACTCCAAGCCCAGCATATTCCCGAAGGCCATCTTGGTCAGGGTGGCCGCCACTCCGCCCGCGCCCACAGCAGCGGCCGCCAAGACCAAGCCCTTCTCGATCAGCTCGTGAATCGCCACATAATTCCGTTTCAACTGCTCATAATCGGGATTCTCCGCCGCGTCCCGGGCCAGCGGAATCAGCACCACTGTACTTTTCGCCTGCTTAAACTCGGGGGAGATCACCTTGGAAACGTCCACCATCCCTAAGGCGAACGCCACTAGAGTGGGGGGCACATTGAGATCTCTAAAAG
>DATCJV010000059.1:0-9783 GCA_036562625.1 Bacillota bacterium | reverse complement strand
TGCCTATTGGCAACCCTTGACTTCCCTCTGCATTCGCTCAATTTATAGCCAAGAAAGGCTTAAGGAAAATATCGTGCTTATGCACCTAAAATTATATGTGATTTTTTTCTATAAGCGTTGCATTTATTATTGCAATTTAAGAGTTTTTTAGTATTGAACTATTAAGGCCTTTAACAAATTATCTGAGCTTGCCCTCATAACCCTCCCCGCCATTTTCGGCTTTAACAGGTGTTATTGGCACAGCCATCCCTACACTAATCAAAAGTTATTATTATTCTCTTCTCTCTTCTCTAAATACCTTTCCAGTTTTCTTTTTACTCTTTGCAGGGCATTATCGATGGATTTCACATGTCTTCGCAAATCCCCGGCTATTTCCTGATAAGAACGGCCATCCAGGTAATACATGAGAACTTTCCATTCCAAATCACTAAGGAATTCACCCATTTTATTCTCTATATCAACGAATTCTTCTCTACTGATCACCAATTCTTCTGGATCGGTGACTTTATTTCCGGAGATTACATCAAGCAATGTCCGATCCGATTCCTCATCATAGATGGGTTTATTCAAAGAAACATAAGAGTTTAACGGAATATGCTTTTGCCTCGTAGCTGTTTTGATCGCGGTGATAATCTGCCGTGTAATACAAAGTTCGGCAAATGCCCTGAAAGAGGCTAACTTATCATTGCGAAAGTCACGAATGGCCTTATAAAGGCCGATCATCCCCTCCTGAATGATATCCTCCCGATCAGCTCCGATTAAAAAGTAGGAGCGGGCTTTAGCACGAACAAAGTTTTTATATTTATTAATCAAGTATTCCTGAGCGGCGGCATTACCCTGTCTGGCTGATTCTACAATCACCTCGTCCATCATGGTCTCATACGCCTCATACTCATAATTTTTTTGAGGATTAGCCCCCACCTACATCGCCTCCAGACAGTGATTGTAACAATCTTGTAATTCTAGAACTCATTATACAACAGGCTGTAACAACCGTCAAGGCGAATAGAATTCCCGCAGGTATGACAGAAAGAGGCCAGTCCCTTTTTCTTGCGAAGGGTATGGCCTCTCCCATCAACAAATAGAAATATGTGGAAACCATTTTGCCCGGCTTGATCAGGGGATTTCAGGAGAAAAGCTGAGGTCCTGCCTAATAGTATCTTCTCCGCATAACCTCCGCCAATAATACTCCCGCTGCTACGGAAACATTTAACGAGTTGACCTTTCCTTTCATCGGAATTCCAACTAATAGATCACAATTCTCTTTTACCAGACGGCCCAGGCCTCTCCCCTCTCCCCCCAGTACCAAGCAGAGCGGAGCTGCTAAATCAAATTTTTCAGTCCAAACCGTTTCCCCGGCCGGATCGGCCCCCAGCAGCCAACAGCCTCTCTTCTTTAACTCCGTCATAGCCCGTACAGTATTTTTAACCCGGGCTACTGGAAGATGATTGGCCGCACCGGCGGACGCCCGGACCACAGTGGGGGTCAAACCAACAGCACGCCTTTCCGGCACAATTACCCCATGCCCACCGAAGACTTCGACACTCCGGATAATACTGCCCAGGTTATGCGGGTCTTCCACCCCGTCCAAAAGCATAAAGAGGGGCGGTTCTTTTCTGCGGTCCGCTCTCTGAAAGAGCTCCTCCAAAGAGTGGTAAGACAGGGGCGCTGCATAAGCAATCGTCCCCTGATGCATTCCGGTGGAAGAAAGCCTGTTTAAGATTTCTTTCTCCACTAACTGCACAGGAATATGCTTATCTTTAGCCAGCGCCATTATGGATCGAAAGTGTTCGCCATTGGCGTCTTTGGCCAGAAGAATCTTGTTGATTGGCCGCCCGGAGTTGATGGCCTCGAGAACCGGGTTACGTCCCTCGATTACCTCTTGGTTTTCTGTTTTTCCCGTTCTTTCTGCTCTTGGCATTAGTCCACCTCTTTTTCATACGGCTGTCCACAGGAAAAAGCACCTTCCCGACAGTATCCTTTGGCTAGACATGTAGGACCGGATATAGCGAAAAGCAGCGGGGCGACGGTCCTGACCTGTGTCCGCATCCGCCAGGCTAAATCCCTAATCTCCCACTGAGCCCGTCGGCAGCAACGAAGTTCCAAGAAGTTCAGCAGACTACGGGCGTTCATACTCATAATCAGCTGTGTCTCACAGGCATTCGGCAGTAAGTATCTGGCGTCTTCCTTGGGAATACCCATCTTTACCAAGTCAGTATACCCGTCCCGGATTGTTTTGATGACTTGAGCGAAGCGTTCTTTGGCGGGTGGGGATTGAGCAATACTGGGAGGTAAAACCGGATTAAAGTTGTCCTCTGTCACATAACGTTGAGAACGTTGAGAATAAGAAGCTATCCTATGCCTGACTAACTGGTGGCTTAATGCTCTGCTGACTCCCTCGATGGCAAAAGTGAAGGATGCGTGCTCAAGAGGAGACTCATGGCCGTTCTCGATCAGCCTTTCTAAAAAAACCTTCTGCTCCTCCTGAGTAAAAGCAGCCCAAATCTCCTCGGGCTGTTTCGGTGAATAGCATAAACGGGCTGCGGTGGCTACCACCCGGTCCGGTTCTGGTGTATAAGTTAAGAGTGTAACCTTCATGTCCGATTACTCATCCTCCTTGATCCGCCCAATCCTCCAGAATTTCCAGGCCTTTACGAATCAACTCTTTCATCCGCTCTTCTTTTCCGGATAAATATAAGAAACCAAGCAGCCCTTCCCAGGCTGTACTGTGCCGATAAGTGACGGGGTCGGTATGTGCCGGGATATGTCCGGTCTTGTAGTTCCGTCCTCTGCGCAAGATATCGTTTTCCTCTGCCGACAGTTCCGGCGTAATGGCGTGCACAATCTTGGCCTGTGCTTCCGCCTTCACCAGCTTGATTGCTTCCCGGTGCAAAATACCGGTGGTTTTTAATTGCTTCACCCGTAATAAATACTCGCGCGTATACAGCTCATATAGAGCATCACCCAAGTAAGCCCAGAGCGCAGGGGATAGCTCCCTGGGATCAACCGGGTTATCTGTTTTCGGCATTGACTACTTCCTCTCTTTACGTGGATATATCTAGAATAAATAATCCCTTTTGCTGATGCTTCTTTCTTCGCATTGTGCCAGATTCTTCATAGCACAGCAATTCCGGAGGAATTTCTCCCAGAAACCTGGAAGCAACGCGCTTCTCTGTGGCGCCAAAACGTCTTCTGCGTTTGGCTTGAAATAAAACCAATTCTCTGCGCGCCCTGGTCAGCCCCACATAAAACAAGCGCCTTTCTTCCTCAAGCTCTGTCTCTCCCGCACTGTTCAATAACGGAAGCAATCCTTCCTCCAATCCGGTGATGAGCACGGCCGGATATTCCAAGCCTTTGGCCGCGTGGATCGTCATCAGGTTTATATACTCCGGTGCCGGACCCTTTATTCCCAGCCTCTCCAGGTCACCTTCCCGTCCGACTTGGAGGCGGGTGAAGAACTCCCGTAAATCAGCGCTAAAGGCGGCTAAGCCAAAAAGTTCTTGCACTTCTTTTTTCCGTTCATCCCATTGGCAATCAGTAACCCACTCGGTAAAGACCGCCAGTGGCGAATCCTCAAGGCGCACGGCATATTTCTGATAAAGGCCGTAGAAATATTGGAGTTTCCCCCAGAAACCAGGGTGAGCCCCTGCCGGTAATTCCGGTAAATTCAGCGCGCCGGTCAGGAGAGCCTGCAAAAAATGGAGAAAAATCAGATCTGGACGGCGAACCCGGTGCGCCAGGTACGAGGCCCAGAGTCTCTCCAAATGTTCGGCTCCTGGATTAAAAACCTCAAGATGCAGGGCGGACAAAAGGAAATAATCCTCCGGTTCCAGAAGCGCATGGAAGAAAGTGACGGTCTCCCTAAGCTCCTTGGTATATAATAGTTTCTTTTCCCCAACCACCTTGTAAGGCAGGCCTGCTTTGGCAAAGGCTTCTTCCAGCGCGTCCAATTGGCGCCCGGTTCGGTACAAAACGGCGATCTCGCCAAAGCTGTAATTGGCTCTTGCCCCCAAACCTGCTTTGTTTCTTCGAGCACTGTGGGCGCTAAGCAGATCAGTGCCACCCACTAATGACACGACTTCCCTGACCACGGCCGCTGCTTCGGCCTTCTCGCTCTCGGCCCGCACTACTCTGATGCGCCCGGTTTCCGTCGTAAGCGGCCGACCGGTAATTCCTGGTCAGTGTGTAGACTTGATGTTCGGGAAAGTCTTGTAGGAACTCTTGGAATATTCGATGCTCAGCTCCTCTAAAACCATAAATAGCTTGATCCGGGTCACCTATTACAAATAAGCTCTCTCGGGACAATAACTTGATCAAGCGATATTGCAGGGGAGTCAGATCCTGAAATTCATCGACCAACAGGTGATCATATCTCTCCAGTACTGCCCGGGGAACCAGCCCTTTCTCCAAGAGATCAATGGTATAGACCAGCAATTCATCAAAGTCCAGCACTTGATAGGCGTTGAGCTTTTCTTGATACCTAAGGTACACCTCTCGCCACTCTTCGGGAACCAGGGGATCACCGGGTTTGAGGTCTCTATTTTTCAGCTTGGAAATGGTTAAAGCCATCTCTCGAAGGGTGACCCCCTTGACCTGAGGTAAAAAACCCACTGCTTCGTATTCGGAAAGTAACGGGCGTTTATTCGCCTGCGGAGACGCATTAATCATCTTTAAGCATAATTGATGCAAGTTACCCACTTGCACCTGATAAATCTCCCTGCCAGCCGCCGGTGGAAGCAAACTGGCCAATCTCTTTTGTAACTCCTCCGCTGCTTTCTTGGTAAAAGTAAGACAAGTAACTCTGTGAGCCGGCACCCCCTGATTCAAAAGGAACCTCACTCTCTGTAGGAGAGTTCTGGTCTTTCCTGTTCCGGGACCGGCTAATACCGCCACTCTTTTTGCGGTAGAAAGAACAGCTGCTTTTTGTTCCGGATTAAGTTCGTCAAAGCCTTCCCTGCCGGAAGACTCTTGCTCCCTGCAGTCAAGATACACCGCCTCCTCCAGGGCAGAGGCCTGTTCACCGTTGAACTCCGGAGCACCGGTTCTATTCCGTACTGCGCCGGTCCTGGTAGGCCTCAGCGCAGGTAGGGTCAACGCAAACTCGTCTGTAAACAGGGTGGCTTGTCCGGAGAAGGAATGGCGCTCATCTTCACGGAAGATATTCACCTGGCCATATTGCCCGTCAAAACCTGGGTTGATCTCCAAAAGTCCGTGCCGCACGCGGCGGATCCCCTCCGCAGTCAGAGTTCCGGCGACACTTCTCACCTCTTCTAGCGGTGTTTCTCTTAAGATCATCAACTCCGGACCGCATATGGCCAATAATTTATCATAGATCCGCTCCACTTTTTTACTTTTTTCTCCTATCCCAAGAGCGGCGGCAATTACTTTCGTCAGCGGGACCAGGCGTTCATAAGGCCTGGCCGTATCCGGACGCTTACCGGGGTCACGGTCTGCTAAAACCTCCGTCCGGTGTAGCACACCGACGGTGACTTTTTTTCCGCAAACCGGACAGATCTGTCCGGCTCTCCTGGTTTGCTCCGGCTCCCACTGCACTCCGCAAGCGCGGTGTCCGTCCCAGTGATACTTCCCTTCTTCCGGAAAAAATTCCACTGTGCCCAAGAATTGACCTTCCGGCTTTTTGAGGGCGGATCGTAAATTGTCATAAGAGAGCTCGATATCGAATAAGTTGGCTTCGCGCGCCAAATTTTGGGGGGAATGAGCGTCTGAATTGGAAAGAAGAGGGTAAGTGTCCAACGCGGACCAGCGCCAGTTCATCGCCGGATCAGAGGAGAGACCGGTCTCCAAGGCCATGATTTCGCCGGTTAAATCTTCATAACACTCTTCCAGACTGTCAAATCCGGAATTAGCGCCAAATACCGAAAAATGTGGCGTCCAGATATGGGCTGGAATATAAATGGCCCGGCTGGAAACGTCCATTATCATCTCCAAAAGGTTACGGCTGTCCAAGCCGAGGATTGGTCTACCGTCGGCCGAGATGTTTCCGATCTTGTCCAACCGCTCGGCTAGTTCATCGGCTTCGGCAAAACCGGGGAGAAGGATTAAGTGATGCACCTTTCTTGTTCTACCGTTCTTCTTATAAATGGTGCTGATCTCACCGGAGAGCACAAAACGCACACCGGGACCCAAAGACAACCCGGCGTCTGCAACGGATTGACCTATTGAATCCAGGAAGGCTTTTTCATACTCTTTCTTCAATTGCCACAGACCGTCCTCTGCCGGTTCCAAGCGGTCTTTTAAAATCTGTCGCCAGCCTGGATGAGTTAGATCTCCGGTACCGATCAGGGTTAGCCCTTTCCGTTTGGCCCAGTATGCTAAAGTCTCAGGCTCACAGTCTTTGCTGGTGGCCATGGAGTATTTGGAATGAATATGGAGGTCAGCCCAGAAGCGCAAGAAAATCATCTCCTATATTAAAATAAAGGATTCTTTTTACATCGAAAAAAACCTTCCGGCAGGAGAATATTCTCTCTCACTTGCTTTTAGTTGCCGAGCAAACCTCTGGGCTAATTACCCCCATAGATCCGGCTAACCTTCACCCGCCGGTATCTCCTCCTGCCTTACCTCTATCATCTCCTCTCTTTCCACTTTCACTTCCTCCCGGGCTTTCTTTTCATCTGTTTCCCGCAAATGGTCAGTGCTTTCCGGGGTGGACGTGGGTTCTGGTGAAGTCCGGTCCCTTTCTTCCTTGGGCCCGCCCAACCAGGATAAAACAAATTCTTTCCCTGTATATTCCAGAGCCAATCTCTGCAATAATACCCATGATTCCCCCAGCCTTTCCCCGGCTGTTTTCGGAATATCCTGGAACGAATTTATTTCAGCGTCTACCAACTGGGCCAGAATTTGATCTTCTTCCCGTAAATGAGTCTCCAGTAGCCATAAAAAACTTTCTCCGGCCTTGACCAATTTCTTACCGGAATTGGGCCGGCCCAGCCTCAATTCCTCGATGGTCTCCCCAATCTTCCCGATACTCCTCTTTATTTCTTCATGGGCCTGGCTCATCCGGGCCGCCGAAGGGTGATGCTCCGCCCTTAACCTTGAAAAAACATGTGCTTCTTCCGAGGATAAATGCTGAGTCACCAAGTACTCCCGGCAGAGCCTGTAAACATCCTCCAAATCAACGAGGTTAACGGCTTTACCCGTCCTCAACCTCCTAATCAGCTCCTGGAAGATTAACCTCACCATTTGTAAGAATTCATGTTCCTGACGCAGCTTGGTTAGGTAATCCATCATGCTCCCCCTTCCATCGTGGTCCGGTCCTCTCCTCAACCCCTTGAGAAGATCTCCCTGTTTTAGATTGTATAATCAGATCCGCCCTTTTATTACATCTCCTTCGTTCGGCGGTTTTGTGGGTCAAGGTTTCCCCCGGCACTGAGAAGCAATTTATTGGAATTTAATCTTCCGTATCCGGTCATAGGCGGCCTCATCCGGTGACTCACTACCGGCCGATGATTTTTTGCTCTTCAGTAGCAGTCCGCCATGTCAAGTAACCGCCGTTCAGGTTTTTTACTATAAAACCGTTTTGTTTCAAAATCCGTGCAGCAATATAGGCTCGTAACCCAACATGGCAATAAACAATAATCTCCTTATCTTTCGGCAGCTCACTGATTTTTCTTCTTAATTTCGATAAAGGAATATGCTGCGAGTCTTCGATCAACCCTGCCCGTCTCTCTCCTTCCTCCCTGACATCTAATAATATACTATTGGTCCGGTCCCGGTGCGGCAGCTCATACCAGTGACAGACTTCAACATCTTGCGCGAGGATATTGCCTGCCACATAGCCGGCGATATTAACCGGATCCTTTGCTGAAGAGTAAGGCGGAGCATAAGCCAATTCCAAGCTACTTAGGGCGCTAACCTCTCCTCCTAATTTAATCGCGGTGGCCAAGACATCAAGGCGTTTATCCACTCCTTTATACCCGACCACCTGCGCTCCCAGGATCTTTCCACCAGGAGAAAAGATTAACTTAATTGTGAGGGGAGATGAGTCAGGGTAATAAGCAGCATTAGAGGAAGAATGGATGATTGTTGAGAAATACGGCGTTTTTTTCCGGCGCAAGTCTTCCTCGGTTAACCCGACTGAACCGGCGGTCATGGCAAAGACCTTAGCCACACTGACGCCGATCACGCCTTCATACTTAACCGTCCGGCCCGCCAGCGCGTCCGCAACCAAACGTCCTTGACGGTTCGCCGGTCCGGCCAAGGAAAGCAAAACCGCTTGCCCGGTAATGGAGTTTGTCACCTCAATCGCATCTCCAACTGCATAAATATGCGGGTCCGAGGTTTGAAAACACTCGTTTACTTTGATGCCGCCGGTTTCTCCTAGTTCCAGACCGGCTTCGACAGCCAATGAAGTATCCGGACGAACACCTACGGCTAAAATCACCAGATCCGCAGGGATACGCCGTCCATCGGCCAATACGCCCCAGCATCCGTTGGCATCCCGCTCAATCCGGTGTAAGGCGGCGGATAAATACAAGGATACCCCCTCCGCCCTGAGCTGTTTATGGAGGAAAGCCGCCATCTCAAAATCGAGGTTCTTCGGCAACACCCGGTCGGCCATCTCCACCAGTGAAACAGAAAGGCCGGCTTGTCGCAGATTCTCCACCATCTCCAAGCCGATAAACCCCGCGCCCACCACCAGGGCGCTAACGGGTCTTTCTTCCTGGCGCTTCCCAGCGTTTAAACGCCTGTGCATAAAGGCTTTTATCCGGTCGGTATCATTTATGCTTCTTAAAGTAAAAACATTCTCTCCTTCCGCTCCGGGAATCACCGGTTTTACCGGAAAAGCGCCAGGCGCCAAGAGTAGCAGATCATACCGGAGTCTGTATGGTTCCCCCGAATTAACCGGCCTAATCTCAACCTCCCGCTTCTTTCGGTCGATCTTAGTCACTTCTTCTCCGGTTCTGACTTGAATATTATACCGGGTTCTCATCCCCTCCGGTGTCTGCACCAACAGTTTCTCCCGGTCGGGGATTACTCCCCCGAGGTAATAGGGGAGTCCGCAGTTGGCATAGGAAATATACTCTCCTTTCTCCACCAGGATTATCTCCATCTCTTCATCGAGCCTGCGTAAACGGGCCGCTGCGCTTGCCCCGCCAGCCACCCCACCGACGATAATTACGCGTCTCTTCAAGGCACTCACCTCCATTATATTTATATATTTTAATAAAACAATATATTTCCCAAAAAATTACTCCCCCTCCTTGGTAAACAAGGCATTAACCAGCCGTTCGGCAAAAGGGTTGACCAGTTGATAATAGACTTCAACCCCTACTCTCTTTCCCTTAATAATTCCACCGGCTCTTAACTTCGCTAAATGCTGAGAAATAGTGGATTGGGGCATATTCAAACAATGCTGCATAAAGCTGACATTGCATTCTTTCTTTCCGGCCAAGCCCTTCACGATACAAAGACGCACCGGATGAGCCAAAATCTTTAATATTTCCGCCTTTGAGATTAGATCTTCCATTTCGGCGTTTTGAAATCCTTCCACCAAACAACCTCCCATCAAAGCAAAATTGAACGCAGGAGCAAAAAGGATGACAGTTGCCGGCTTTTGGGCAAATCTAAGAAATATTTCATATCTATTATATTACGATAATTTAATTTGTAAAGCTTTTTCCGGGAGATGATCGTGTCAAGACACTGTAGATTTTTTGAACCTCACATAGAGAACATTCAGTTAGACAGCGTTTTGTTTATTTAAACCTTTCAAAGCCATTCTCGTTAGGTTACTACCGTTGCCGAAAAGTGGAATATTATTAT
>DATCJV010000058.1:0-3009 GCA_036562625.1 Bacillota bacterium | reverse complement strand
TGCCTATTGGCAACCCTTGACTTCCCTCTGCATTCGCTCAATTTATAGCCAAGAAAGGCTTAAGGAAAATATCGTGCTTATGCACCTAAAATTATATGTGATTTTTTTCTATAAGCGTTGCATTTATTATTGCAATTTAAGTTTTAAATTTTTTTGTGAAAAAGTATTGCATTTAACATATATTTTTGGTAATATAGAGATACAATCCTTGAAGGCACCAAAAACAAGGATTGAGAGTGTCACTCGACACGAGGCGCCAGTGACCTGTGACTACTCGGCCATCTCTTGACCACGCCGGCAGTCAGAGAATGGAAAGGACTAATTTCAAATCATAACATTTTACCTATTAACCACCGTTAAGGTGGTCTTTTTTTATCCTATTCCCGGTCCGCAGGAGCAGACAACCTTCTCCCAGTGCCCGGTGAAAGAAGAGAAAGAACAGCCCCGGTCCTATGGACCGGGGCTGTTCTTTCTCATGCTTCTGCAGCTTCTTTATATTTCCCTCTCTTTGTATAGTGAGTATGCAAGAGAAGATGGGATTTCTCGCCAAGCGGTTCTCCCAAAAATTCTTTATACAGGATTTGGACAGCCGGATTCTCGTGAGACTTCCGTAAAGGAAGACCGGCGTCTGCTTGGTAGATAGCATCAATCCGCTTTTGTCTGATTTCATTGGTGGTGGGAATCGGTTGACCGCCGCCACCGATACAACCGCCCGGACAACACATAATCTCAATAAATTGATAATCCGCTTTACCTTCTTTGATCAGATCCATCAGTTTTTTGGCATTACCCAAACCATGGGCGACCGCCACTTTCACTTTTCTTCCCTTCAGATCAATTTCAGCTTCTTTGATCCCTTCCAAGCCGCGCACCATGGTAAACTCAACCGACGGTAAGCTTTCTTTGGTTACCACCTCATATACGGTACGCAAAGCCGCCTCCATCACTCCACCGGTAGCGCCAAAGATTACTCCGGCCCCCGTAGAAATACCCAAGGGTTCATCATACTTCTCCTCCGCCAACTCCGCGAAGTTAATCCCGGCTTCGCGGATCATCCGCCCCAACTCCCTGGTGGTTAAGACGGCGTCCACATCAGCATAACCGGACGCGGTCATTTCCGGACGACCGCACTCAAATTTCTTGGCCGTACAAGGCATAATGGAGACAACAAAGATATTTTCCGGGTCAATCCCGGCTTTCTCCGCATAATAAGTCTTGGCTACGGCGCCGAACATCTGCTGCGGGGATTTACAGGTAGAGAGATGATCCAGATACTCGGGATAGAAGTGTTCAATATATTTTATCCAACCGGGACTACAGGAGGTAATCATGGGGAGGGTTCCGCCCGTATTCAACCTCTGCAGAAACTCATGCCCCTCTTCCATAATGGTCAAATCGGCGGTAAAGTCCGTATCAAAAACCTTATCAAAGCCTAGCCTGCGCAAAGCAGCCACCAACTGGCCGGTAGAAACCTGGCCGGGCTCCAGCCCAACTTCTTCCCCGATGGAGACCCTGATCGCCGGAGCGGTCTGTACCACTACGTGTTTCTGAGGATCCGCCAGCGCTGCCCAGACCCGCTCGGTATGGTCTTGTTCATATATGGCGCCCACCGGACAAACCAAAGCGCACTGCCCACACTGTACACAGGCTACATCATTCAGGTCCACACCGCCTGTAGGGGCAATCAGCGTATCAAATCCCCGATTGATTGGGTATAAAGCCGCTACTTTCTGCACTTGGTGGCAAACCTCTACGCAACGGCGGCAAAGAATACATTTTTCCGGGTCACGTACTAAAGCCGCGCTCGAGGTATCTTTGGGTAGAGGCGTCTTGGTCCTGGAGGCAAACCGTTGCTGCCGGATACCTAACTTGTCAGCCAAAGCCTGTAAATCACAGCGTTGATTCCGGACACAATTCAAACAGTCTTGCGGATGGTTGGAGAGTAATAACTCCACATTCATCCGCCGGGCTTTCCGTACGGCCGGAGAATTGGTCAGTACCACCATGCCGTCGGTAGCTGGTTGGGAGCAAGCAGCCTGCAGAGTACGGGCCCCCGCTACTTCCACTACGCAAACCCGACACATGGCCTTAACGTCAAGTTCCTCATGGTAGCAGAGGGTAGGAATATCAACTCCAGCGGCCTTGGCCGCTTGCAGAATCGTACTACCCTTTGGTACCTGGACTTCCTTTCCATCGACGGTTAATTTAACCATATCCATTCTTTCACTTCCTCTCGCAAAATTCTAATTCTTAGGGGTAAAAAGCGCTCTAACTTGTAATAAGTCTGTCAGCTCCGTCCCTCTGCAATCCGTTCCAAACTTTACTTTCTCGTGCAAACACCCATATACATCTGGTATTTCGTGAAGCACACCAATGAGGGCCGCTGCCTCTCCCCGGTATTGGCCGGAATTTCCCCGAGTTTTGCCCTTACTGCCCAATCACCCACTCGCTGATGACATTATTCTCCACAAGATGTTTGAGCACAATTTGGCGGGCTCTTTCAGGTGATACCTTACCGTAAGTAACCTTCGGCCGCCCGCTGATCTCTACTTCGACAATGGGTTCATGTTCACACCGACCGATACAGCCGGTTTGAGTGATTGCTACATTGTTCAGGTTCCTCTTGCTTACCTCATCCAGGATGGCCTTGATTGTTTCCCTGGCTCCGGCCGTTATCCCACAGGTTCCCATTCCTACAATGATCCTGGTTCCCTGTTTACCCTCTCTGAGTCCCATCTGTTTTCTGGCTTCATCTCTTATTTTCATCAATTCATCAACAGACTTCACACAGCCAACCCCCTTTATTTGTTCTCCTTTTCACAAATTCCTTTATTATAAAAATGCGTATAGATAAGATCTGCTTCATCTGCTGCAACCCGGTGGATAATCAGAAAACACACATCATAAAAATTATATCTTTTTATCTTCGATCATGCAATCCCGGTTCCCATTGTTTCACAAAGAAACGTTAAAAAACTTTTACCGGATCTTTACATACAAGCGCTATTT
>DATCJV010000063.1:0-6031 GCA_036562625.1 Bacillota bacterium | reverse complement strand
GGGGTACCTGTCTCCCAGGCCTTGAAATATATAACCGAATTTTGTGGCGTAAAAAGACGGTTTCAGATTAAGGGAGAAAGAAACGGGGTTCTGGTAGTGGATGATTATGCCCATCACCCGTCTGCGATTACTACTACTTTGCAGACAGCGCGTACCCACTTTTCCGGGAGAATTTGGTGCGTTTTCCAGCCTCATCTTTACAGCAGGACCAAGCATCTGCTGCCGGAGTTTGCGAAAGCCTTTAACTTCTGTGATATTGTAGTCTTGGCCGATATCTTTGCAGCCAGAGAAAAAGCTTCCGGAGATGTTTCCAGTCAAATTTTGGCCGTGGAGATCTCCAAGTATCATCCGGATGTTCGGTATCTCGGCGCCATGGCAAAAATTAAGGAACATTTACTTGAGCAAGCCCAACCGGGAGATTTAATCATTACGATGGGAGCAGGAGATATTTGGAAGGTTGGCGAAGAATATCTAGCGGAGGCCTTAACCGATGAATACGCCACCGCCTGTGGGGCGGCGAAAGGAAGCGCTAATCCGCAGGCCAATGACAAACGCTTAAGCGTCGTTCAGATCAATGAAACGCAGTGAACCCCTGAATAGATAGGGTATATAATAGGAGTCTGGCGTTTACCAGGTTAAGTTCGCCAATCACATGCGTGACAGCGCAGGCAATACGGAGGTAGTGAATGAACCAAGTAATGCTGGCCGGATGTGCAAGCTATGAACGGGCAAAAGTCGAAGCTGCCGTTCATCGTCTGGTCCATCCGGACACGCCAGGAAGCGGTCTGGCGCATCTGATTAAACCGGGAATGAAGGTATTGCTCAAACCCAATCTCTTGGTGGGAGATGCGCCGGAAAAAGGGAGCACCACCCATCCGGAAGTAGTCCGGGCGGTGCTGAAAGAAGTGTTGAACCTGGGCGCTGTCCCAATAGTAGGCGATAGTCCCGGTTTTGGCAGTACGGTTCGGGTGGCGGAGAAAGCCGGGATTGCTCAGGTTTGCCGGGAACTAGGCGTAAAACTGGCCGCCTTTACTGAAACTGTGGAGGTGAAGACGGCGCCTTCCGCGAAGGTAATGAAGAGTTTCCCGTTGGCGAAAGAAGTATTGGAAGCCGACGCCATTATTAACTTGCCCAAAATGAAGACCCATGGGATGGCCAGGCTAACGGGTTGTGTCAAAAATCTTTACGGATGTATCACCGGAGTACGCAAAGCTGAACTGCATTTTCGTCTACAGAGGACGGAGATGTTTATGGAGATGTTAATAGATTTAGCTGATACCGTACGTCCGGTCTTTAATATTGTTGATGCCATTGTCGCCATGGAAGGATCCGGCCCTCGGAACGGGGATTTACGACCGGTCGGACTTTTATTGGCCGGTAGGGATCCTTTTGCCGTAGACACGGTGATCGCGCGGATTATGGGTTTGCAAGTCTCGGAAGTTCCGGTGTTGGCCTTGGCCAAAGGCAGAGGCAAAAAAGGGGTAAATATCGAAGAGCTTCAGTTGAGCGGCGAGGATCTAAACGCTTATTTGGTTCGGGACTACCGGGTACCGACTGCGCTTTTATTGGTCAGACTCCGTGTGCCAGATTTCGTTTCAAAACTGGTGAGACGATATGTTTCTCCCCGCCCGGTAATTGCTGATCACTGTCGCCAATGCGGCGTTTGTGTCCGTTCATGCCCGGCCGGGATTATCTCCCTGACGGAACAGAAGGGTAAATCCGGCGTTTATATTGATGATCAGAAATGTATCAGATGCTATTGCTGTCAGGAGCTCTGCCCGTATAACGCCATTGAACTAAGAGTTCCTTTAATCAGACGGCTTTTTCAGTCGCGAAGAAAGGTGTGATCAAGATTGACGCGTTCCGGGGGAAAGCGGATCACCACATTACTTTTTGATCTGGATGAAACCCTGTATCAACCGGAGACCGGTCTACTCAAACAGATTGACCGGAGGATCGAAGGGTTTTTACAGAAGAAGTTGGGGATGGATAAATCCGCTGGAGCGGAGCTGCGTCGGAAATATTATAGCCAATACGGTACTACTCTGCGGGGATTAAAAGAGGCGCATGGCGTTGATCCGCAAGAATATTGCGCGTATACTTATCAGTTAGATGTGGAGAAGTACCTTAAACCAAACCCGGTCTTATACGAAATATTGATGAGGATCCCCGCTCAAAAAGCAGTCTTTTCTAATAGCCCCCGCCGGTATGTCTACCGGGTCTTACAAACTTTACAGATACATCAGTGTTTTAGTCAGATTTTTGATATAGAATTCACCAACTATTTGGGAAAACCCCATCTGTTATCTTATGAAATGGTCTTGGAAAGCCTGGGAGTCTCCGGGCATGAATGCATCCTCCTGGACGACCAGCCGGTGAATTTGGAGCCCGCACGGGAATTGGGCATCATAACCGTGCTAGTAGGAAAGGAGGCTAAAAAAAATACCACCGTTGACTATAAGATTGAGGTTGTGGAAGAAATAGCGGAAGTATGGGCGGATATAACAGGGAAAAAATTAAAGAAGACCGGTTCAGATCTTCTTTAATTCCCGTACTAAACGGTAGAATTCATCCCGCGCTCCGTTTGCCAAGACCTGATCGATTTGGGCCATGATTTCTCTTCGTTGTTCCGCCTTCTTGTTTTCTTCTTGCAGCAAGCGTAACTCAAAATCAAATTGAAGAGTGCGGGCTTTTTCCGGCTCAAGCTCGATCAAGGGTTCTTCAAGTACATTGAGGAAGACCTGGCAGTCCAACCGGTCAGGAAAGTAGAATGTAATATAAAGATCGCTCTGTTTCAGATTATTCAAAGCCTGTTCAATCTGGTCCGGATGGGAGATCTCTTCGTCTTCGGTCAGAAGATAGCAGGGAGGCATTCCCGAACCCTCAGAGGAAATGACTAACAAAGGCCGGTAGAACGCGCCGTCTTTTACGATGTGAATAAGGGATAGTGGCTCTCTCTGTTCCACCAGACTAAGCAGGATCTTTCTAGGGTTGTTTGTGGCAAAGGTGTAGTTATCTAATAACCATTGGATGAAGTTGCGCTTAGCCCAAGTGCTGATGGTGGGTTGTCTCATCGGAGCCGCCTCCTTTTTTTGTTAATCTTGTACGCTGCCATGCGCTCCGTCGGTAATTTCTTATTGCACACAAGTTGCAATACTGGTTCACTTAATAAAATATGAGGATGGAGAGGAAGAGGTTCGCTTCTGACTGAAGTTGTTTCTTTATGCTAGATTCGACGTAATAGAGGAGAAAGCCCTTTGGTAAATTCCGGTTTTATTAAGCGTTTCTACTTATTTTATCGGAAAAAAGATGAAAGGTCTTGATACTGGTTTTATTGGGGGCGACATTCGATTCACCAAAGTGAAGAGGTTTTCTGCTTTTTAGAGAGAATAAGATCATACATCAAAATACAGTAAACCAGATCCCAGGGCAATGAGGTTTTACTACTTAAACCAAAGCTTAAGCTCAAGTCTTCTCCCTGAGCCTGGAAGGAAAACCTACACAAGCAGGAGAGGAGTACGTCTTCACTGGTTACTGAAGATTAATTTACAATCAATCGAAATTAAGTTATGATTAATTAATTCGTCATATTACGCATTATTCATTAACCTTTCAGGTTACTGTATTAACCTTTCAGGTTACTGTATTAATCTTCTAGACTAATGGAAAAGAAGGGTGATCCTGATTGGCGCACCGGTTCACTTGGTTGAAAGCAGGCGTTTTTGTTGTCTTGATCATTTTGTTTTTCGTCATCATAAACGGTTTTTTTGCCGAGAATAACAAGTTACTAGAGGAGCGGGTCTTCTGGCAAGAGAAGGCCTCCGCCTTTGAGGATCTGTATAATCAGGCGCAAGCAGAGAATGAGCTGCTCCGGACAGTTGTGGGAGAAGGTTTGGTCATCACTGGACTTAAGCTTGAGTCCGCCATGTTTTTACCTGGAAACGGTAACAAGTTGGCGTATTCTTTATCAGTGGAGATAAAAAACACCACACGACAGAATCATGAAGCGGCCAACGGATTTATCCTCTTTTCTTTGGTAAAGGAAAGAGCGAGAAGCATTTCCGATCTGGCATGGCGGTGGTTCGTCCTTCCGGAGCTGGGCGCGGGAGAGAGTAAAACAATCAGGATTTCCGGAACATTATCCGCTTTGCCTAAAGAGGAGATGTGTATCTTCGCCAATATCCTTGGCGACCCGGGAGTGGCCAAGACTACCATAGTCTTGCCTGACCGGCCGGCAACTTCACCGCCGCTTTCCCAAAAAGAGACGTCAAAAGAAGAGACTAAGCAGAAGACAACTAAGCAGGAGGCGGTGAAAGAAGGACCTAAGCAGGTGATGCCAAAGGAGAGATCCAAACAAGAAACACCACCAATACCACAGGCGAATACTCAGGGGGACAACGCAAAAGCGGAGACCGCCATAGAAGAGAGCAAACAAGAGCAAGTCAATAAGAAAGAAGAAAGTGCGCCGGCGTTGCCTCCGGTTTCGAGCGCCACGGATCCAGAAATTAATTCCGGAACTGATGAACATCGGCAGGAGGATACGGAGGCAGGTGGAACAGTCGCCAACACAAGTCCGGGTCTTAGTAATGAGACAGCAGCTCTTCAGCAATAGGAGGAGACTAAATGAGAATAGTAATTTTTACTAACGCTTATGAACCAATAGTAAGTGGGGTGGTTACGGCCATCCGTTTTTTTCGCCAGGGTTTAATCGATCTGGGACATGAAGTTTTCATCTTTGCTCCGGATCACAAGGATATACAGGATCGCCGAAAAGAACAGACCGAAGGGATCTTCCGGTTTTCCGCGGTGAACCTAACCAGGCAATTGTATTTCCCGATTGCCGTGCCTTGTTATCCCGGCCTCACCTCATTGTTGCGGCGAATTAATCCGGATGTGATTCATAGTCATCACCCCTTCGTCCTTGGCAAAGTAGGTTTACGGGTGGCCAGGCGTTTGGGTGTGCCCTTGGTTTATACTTTTCATACCCAGTACGAACAATATTCCCATTATTTTCCCTTACCGCAGAATCTGGTAAAGTGGGCTGGGCGCAAAGCAGTCCGGGATTATGCGCAGAGTGTCGACTTGCTTACCACACCGGCGGAGTCGATCGCAGGATTATTACGGAGTTATGGGGTAACCAAAAAGATTCATATTTTACCAAATCCTCTTGATCTGGCCAGGTATGAACAGATCGATCATGAAATCATCAGGAACCGGTACGGGATCGGCCGCAGAAAACTCTTGCTCTTTGTGGGCAGGATCGGAAGAGAAAAAAACCTCGACTTCTTACTACGCGCCTTCGCCAGATTGGCAGAGGAATTCGGTGATGATATCCGTCTGATGCTGGTGGGCTCCGGAGCCGCCGAAGAGATGCTAAAGAAATTAGCTGTTGAGTTGGGCCTGGCGGACCGGGTAATCTTTACCGGAGCTGTGAATTATGAGGAGATTCCTCTTTATTACGGAGCAGCGGATTTGTTTGTCATGACCTCTACTTCCGAGGTCAAGCCGTTGGTTTTTATTGAAGCAATGGCCGCCGGTCTGCCGGTGGTGGCGGTGGAAGCCAGTGGGAGTAAGGATACGTTCACCTCGGGCTATAATGGAATACTTACCCCGGAGGAGGTTGGGGCTTTTGCCTCCGCTGTCCGGGAACTTCTCCGAAACGACCGGCGCAGGCTGGAGATTGCCCGGGCAGCCAAAGAAAGCGCTGCCCGCTATTCAATAAAAAACTTGACCCAAGAATTACTCACACTTTATAAAGAAGCGATCGCCGAGAAAGGATAAAAGGGGGTACCTGCAGTGTCTAGGCCGGGAAAAGACGAGTATTACGTGAATATAGCCGCGGAGGTAAGTAAGAGATCAACCTGCCTGCGCCGTCTCTTCGGAGCGGTGATTGTAAAGAATGACCAAATCATCAGCACAGGATATGTCGGCGCGCCCCGAGGAAGTGTCAATTGTTGCTCTTTGGGGGTCTGCCCTAGGGAAAAGGCAGGTATTCCCCGGGGAGAAAGATATGAATTATGCCGTTCTGTGC